>WJMG01000053.1 GCA_014728075.1 Candidatus Omnitrophota bacterium | reverse complement strand
GCGCGAGATAGAGGTGCTGCTGCCGGACGCAGACAAGGAGAAGGTCGAAAAATTCTTTATCGCCGAGGCCGGGAAAGAAATGGAAAAAGGAGTTGTTTTCAAAGCCGTTCCTTCCATGGAGAAAGGGTTCCGAATAGGAAAGAAGGGAAGTAACGCGTATTACGATTTTACGGAAGACGCGATAACGGAAGCTTTCCGGACCCTGCTGAACCCCAGGATAGCGGATCTTCTGGGCAAAGGGACAAAGCGCGATGAGTAAATATTATTACCTGGCGGCGTCACTTCCTTCCTTAAAGTTCGGCGAGGAACTCCCCGTTTCCGCGGAGCGCTTTCTGTACGAATGCAGGAAGTGGATGGAAGAGGACGAACTCGGCGCCGTAATGTCGGGGATGGCCGATACCGGGGAAACTCCCGAAGGCGGCCCCCGGGCGTTAAAAGAGTGGAAGGATTTCGACAGGGACCTTAAACACGCGATCGCCGGTGTAAGGAAAGCGGCAAAGGCGGGCGGGAAAAAGGGCGTTCCGGAAGAGCTCAAGGCAATTTTCGGCGCGGAGGACCCTCTCGCCGCCGAAATAGCCCTGGAAAGAAAAAGATGGGACTTTCTGGAAAGCATAAGAGGCTCTTACCAGTTCGACATCAACTGGCTGGTCCTTTACGGGGCCAAACTGAAAATAGCCGAAAGGCTCAGGGTATTCGATAAAGACAAAGGAGAGAGTGTTTTTTACAATCTATGCGAGGTAACTTATGAGCAGTCACAGGGGTGAGATAGTAGCGATAAACGGGAACATGATAACCGTTAAGTTCAACGGCGATATAATCCAGAACGAGGTCGGGTATGTTCTGAGCCGGGGGAGAAGGCTGAAATCCGAGGTCATAAAAATAAACGGGGACCGGGCCTTCATGCAGGTGTTCGAATATACCAAGGGAATAAGCGTGGGGGACGAGGTCGAGTTTTCCGGAGAGATGCTGTCGGTGCAGCTGGGGCCGGGCCTTTTGACCCAGATATACGACGGGCTGCAGAACTCACTTCCCAGGATGGCTGAAGACCATGGATTCTTCCTTCCGGTGGGTGTCGAACTGGACGCGCTTACCGGTGACGATAAATGGGAGTTCACGCCGATCGCCGACAAGGGCGATACCGTAACAGCGGGGGATTATCTCGGATGGGTGCCCGAAGGTATTTTTGAGCATAAGATAATGGTCCCGTTCTATCTGCGGGAAGAGTACACCGTTCAGGAGATAAAAGAAAAGGGCACATACGGGATAAACGAGACCGTTGCCAGGATTAAAAGCGCTTCGGGGGAGCAGGTGGATGTAACGATGAATTTCAACTGGCCGGTCAAAATACCGATAAGCGCTTACAGGGAAAAGGTCCAGCCGGAAGAGCCTCTTATAACCAAGATCAGGATAATAGACACGCTTTTCCCCGTGGCCAAAGGCGGGACTTATTGTATCCCCGGCCCGTTCGGTGCCGGAAAAACCGTTCTTCAGCAGCTTACCAGCCGCTATGCCGAAGTCGACATAGTTATAATCGCCGCCTGCGGCGAAAGGGCCGGGGAAGTGGTCGAAACGCTCAAGGAGTTCCCTGAACTTGTGGACCCCCGAACGGGCAAATCGCTTATGGAAAGGACAATAATAATCTGCAATACCTCCTCGATGCCCGTAGCCGCCAGGGAATCTTCCGTGTATACGGCGACGACGCTCGCCGAATATTACAGACAGATGGGGCTGGATGTCCTGATGCTGGCGGATTCCACTTCAAGGTGGGCGCAGGCCATGAGAGAAATATCGGGGCGTCTCGAGGAGATCCCCGGAGAAGAGGCTTACCCTGCATACCTGGAATCCAGGATAGCCAGTTTTTACGAAAGGGCCGGCCTGGTGGAGCTTGCGGACGGCGGCAGGGGAAGCCTCACCATAGGAGGAACGGTGTCTCCCGCCGGAGGGAACTTCGAGGAACCGGTAACGCAGGGGACATTGAAAGTCGTAGGAGCGTTTCACGGCCTTTCCAGGGAAAGGTCCGATGCCAGAAAATATCCCTCTATAGACCCGCTTGAAAGCTGGAGCAAATACAAAAGTATAATCGAAGAGGAAAAGATCGCCAGGGCGAAAGAGACCCTGCGAAAAGGACAGGATGTAAGCCAGATGATGAAGGTGGTCGGAGAAGAAGGGACCAGCATAGAGGATTTCATAGTTTACCTTAAGGGCGAATTTATCGACGCGGTCTATCTGCAGCAGGATGGGTTCGACAAGGTCGACGCCGCGACAAAGGCCGAACGGCAGAAATATGTTTTCGCCAAGGTGGTCGAGGTGCTGGATAAGGATTTCTCCTTCAGGGAAAAATCGGATGCGAGAGATTTTTTCTACGCGTTAAGACATAAGTTCATTGACTGGAATTATAAAGAATGGGAGTCGGAAGGCTTCAAGGAACAGGAACAGGGGATCGATTCTCTGTTGAAAGGTGAAAATAATGAGGAAAGTGTGCACCAAAATTCTGAGCATAGCGGGTAATGTCGTTACTGTGAAAGCCGAAGGCGTCTCTTACGAGGACCTGGCCCGGATAGAGGCTTCGAGGGGAACTTCACTTGCCCAGGTGATACGGCTGGACGGGGACACAGTCTATTTGCAGGTCTTCGCCGGGGCGCGCGGGGTTTCCACGGGCGATGAAGTAAGGTTTCTGGGAAGGCCCATGACCGTGGGCTTCAGTGAGAACATGCTGGGAAGGATCTTCAACGGCAGCGGCGAGCCCAGGGACAAAGGCCCGGCCGTATCCGATAACCGTATCGAGATAGCGGGACCGGCGGCAAATCCGGCCAAAAGGGTCATTCCTTCCCGGATGGTCCGGACGAACATTCCGATGATAGATGTGTTCAACACTCTGGTGGAATCGCAGAAACTCCCCATTTTCTCGGTTTCGGGGGAGCCGTACGACGAAGTCCTCGCGCGTATCGCCCTGCAGGCCGAGGTCGACATTATCATTCTGGGGGGGATAGGCATAAAATTCGACCAGTATATGTATTTCAAGAACACACTGGAAGAAGGCGGGGCGCTCAGCAGGTCCATCTTTTTCATCCACACGGCGGCGGACCCGATTGTGGAAGGCCTTATGGTGCCCGACCTGTCGCTCGCGGTCGCTGAGAAGTTCGCGCTGGACGGCAAAAAAGTTCTTGTCCTGTTGACCGATATGACAAACTTTGCCGATGCTCTCAAAGAAATAGCCATAACCATGGAACAGGTGCCTTCAAACAGGGGATACCCGGGAGACCTTTACAGCCAGCTCGCTTCCAGGTACGAGAAGGCGGTCGATTTCGAGGGGGCGGGGTCCATAACCGTGCTCGCGGTCACCACGATGCCGGGAGACGATGTAACCCATCCGGTCCCGGACAATACGGGATACATCACGGAGGGACAGTTCTATCTCCGCAACGGAAGGATAGAGCCGTTCGGGTCGCTGTCCAGGCTTAAGCAGCAGGTAAACAAAGATACCCGGTCGGATCACAGGGCCATCATGGACGGCATGATACAGCTTTACGCCCAGTACAGGGAGACCGAAGAAAAACGCTCAATGGGCTTTCGTATGAGCGATTGGGACAAGAAACTTTTAAAATACGGAGATTCTTTTGAGAGCCAGATGATGGACCTCAAGGTCAATGTGCCCCTGGAAGAAGCTCTGGATAACGGGTGGAAAATACTCGCGGACTGTTTTAAGCCCGAAGAGACGAACTTCCGGTCGGAACTCATAAAAGAGTACTGGCCTAAAACTTAGCGAACGGCTGACAGCGTGTAGCGCGACCGTCTATACGCTGTGCCCTGTAAGCTATGCGCTTAAAAAATGGCAAAACTTAAACTTACCAAGAACGAGCTCAGAAAGCAGAAAGACGCCCTGAAAAGGTTCAGGCAGTACCTGCCTACGCTCATGCTGAAGAAGCAGCAGCTGCAGGCGGAGATCCTGAAGCTGCATCAGCAGATGCAAGAGGTAAAGAAACGAAAAGCCTATGAAAAAGCCGAAACCTACAAATGGGTAGATGTTTTCGCCGAGGAAGCCGGGATAGAAGGCCTTGTCCGTATGGAGAAGATCGAAACTACGGAAGGGAACATCGCCGGTATAGATATTCCCGTATTCGAAAAGGCCGTCTTCTCCGAGGAAGAATACGATCTTCTTTCCGTGCCGCTTTGGGTCGATGAAGGAATAGAGGCGGTGAAAAGGATAATGTCGCTCAACGCGGAAATGACCGTTTTGAGACAGCAGGAAAAAATGGTCCGGGAAGAGCTCAGGATCACGACACAGAGGGTCAACCTTTTCGAGAAAGTCAAAATACCGGAAACCGCCGAAAACATCAGGAAGATCCGGATCTATCTGGGCGACATGCAGACAGCCGCGGTCGTTACCGGCAAGATCGCGAAAGATAAAATATCCAGGAACGCGGCAAAAGAGGAGACCGAATGATAGAGCGTATGCGAAAAGTGACGCTTATTGTTACCGGGAAAGAGAGAGAAAGGTTCATCTCTCTTCTCCGGAAAGCGGGTGTCCTGCATGTCGAGAATATCGAAGCCCCGTCTTCCCACGAGATCTCTTTCGTAGAGGAAAGAATATCAAGGATAGAGCACTCACTGGACCTCCTTTCCCCCTACAGGCAGCAGGAGGATGATGGAACGGCAGCCGCCTGCGGTGACCGCGAGATACTCGAGCAAGCTTCACGCATAAGCGAACTCGTAGCCGAAAAGGCCGAACTGGAAGAAAAAGCCGCAAAGGTCCGCCGTACGATGGAATGGTTCGCCGAATGGGGTGAATTCGACCCGGAGGACCTGCGTGTATTATCCGCAAAAGGCGCGGGTATAGACCTTTATAAAGCGAACAGCAAGATCTTCGCCGACATAGACAAAGAAAAGGCCCGTATTATAAAAAAAGAAAAGGGAGAAGTGTTCTTTTTTACCGTCGGGGCGGGGAAAGACGACATTCCCCTGGAACCGGCGGAAGTACCCGCAAGATCCCCGGAGGATTACCGGAAGGAAGAGCAGGAGCTTCTTACGGCGATAAAAGAGACGGAATCCCGACTGCGCGAGAAGGCCCGCGGAGCGGGCGCTATGGAAAAATGCAGGGCCCGGATGGAAAAGGAGCTGGAGTTCCTGAAAGTAAAATGCGGGATGGGAGAAGAAGAAAAATTCGCGTATCTAAAAGGGTTTTTCCCGGCGAAAAAGGAAACGGGAATAAAAAAACTCGCCGAAAAGAACGGGGCGGGCTATGTAATAGAGGATCCTTCGGAAGAGGATGAACCGCCTACTCTTATTACGAACCCCGGATGGATAAGGATAATAGATCCAGTATTCAAGTTCATGAATACCCTTCCCGGATATTCCGAGTTTGACATAAGTTTTGTTTTTCTGGTTTTTTTCAGTATTTTTTTCGCGATGCTCATAGGCGATGCCGGATACGGGCTCGTTTTTGTGCTGGTCACTTTTCTGGCCCGCAGGAAACTGCCCGGGGCGTCTTTCGAGCCGTTCTTTCTGATGTACCTTCTCGGGGGGACGACAGTGGTGTGGGGAGCGATAACAGGCACCTGGTTCGGAGCGGAAAGGATAGCCAGGCTCCCGGTATTCCGAAATGTCATCGTTCAGGATATAAACAGTTTCGCTTCGGGCAATCAGGATACCATTATCTATATTTGTTTCGTTCTGGGCGCGGTTCACCTGACAGTGGCCCATCTTATGAAAATAGCCCGCCGGATCAATTCTCCCCGGGCCCTCGGGGACGCGGGCTGGGTTGCCATTGTCTGGGGGATGTTCTTCGCCGCGGGAAAGTTCGTAATAGGAAAACCTTTTCCGGGGTTCGCGGGGTATCTGTTCGTGATCGGGATACTTCTGGTGCTTTTTTTCGAGAATTTCCAGAAGAATTTTTTCAAGGGAATGGCGGAAACGCTTTCAAATCTGCCGCTGGCGGTGATAGGGTCTTTTTCCGATGTTGTTTCTTACCTCCGGCTTTTCGCGGTGGGGTACGCGTCGGTAGTGCTTGCCCAGACCTTTAATACCATGGCCCTTGGAGGCGGGGTGAACAGCGTACTCGGGGGGCTGGCCGCGGCGGTTATACTTTTCCTGGGGCACACCCTTAATATAGTTTTGGGGATGATGGCCGTAGTCGTGCACGGTATCCGGCTTAATATGCTGGAGTTCTCAGGACATCTCGGTATGCAGTGGACCGGTAAGAAGTACGAGCCGTTCAGGGAGTAGGAAAGGTATAGGCAAAGGTAGAGACAGAAAAAAGCGATGCTGGAACATCCTTTTTCTCTACCAGTATCTTTACCTGTTATCTGTAAGTTTTATTTTAATGATAGAATGAAGGAGGAAAATATGGTTTCAGGATTAGGAGATATGGGGCTTTCGCTTGCTTTTGCCGCTGTAGGGTCCGCCCTCGGCACCGGTGCCGCCGGAATGGCGGCAATCGGCGCCTGGAAGCGGGCATTTATGCAGAATAAAATGGCCCCTTTTATTTTTAATAGCTTTTGTCGGAGCGCCGCTTTCTCAGACGATCTACGGCATGATACTGAGGAACGCGATACAGGGGGCTGATCTTGACCCGGCAAGCTATCCGTTCCAGATGGTGCTCGGATTGGCGGCGGGCCTTGCCATGGGAGCTTCGGCCTGGATGCAGGGTAAAGCCGGCGCCAGCGCCGCGGACGCCCTTGCGGAAACGGGAAAAGGGTTCGGTAACTACATTATGGTGCTTGGAGTTATAGAGACCGTAGCGCTGTTCGTAATGGTCTTTGCCATGACCGCGTTGCCGAAATAAGGGATAATCTCAAAAAAAGGTTGAAATTAGGAGAGGGATTTTGTAAAATATCCCCACTAAAAAACAGTGGTCGATCTAGTTCATAACCATATACGCGTTAAAACGCGTCCCCATCGTCTAGCCCGGTCTAGGACACCAGATTTTCATTCTGGCGACAGGGGTTCGAATCCCCTTGGGGATGCCATAATCCGCTGAGAAAAGGCCTTTTTCGGGCGAAAGTCCGGAAGAGGCCTTTTCCTTCTGTCAGGGATGTACACGAAGATTAAAGCAAAAGAAAAAGGAAAAGAGATGATCCATTTGAAAAAAGAAGACCCGGAGATCTTCCGGGCCATACTTGAGGAGACAAAGAGGCAGAACGAGGGGATAGAGCTTATCGCGAGCGAAAATTTCGCCAGCAGGGCGGTCATGGAAGCGGCTGGTTCTTCCATGACGAACAAGTATGCCGAGGGCTATCCCCACGCCAGGTACTACGGGGGATGCGTCAATGTCGATGTTGCCGAGGATATAGCCATAGCGCGGGCAAAAGAGCTGTTCGGGGCGGAACACGCGAATGTCCAGCCTCACTCGGGGTCACAGGCCAACATGGCAGTTTATTTCTCCATGCTCGAGATGGGAGATACCGTTCTGGCGATGGACCTTGCCTGCGGGGGGCACCTGACCCACGGGCACTTTAAGAACTTTTCCGGAAAATATTTCAATATGGTCTTTTACGGGGTGAACAAGGAGACCGAACAGCTCGATTTCGATGAGATCAGGGCGAAAGCCAGGGAACATAAGCCCAAAATGGTAATAGCCGGCGCCTCCGCCTATCCGCGGACCATTGACTTCGCAAAGTTCCGCGATATATGTGACGAGGTAGGCGCGGTCCTCATGGTGGATATGGCGCACATAGCGGGGCTCGTAGCCGCGGGCAAACACCCGTCACCCGTGCCGGTATCAGAATTCGTCACCTCCACTACTCACAAGACCCTGAGGGGTCCCCGGTCAGGCATGATACTTTGCAGGGAAGAGTTCGCCAAAAAGATCAATTCGGAAGTCTTTCCGGGAATACAGGGAGGTCCCCTGATGCATGTGGTGGCGGCGAAGGCCGTGGCTTTCAGGGAAGCGCTGCAGGACGATTTCAGGGATTATCAGGAACAGGTCGTGAAGAACGCTTCCGTGCTTGCCGAAAGTCTGGCATCCAAAGGGTTCAGGATAGTTTCGGGAGGGACCGATAACCACCTGATGCTCGTCGATCTGTCCGGAAAGGGAGTTACGGGCAAGGTCGCGGAAAAATGCCTTGATGAGGCCGGCCTGACCGTCAACAAGAACCTGATACCTTTCGACAAGGAAAGCCCTTTTGTCACCAGCGGGATCCGGATAGGAACTCCCGCCGCAACAACGAGAGGCATGAAAGAGGCTGAAATGGAAAAGATAGCGGAGTTTATGGACAGGGCGGTCGCCGCGCGCGACCGGGAAAAGGAACTAGCGTTCATCAAACAGGAAGTAAGGGAATTTTTGAAAGCTTTTCCGCTTTACACTGACTGGATCGGCGATATGGAGGCGTCCTGATCCACCGGTTGCGGCCGAATGTCTCTACGGAGGGAAGCCATGCGGGAAGAACAGAAAGAAAGGACCGCGGAGAAAAGGATAAAAAGGCCCAGCTGGGACGAATATTTCCTTAATATCGCGAGACTTGTTTCGACCAGATCAACATGTCTAAGGAGGCAGGTAGGGGCCGTTGCCGTAAAGGACAAACAGCTTCTGGCGACCGGCTATAACGGGGCTCCATCCGGGCTTACTCACTGCGAGGACATAGGATGTCTGAGGCAGGAGATGGGTGTGCCTTCGGGGGAAAGGCACGAGCTTTGCAGAGCCCTTCACGCCGAACAGAACGCGTTTCTCCAGGCGGCAAGGAACGGAATAAGCCTTAAAGGCAGTACTTTGTACATAACCACGCAGCCATGCAGCATCTGCGCGAAGATGATAGTCAACGCCGGGGTCGAAAAAGTCGTTATAGACGGGAGCTATCCCGACGAGCTTGCCTTGAAGTTCCTCGAGGAAGCTAAAATAGAACTGGTGGTGATGGGAACATGAAGTGTCCTTTTTGTGACAAAATGGAAGATAAGGTAATTGACTCCAGGATGAGCGGGGAAGGCCGGAGCATACGAAGGCGGCGTGAGTGCCTGGGATGCGGCAAACGGTTCACAACTTACGAATATGTGGAGGACGCCCCTCTTATGGTAGTAAAAAGGGACGGAACCCGCAAGCGCTTCGACAGGGAAAAGATCAAATCAGGTGTCGTTAAAGCTTGTGAGAAACGGCCGGTGAGCATGGACCAGATCGACCGTATAGTGGACGAAATAGAACGCGAGGTCCAGAAAAAAGCCGATAAAGAAGTCAAATCCACCATAATAGGGAACCTTGTTATGGAAAAGCTCTATGCCCTGGATGAGGTGGCGTATGTCCGCTTCGCCTCTGTCTACAGGCGGTTCAAGGATGTTACCCACTTTATGGATGAGCTGAAGAAGTTCCTGGAGTAGAGCGCGCTGTTCAGCGCACCGGTGGACCGGAACACAGGATCTAAGAGTCCCCGCAGCCATTCACGGTCGAACACTCGCCCTTCATTAGCGTGCAGCGAGGGGATAGTCGCCTCTCTCTTCCCGTCCGCCGAAGGCTGAAATGCCCCGAGTCTGACTATACATACATCATCATAAGCCTGTCGGCTTCTCGGGCCAGCTCGAACTTGCTCCGGGCTATTTTAAGATTTATTTCGGGGCTTTCGCGGAAAAAACGCTCGTAGTAGATGAAATAGTTCTCTACCCGGGAAAGAAGCTGGTTCACAAGATCATTAAGCTTTTGAGCTTTTTCAGGCACCGGCCGGACCAGCTTATTGTATTCGTGCTTTAAAAGGTTGGTTTTTCTGAGGCCTTCGTGCGGCAGTATATGCCCGGCACTGAATTGGCGGAACATTTCGTCAAGGTATTCCGTTACATCTTTATATATCTTGAGCTGGTACATCACCTCTTCCTTTTCCATCTGCAGAGTATCTATCTGAGCAGGGCAGAAAGAAGGAGCTGCCAGCGTAAAGAACAGAACTAAAATAAATGATCTTCTCATATTCCCGGTCTCCGGGAACTATTATATCACATGTACGGTGGTGACGCAGGGGGGACGGGTATATTTCAGGCTGCGCCTGAAAGGAAAAAATTCCAGGGAAACAGGAAAAGGAAAGCAAGGGGCGAAGCGACGCGGGAGCCGCAAGGTCCGGGAGATATCCGGCCGTACCGGGTACCATTCCAGCTTTGTACCAGGTACGGAAACAAGGCGGTACCTGTCCCCGTCCCGCTTGGGGGACATAACTCCCCCGGGTTGGTTTTTATTGAGGCGAAAGGCCTCTTACGAGTCCGTTAAAGGTGGTCCGCCGCGAGTTTCCGAACGAGCCACACGCGAGTTCGGGTGTCTGAGCGCCGGAATACCTTTGACGGACGAGATCATTTTTACTTTCACCTTTAGCCGCGAGCCCCGCGAGTGCCGAAGGCCGACACTCTGACACTTAAGAGGCTGAAAGCTGATATCTGATGTCTGAAGGCTCAATGGCCCCGAGCCTCGAGCCTGCCGAAGGCGGCGATCCGTAGCCTGAAGCTCAAGATCTAGATTTAGACTGAGATTTAGCAAACCCTTGGCTCGTAAAGACCGTTCTCGATCTTAATCTATTCCCATCCGCTGCAAGCCCTAATACTGATTGCAAAACACATGTGTAAAGAGTATAATAATCAGGTTTGCGGTACATAATAAAAAGGGGGAAAAATGAAGAAAATAATGATTATGGCGGTATTGGTCCTTTTCGCTCTCGGCAGCACCGCTTTCGCCGGCGGCGGAGGTCCGTGTTCTTCTTCCGGAGACCACAGGCCGGCCAGCAAAAGCATCAAAAAAGGTTCTTTTCAGGGCGCTTCCGATCATATTAACAGCTGGGGAAAATCCAGGGCCGAAGCGAGAGAGCTTTCTCTTCGCGGAGACAAAAAGGCTCTCAAAAAGAGAATGAAGAAGAAGCAGTGGTAATATAAGCTTCACTTCGGGATTTTGGCGAAGGCCCTGTTTACGGACAGGGCCTTTGTGCTATATTAAGGACAGTTAACAGTGAGAGGCGGGAAGGTTCCTTCCCGGGAGATCCATGAGAAGAACATTGATATTATCAGGGATAATTGTCAGCCTTTTTTCAGGCGCGTTTTCGGAAGCCTACGAGTTCAGGGGATATACCTGGGGCCAGAGCCTCGAGCGTACGCGGCGCAGGCTCGAGAGAAGGGATGAGATAGTCTCCTATAACAAGGAAAGCAGTACGCTGGTATACAGCGGCTTCTTTTACGGGGAAGAATGCAAGGTGTCCCTTCTGTTCACTCCCGAGAGCGGCGAACTGGCCGGCATCGCCCTTGTCTGGGCGGATGATACCGCTAAGGACAATATCCTCGCCGACCTTTCCAGAAAATACGGCGAGCCGCTCAAGCCCGGCATGAAAGCCAGGGATGTAGAATATTATCTATGGAAAAGCCCCACCGACCCGAACGACAGGATAGCCCTTATAATTGATCCCAAGGCCATGGTCCTGGGCTATTACGGCGGCGACTTCTACGAGAAATACAGGCAGGAAGCGGGCGAAGAGTAGTGTATCGTGATCCGTGCATCGCGATTCGTGTTTAATGGTCCTTTTTTCGTTTTACAACTCACGAACCACAAAAAAATGAAGCCCGCTATATCATCTCTTGCAAAAATCCTCATTTAAGTATAAAATCTATCGCGTGATATTCTGGTGCCTGCGTAGCTCAGTTGGCAGAGCAAGGCATTCGTAATGCCTAGGTCGGAGGTTCGACTCCTCTCGCAGGCTCCAGCAAAAATTCCAACAGGAATTTTGCCGGAGCGCCGGAGCATTTGAGCTGTGGAACATTTCCGGATGTAACATCGCGCTCCAATGCTCTAGTGCTCCAAGGTTCAACCAACCTCTATCCACCATGGCCAGATTCCGCGATGTCCTTTTTACCAGAAACTTTTTTGCTCTCTGGAGCGGCCAGATAATATCCGAGTTCGGGGACCGCCTCAACCAGATGGCCCTTATCGCTCTCGTTTACCAGAAAAGCCCGGGCTCGGTCATGGCGATGGCGAAACTTTTCTTTTTCGTGGTCGTGCCCGTCTTCGTCATAGGCCCCGTCGCCGGGGTTTATGTTGACCGGTGGGACAGGAAAAAGGTGATGGTGATATCCGACCTTCTAAGAGGACTTCTGGTGCTGGCGGTACCGGTCTTCGTTTACCTGGACATGATGGTGCCGATATATATCCTGGTCTTTCTGGTCTTTTCGGCCCAGAGGTTCTTCCTGCCTTCCAAACTCGCCCTTATCCCGGCTATAGTTTCGGAAGACAAGCTGGTCGTAGCCAACTCGCTTTCCAATACTACGCGGATGATCGCCACCATACTGGGCTTCGCCCTGGCAGGGTTGATAGTTAACGCGATAGGCCATATGTGGGGCTTCTATCTCGACGCTATAAGTTATCTTATTTCCGCCGTGCTGATCTCGGTAATAGCCGTGCCCAAGCGCAAGTGGCACAAAATGACGGATGAGCTTAACAAAGCGGGCACAATAGTCTCTCGTTCCATAAGGAAGAATATCTGGCAGGAGATCCTGGAAGGTTTCAGGCATATGGTCAAAAGAGACAGTATGAAAGTGGTCACGGGAACGCTTTTTCTGCTCATGGCCGGGGCGGGGTCCGTTTTCTGCATAATCATAGTTTTTATCCAGTCTTCTTTCGGCACAGTTACCCAGGACCTGGGGATATTCGGTGTATTTCTCGGAGTGGGGCTTTTCGCCGGGACGGTGCTTTACGGGAAAATAGGCCAGAAGCTGTCAAGCATAAGGTCTATTTTCGCCTGTTTTTCGCTTAGCGGGCTCGCGCTGGGGCTTTTCGCCCTGTACGCCAGTTCTTCTCCCCGGCTTTTCCTGGGCGGCCTTCTGGTCCTGCTGCTGGGGGGCGTGAGCGCGCCGATATTGACCTGTAACAATACCCTTATCCATAAACTGGTCCCGGATAATGTAAGGGGAAGGATCTTCAGCTCGATGGAAGCGGTCATGCATCTCGCGTTCCTGGTCTTCATGCTGCTGACAGCCGTTATGGCGGACTATTTCTCGAACCTGTCAATTTTGCTTACAAGCGGGGTCATCTTTGCTCTGGTGGGGTTGGCCGGCTTCGTTATTACGGGGATAAAAGGAACGGAATATTGACGGGCCGGGAAGAACGGAAAAGTTATTTCTTCGAAGGGTTTTTCCAGCAGATAGAATAAAAGGAACAAAGGTCACAACACTGGTTCTCTTCTTTTTTCTCGCCCCTGTACCATTTGCGTTCGCAGGTCCAGTAATTCTGGCACTTTTCACAGCAGCGTTTCTCTTTCTTGAATTTTTTAAATACCATAAGGCTGGTCTTCCGGTTGGGTTACGATAACAAACCCATTATATTATAAATCCGGCCGATTTTCAATACCATATAGAGCAGTCTCTTTGCCTTTTCCTGTCCCGGACAGGAAAAGGCAGGGCAGCCATTGACAAACCCTATCCGACATGTATAATGTTATCTTAATTGTTATAATATCTATTATAATAACTTATAAAACATGAAGATCCTGACCTTTCCCGGAGGTATACACCCTCCTTATAACAAAGACATAAGCATCGGAGAGGCGCTCAGGACGGCTCCTCCTCCGGAAACGGCCATAGTGCCCCTTTCCCAGCATATAGGAGCCCCCTGCCGTCCGGCCGTGACCAAAGGCGATGAAGTGTCCGAAGGCCAGGTGATCGGGGAAAGCCCGAGTTTCGTTTCCAGCCTTGTACACTCTCCCGTTTCCGGAAAGGTCCAGGACATCAAAAAAGCCTTTCACCCCGCTCTGGGATACACAGAGGCCGTATTCATCGAAAGAGACCCCGGGAAAGAGCCCTTGAAATATACCTCCTGCGACAGCGAAGATCTTACTCAGAAAGAACTTATAGAAAAAGTAAAAAAAGCCGGAATAGTAGGTATGGGAGGGGCCGCCTTTCCGACGCATGTAAAATTGAGCGTACCGGAAGGTAAGAACATAGAGAACCTGATCATTAACGGAGCCGAATGCGAACCATATCTGACCTGTGACCATATACTTATGACCCGCAAGTCCGCGGAGATCATCAAGGGTATTGAGATACTGATAAGGGTCCTTGAGCCGAAGAACACTTATATCGCCATAGAGGACAACAAAAAAGCTGCCATATTCGCTTTCGAAAAACTGATACGAGAATCCACACGAAAAGAGATATCAGCGGCCAGAGTTGTTCCTCTGGAAACAAAATATCCACAGGGGGGAGAAAAACAGCTTATAAAAGCCATCTCCGGCAAAGAGGTCCCTCCCGGAGGCCTGCCTCTTGACATAGGCTTTCTCGTACAGAATGTGGGAACCGCGCTTGCCATACACGAAGCCGTTGAGTACGACAAGCCCTTGATAGAAAGGGTAGTGACCCTTTCGGGCGATTGCCTGGAAAGGCCGGGAAATTACCATATGAGGATAGGCACGACCGTAAAAGAGATCGTTGAGAAGCTGGGCATAGAGTTCAGGCAGGACCCTAAAAAGATCATCTTCGGCGGGCCGATGATGGGAATAGCGCAGCCGGGAACAGAAGTGCCCGTGCTGAAAAACACCTCCGGGATACTTTTTCTTTCAGAGTCGACGGCGAAGGACCTGGAGGAAAAACCATGTATAAGATGCGCGAAGTGCGTGGATGTCTGTCCGGTGAACCTGATGCCCACCGAGATCATGAGGAATGTCAAAGCCCGCAGGTGGGAAGAAGCGGAGGCTCTCAATGTCCAGGATTGCATGGAATGCGGATGCTGCACTTATACATGCCCTGCCCGGATCCCGCTTGTTCAATACATAAAAGAAGGAAAAACGGCGCTGCTTAAGAAAAGAAAATAAGCCATGAACAAATTCACCATAAGCGCTTCACCGCATATACATTCCCCGGTAGATACCACCTTCATGATGAGGGGCGTTATAAAGGCTCTTCTTCCGGCGGTAATAGCGGGTGTATATTTTTTCCGAATGTACGCGGTCGGTGTTCTGGCCGCTTCTATAGCCGGATGTGTGATAACGGAATGGCTGCTCCGGAAAACGAGGCGACAGGAGGCCTCTCTAAAGGATTCAAGCGCTCTTTTGACCGGTATGTTGCTGGCTCTGGTGCTGCCGCCGGCATTGCCGCTCTGGATGGCGTTCCTCGGGGGTGTAGTGTCGATAGCGCTGGGGAAAGAGGTCTTCGGCGGACTGGGAAAGAATGTGTTCAACCCGGCTCTTCTGGGAAGGGCTTTTCTTATGGCTGCTTTTCCGGTGGCCCTTACCACCTGGACGCGTCCCGTGAGCCTTGACGCTGTCACCACCGCTACGCCCCTCGGACTCGCGAAGTTCGAACACGCCGTTACGCCGTATGCTCAGCTTTTTTTAGGCAATGTGGGAGGGTGTATAGGGGAGACTTCCGCTCTGGCGCTTATTCTCGGGATACTCTATCTCCTTTATCATAAGATAATCGACTGGAGAGTGCCCGCGGCGTACATAGGGACAGTGGCCCTTTTCTCCGGTGTGGCCTGGGCCGCGGCTCCGCAGCTTTACGCGCCTCCCCTTTTCCACATTCTCGCGGGAGGACTTTTGATCGGGGCGGGATTCATGGCCACCGATCCGGTCACCACACCGGTGACGGCTAAGGGGAGATGGGTGTTCGGCGCCGGATGCGGCCTCATAACCATGACCATAAGGCTTTGGGGAGGGCTTCCGGAAGGCGTAATGTATTCCATTTTATGCATGAACGCTGTAACACCTCTCATTAACAGGTACACCAGGCCGCGGCGTTACGGAGGCAGCAATGGCGGATAATGTGTTTAAAAAAGCGTGGGGTAACGATATTTTCAGGATAATAGTTTCCCTGGCCATAGTCGGAAGCGCTTCCGGCATGGCGCTGGTGTTCGTTTATAATTACGCTTCGCCGAAGATCTCCATCAACATAAAACACGAAACGGAAAAAGCTATAAGGAATATTTTCCCCGGCACGGAAAAGGTCGGTAAAACCTCCGAAAAGGGCGTCTATAAAGCCGAAAGCGGCAAGGGAGAGCTTCTGGGCTACGCGTTTGTGGCGGAAGGTAACGGATATCAGGGCATCATCAGGCTCATAGCGGGGGTCGATCCCGCGATAACCGAAATGAAAGGCATGGAAGTGCTGGAATCTTCCGAAACCCCGGGACTCGGAGCGGAAATAGCCAATCCCCCTTTCCGGAACCAGTTCAGCGGGCTAAAGCTGGACCATGCCATAGAATATGTAAAGAACCAGAAGCCGCAGGAAGATTATCAGATAGAGGCGATAACGGGCGCGACAATTTCATCGCGGGCGGTAGTTAATATCCTGAACAAAAGGATCGACGAGGTCCGTAAGCTGATAAAGGCAAAACAATGATAAAGGATTTCGCAAAAGGGCTGTGGAAAGAGAATCCGGTTTTCGTCCAGGTGCTGGGCATGTGTCCGACGCTGGCGGTGACCACGAAAGCCCTTTTCGGGCTGTCTATGGGGCTTGCCACTACTTTCGTTGTGGTCTCTTCGGGCCTCGTTATCTCTTCCATACGCAGGTTTGTGCCGGACCAGGTCAGGATACCGATGTTCACGGTTATCATAGCCACTTTCGTTACAGCGGCGGATTATTTCCTGAAAGCCAATTTTTTCCAGATAAGCAAGGCCCTCGGACCGTATGTACCCCTTATAGTGGTTAACTGCCTGATCCTCGGAAGGGCTGAGGCATTTGCCTCAAAGCACGGGGTGGCCAGGTCCGGGCTCGATGCTCTCGGCATGGGTGTAGGGTTTACCTGCGCACTCGTCGTTCTGGGGGCGTGCCGGGAGATCCTGGGCGCGGGTACCGTTTTCGGCGCCAGGATAATGGGGGAAGGTTTTACCAACTGGATAATCATGGTCCTCCCTGCCGGGGCGTTCATAACGCTGGGGCTTCTGGTAGGGGGATTCAACATAATAGACAAAAAGGTCTCAAAGAAAAAGGGCTGACCGGGGGGACACGGGAAAGAATGAAAGAACTGATCCTTGTTTTTATAGCAGCCAGTATCACGAATAATTTCGTCCTTACTTATTTTCTGGGCATTTGTCCTTTCATAGGCGTTTCCGGCAAGATAGACAGTTCCATCGGGCTCGGTATCGCCACGACTTTCGTTATGACCATGGCGGCTACGGTCACCTGGCTTATATACTATTATATCCTTGTGCCGTTCAACCTGGTCTTTCTTCAGTATGTTACCTTTATTATCGTTATCGCGAGTTTCGTGCAGTTCGTGGAAATGGTCATCAGAAAAGTTTCACCGCCGCTCTATAAGGCGCTGGGCATTTTCCTGCCCCTTATAACGACGAACTGCGCCATACTGGGCCTGACGCTTTTCATGGTGCTCAGGAACTATTCTTTTCTCGAGGCCGTGGTCTTCGGGCTCGGAGCGGGAGTAGGGTTTACTTTGGCGCTGGTAATAATGGCGGGCATAAGAGAGGATCTTGTTTTCGCGGAAGTGCCGGAACCTCTTCAGGGTGCCGGTATTACTCTTATAATAGCCGGGATGCTGGCCATGGCCTTCATGGGGTTCGGCGGGATAATCAGCGGATAAATAATAGGCGAAAGGCGAAGGGCTAAAGGCCTGGATTTTCATAAAAGGAAAACAAAGAGAAAAATTATGGGGTTGTTTTTAGCATCATTGCTCAGCATGGCGGGGCTTGCCGTTTTTTTCGCGGCGGTGCTGGCGGTCGCGGATAAAAAGCTCAGGGTCGAAGAGGACCCGATGATCACCAGGGTCAACAGCCTTCTTCCCGGAGTCAATTGCGGGGCCTGCGGGGCTCTGAGCTGCCACGATTTCGCGGAACGGGTTATCAAGGAAGGAGAAGACCCCGGAAAGTGCAGGGTAATAGGAGAAGAGGCAAGAGAAGAGCTTTACAGGCTGACAGGCGCTGAAGAAGCCGACGAAGCGCCGGTAGTTGCCCTTGTGAACTGTGCCGCCGAAAGAGAGCACAAGCCCGCTTCGGCGGACTATAACGGAATACAGACCTGTTCCGCGGCGAACCTGGTGTTCGGCGCGGGAATGGAATGTCAGTACGGATGCATGGGGTTCGGGGACTGCGTAAAAGTATGCCCCTTTGACGCTATACATATGGAAAAGGGCCTTCCGCGGGTGGATTACGATAAATGTACGGGGTGCGGGAAATGCGCGGAAGCCTGCCCGAGGGGAATAATCGCCATGCAGAAGGCGGAGTACGACCAGCTTTTTCATGTTGCCTGCAGCTCGAAGGACCCTCTGCTCAGAGTGAGGAAGATATGTCCGGTCGGATGTATCGCCTGCGGGGTCTGTGAAAAGCTGTCAGAAGAAAAATATTTCACCGTGAAGGATAACCTGTCGTATCCGGATTACTCTAAACAGGGGGACCCGGAGAAGATCAGGCCGCTAGCCGCGAAATGCCCGACAAAGGTGATAAAGGAAATTCAGTGAGCAATGAGCGCTGAGAGGAATATGAAAATAGCGGTTTTCGTTTCAGGTAACGGCAGTAATCTCCAGGCGCTTATAGAGGCCTCCGGACGGGGAGAGCTCGGGGACGGGGCCGTGATCTCCATGGTCGTATGCGATAAGCCCGGGGCGTTCGCTCTTGAAAGGGCGGGAAAGGCGGGCATAAGGACATTTGTCGCCGAGCCCGCGGGGGAAGAGACGCGAGAAGAATATGACCGAAAAATACTCGCTGTTCTCCGGGAAGAAAAAATAGGGCTCGTGGTGCTGGCCGGCTTCATGCGTATCCTGAGCGAAGGGTTCGTTAAGGAATACGGCGGCAGGATGATCAACATACATCCGTCGCTGCTTCCCGCCTTCCGGGGAACCGGAGGCATAAAAGAAGCTTTTGATTACGGAGTTAAAGTTACCGGAGTGACCGTTCATTTCGTTGAGAACGAACTGGACGCGGGCCCCGTAATAATGCAGGAGCCGGTCCGTGTGGAGGAAACGGATACCATGGAGAGCCTTGAGGAGAAGATACACCGGCAGGAACACAGGATGTATCCGGAAGCCGTACGCCTCTTTGTCGAGGGCAGGATAAGGCTCGAGGGCAGGAAAGTGGAAATAATCAAATAAAGAAGGAGAGTGCAATGTCGACCAAGATCAAAGAAATAAAAGGGCGTGAAATACTGGATTCCAGGGGCAACCCGACCGTTGAAGTGGATGTGAGGCTGGAAGACGGTTCTTTCGGAAGGGCCGCGGTGCCCAGCGGCGCGTCTACCGGAGAGCATGAAGCGGTGGAGCTCAGGGACGGGGACAAAAACCGTTACTTAGGAAAAGGCGTTACCCGGGCGGTCGCCAATGTTAACGGAGAGCTTGCCGGCAAAGTAGTGGGGATGGACGCCGCCGACCAGGAAGCGCTGGATAACGCCATGATAGAGCTTGACGGCACTCCCAATAAGTCGCGCCTCGGAGCGAATGCGATACTAGGGGTTTCTATGGCCGCGGCCAAAGCCGCCGCGGCGTCAAAAGGCCTGCCGTTATACAAATACCTTGGAGGCGACGAGGCGAAGATACTTCCTATCCCAATGATGAACATAGTTAACGGGGGGGAACACGCGGACAACAATGTGGACATACAGGAATTCATGGCAATGCCGGTAGGAGCCCCTTCGTTCAAGGAGGCGCTGCGGATGGGCGCCGAAGTCTTCCACCATCTGAAAAAGATCCTGCACGAAAAAGGCCTGGCGACTTCCGTAGGCGATGAAGGCGGATTCGCCCCGAACCTTCAATCCAACAAGGAAGCCGTTGAGGTCATTCTACAGGCCATCGAAGCCGCCGGATATAAGCCGGGGGAAGAAGTGGCGATAGCTCTTGATCCCGCTTCCAGCGAGTTCTATAAGGAGGGTAAATACATCCTCGGAGCGGAGGCCGATCCAGACAAAGATGACGCTCAAATGGCGGAATTCTGGTCGGACTGGGCAGATAAATACCCGATAGTTTCCATTGAGGACGGGATGGCCGAGGATGACTGGGACGGATGGAAAACCCTTACCGATAAAATAGGATCCAGGACCCAGCTGGTAGGCGACGACCTTTTTGTCACTAATACCCAGAGGCTCAAGGAAGGGATAGATAAAGGCATAGCCAATTCCATACTTATAAAAGTTAACCAGATAGGAACTCTCACGGAAACACTAGCGGCTATAAAAATGGCGAAAGACGCCGGGTATACGGCCGTTATGTCCCATCGCTCCGGCGAGACAGAGGATACTACTATATCCCATCTTGCCGTCGCGACGGGCGTAGGCCAGATAAAGACCGGATCGGCATCAAGGACCGACCGTATATGCAAATACAACGAGCTTCTCCGGATAGAGGAGGAACTGGGCGATAAAGCCGTGTACGGAAAAGCCATATGGAAAAAAAGAGGCTGATCATACTGTCTTCGGCTGTTCTTTTGGCCCTCGTCGCGGTGTTCCTTCCGGGGTTCAGTGAACTGCAGGAAAAAAAGGAAGAGAACAGGCAGTTAAAACAGAGGATAGACCTTCTTGAGGCGCACAACGAGGAGCTGAAAACGGAACTCTTCAGGATGAAGAACGAACCCGGGTATCTGGAGCGTAAAGCGCGGGAGAAACTGGGGGTCATAAAAAAAGATGAGATAATATACAGGCCGGGAGCGGAGAACGACCGCTGACCGGCCTGTGTTTTTACGGGTGACATGAGACTTTTTGACGAAAATTTCAGGAAGAACAAAATGAACTATTTCGGCCAGACCCTTCTGGGAGGAGTGGCCGTCTCAATAGCCTTGATGCTGTTCGATGTGGTAAGGAACCCCGTGATCATCGCTTCTTTCGGGGCAAGCGGGCTTGTAGCGTTCGCCATGCCCGAAAAGAAGATATCGGGACCGAGGTACCTCATCGGTGGATACGCGATAGGTGTACTGGCCGGAAGTTTGCTTCATTATTTGACGACTTTCCCCATACACGATTACCTTACTCTTAAAGCGCTTCATCTTATAGTCGGAGCGTTCACCGTAGCCCTGGCTATGTTCCTCATGGCGGTGACGAACACGGAGCACGCTCCGGCTACGAGCATAGCGCTGGGTCTGGTCGTTAACGACTGGACCCCGATGATAACCGTTAAGATCATGGCGGGTATAATCATAATCTCTCTCCTGAAGGCGGCTTTTCAAAGAAAAATGATAGACCTCGTGTGAGTCGCTAAACGCAAATCATTTATGTAAAATAACTTAACGGAAAAAGAAAAACAGAAGAGCGGTTTTTTTGCTGTCGGCAAGTTTTTGTTGACATAACTAACTTTTTTATGCTATAATGCTATACTTTAATTTAAGGTGGTTATAGATAATATCTATATATTTATATTATGGAAAACATCCTCAGAAAAAAAGCAGTAACAAATATCTGTATAAAGATCACGGCCGTTTTAGTGTCTTCGGTGTTCTTTTTTAACAGCATCGTTCTGGCGTGGGAGCCCTCCGGTATAACCTCAAAGAACGATATCGTTCCCACATCCAGGTTCAGCCCTATAAGAGGAGTTGAGACCTTAACTTCGGGAAGCGAAGAAAAGAGCTTTACTATAGAAGAGCATTCGAGGAACGACGCGGTATGGGCGTATTTAAACAATCTTATACTTGATGTGCTCAGCCGTTACGGCCATGAGCTGAGCCCGCGAGGGATAGCCCGCCTGATCGAGAAGCATACTGCGCATCTGGCGCTTGAAGGTATCGCCCTTGAAGAAATATACAAAAGGGGGGATTCTTACTATATCCCTGTGGTTGACGGGCACGGCGCCAGGGGACTGCTCCGGTATGCCGTATCCGGTCCTGAAGCGAAAGGTGTTTTTTCTGTGGAAGCTTCTTTTGATGGAACGGATGAAAACATAACCGGCTCCGGTCCGGCAGGGGACAGGGAAAACCAAAGTTGGGAATATAAAGGACGGCTTTTCGATACCATAAGGCGACAGATAAAAGGCGCTTACCTCAAGATACCTTCACCGAGGGGTCATATCCCTGATATCGAGAGCGTCCTGGATGAAATAATCGAAACCTACTGCAAGCCTTTTGAGGAAGACGCCGAAAGCGTATTGCCCGATGAAAAGATCGGCTGGCGCCGGATCAACGGCTACATGAGAAAAAAGGGCCTGGACCCGTTCGATCACGCAACCAGGCCCATCGTGCATATAATTGACCTGGAGTCATCAGGCGAAGCGTCCCGGTTCGGTTTTCCCGTAAAAGACGATTCCAGGGAGTTCAGTGACCAGATCCCTGTAGTTTCTTATGTTTCGGAAAAAGACGGGAAACCCCATATTTTCATGACATCGGATCTTTACGATGATTATCTTGAAATATCACATTTAAATCAGTCCGTCAGCCAGAGAAATTTGAGAACGATCCGCTTTGCCGAGATCCTCGACCACGAACAATACGAAAATTCCGGGAAATTGCTGGAGGTGAAAGAAGAGGCCCGACATCATCTAGCGTCCGTTAGGGCGGACAAGTTCCGGCCTAAAGGCCAGAAGATAAGCTGTTTTCATAAATGGTGTCTGGACAACCTGGCGCTTACGGAAAAGGGCAGGGAATTCATAATGCTTCTTCTGGATGAATACCGTCCCGAAGCCGAAGAGAGCGCCCAGAAAGACTACGAAGAAAGTTTTTATCAATACGCCAAAGATATCCTGCCCAGGAAAAAATACTCCAGAAAGGTGCAGAGAGCGGCACACCATCTTCTGCGTGTATATCTGCACGGCGACAGGGAGGCCTTCGAAAGACTTTCGGCCTTATCGGGGCTGTCCGCGGAAAAACTGGAAAAACAGATCGAGAAAGAAGCGCAGGAGCACATATTTAAATCTCTTGTGGGATTCAGGCCCGAAACCGAGATAACGGAGACCAGTGAGACCGATGTTACTATCGATCCTGATAAAGGGATAGTCATTAAGAAACTTAAGAAGGGCTTCGCGCCGTTCATCTTCGGCGTTCTGCTTAAGAGCGAAAAAGGGCAAAGCCTCTTAAAAGCTTTGCTGGAAGCCTATTACGATCCCGTGGCATCCCCTGAAACCTCGTTCCGAGGCGCGGAGATGGAAGCAACGGTCAATACCGTTCAGGCCCTTTTCGTCAGTTTTGCCGGGGAAAACCGGACGGGAAAAACCGATCTCGAAGACCCCGCGGTACTTGCCCGCGGCATAACGGAGGACTATATAAGCATCCTCGAGAACCTGGAGAGCTATAACACCGCGCGGGAAAGACTGGGCGGGCTTATAGCGGATTTTGCCGTAAATGGATATTACATCCTCCAGGAAAAGGTAACGCCCATAACGGTATATCTGCAGGAGCTTATCGCCGAAAAGGGGCAGTTCGCGGGTCTGAAAGACACCTCTTTCGAGAATAAGACGAAAATAGCCTGGGATATCCTTGAAAGGTATCTGGAATGTATTACCGAAATAGCCAAAAGAGGAGCTTTGGTCAACAATGTCAAACTGACAAATTTCGGCGTTAAAGAAAACGGTGAGGTCGTTCTTTTCGACCTGGGCATTTCAACCCTTTCCTGGATGGATAAAAAGACCAGGCTGTGGGAGGTCGCCAGGGACGCCATGTCAATAAGGCTGATAAGCGATCTGAAACGGCTGCAGGACCTCAACGCCGACTTTATCGCCGAAGAGACCGGGATAGTATACGAATGGAAGTCTCCGTCCGAAGCGGAAAGACTGCAGAACGAGTTCGCCAGGACATGGCTGGAGATGATATCGGCCAGGAGCCTGGCGGAGAAGGAACCCATTGATGTGGACCTTTACGAAGACGGAAGGGCGTTCGTGGACGATCTGATGAAAGCGGTGCCGCAAACAACGGAGGAGGCCAGGAAGCAATGGAGAAGGACGACTTTCGTCGCTTCCGAGATAGCGGAAGAAGAGATGCTTTACCGGATAATGGAAGAGATAGCGGATTCGGAACAAACATCAGGTCCCGCCGGCAAAGATCCCGAAGAAGGCCCGGAGGCCTCTTCCGGGGGAGTTTCTCTCAGGATCCCGATGCCCGGAGGGATGTTCCCCGGCTACGGAGAAAGCGTAAAGAAGGTCATTCGGGATTATTGCAGGCCTGTGGAGGATGAACAAAGCTCAGTTCTCCCGGCCGGCGCGATACGATGGCAGGCAATAAATGTTCATATGACCCAAAAAGGGCTTAAGCCTATTCCGGAGAACGAACGCCCCGTTGTGCATGTCATAGATGTTACCGGGGATAAAGGGGAAAACCTTAAAGGGTTTCCGATAGAAGAGGCGGACCCGGGACCCGCCTCCGCTGTCCCTGTAGTTTCGTATATCTCGGGAAAAGACGGTAAGGTGCACATCTTCATGACGGCCGGTTTTTACGATGATTATATGCAAGTTTCCCACCTCAGGCCCACTCCGACCAGGCAGGTGCTTCAGGATATCAGAATGGCGGAAATAATAGATCATGAAGTATATGAAAACTCAACGGAAGCCCTGTCCATGCCGGCCGGGGAAAGGCATCGTTCCGCAGCGGCCAGGGCACGCCATTTTATTCCCCGGGGAGAGAAGATCAGTTCTTTTCATAAATGGGTCCTCGATAACATGGCGCTTACCGAAGAAGGGATAGAGCACTTGCTTCTTTTGCTGGACGAGAACAGGAGGCTTCCGGCGGAGATAGAGCAGAGAAAATACGAGAATAATTTCAGGGAATACGCCAGAAGCGTGATACCCCGGCAGAAGTTCAGCAAAAGCGTACAAAGGACCGCGCATCACATATATTACGCCTACCGGCACGGTGACCTTGATTCTTTTGAAAAACAGTGTTTTGAAAGCGGCATTTTTCCGGTCTTACTGGACGAACGGATCCAGAGGATGGAGAAAAAACATGTTATTAAGGCCGTCTCCGGGTTTGACCCGGATATCGTTATAAGAGAGACCAACGAAACGGATGTAGAG
>WJMG01000052.1 GCA_014728075.1 Candidatus Omnitrophota bacterium | reverse complement strand
GCTTTAAAGCGCCCGCGACCTTGATTTATTTACCTTGAGTCCTCTTCCATGGTTTTTATTATCCCCCTGACGGCCTTTTTCTTTTTTGCTTTTTTGTTACCGCCGGGGGTCTGCGAAAACCATCGTTTCAGAACACCCGTAATAAGAGAAAAAAAACCTAATCCGATATCTCTATTTTACGGGGCTGGACCTCCTCGGCCTTGGGTATGGTGACCTTCAGTATCCCGTTCTCGTATTTCGCTTTTATGCCTTCCTTCTTGACCTCTTCACCGAGGATGAAGGTCCTGGAATACTCGAACGGACACCTTTCCCTGTAGACCGGCGTGTACCCTTCCGGGACTTCACGGTCTTTCTTCGACCCTTTGAGGGTGAGCTCATCCCCCTTGACATCGATCGAGACCTCTTCTTTTTTAAGGCCCGTCATCTCGGCTTCTATCAACACTTCTTTTTCCGTCTCCTGTATGTTCACCGCCGGGGGTATCACCCTCGGAGCGTATCTGTCTTCGGTCATAAAACACCTCCATCTGTTCCCGCCGCCGGGAACCGGCCGACCGGCCGGCTTCCGGCTTACGGGAGAACCGTTGCCAGGCCTTTATTCCACATCGACCTGTATCTGTTTTGGCTTCTCTTCCTCCTTTTTGGGAAGAACGATCTCCAGCACGCCGTCCTTGTAGGACGCTTTTACCTTATCCTCATCCACAGGGGACGGCAGCGCGATAGCCCTGTTGAAGCTGCCGTAAAACCTTTCGGTCTTTACGGACCCCTTCTCCTTTGCCTCTTTTTCCTCTTTTTTCTCACCCCTGATGGTCAGGACATCGTCCCTTACCGATACTTCGATATCCTCCTTCTTCATCCCGGGGATATCTGCCTTGACCATGATGTTGTCCTTTGACTCGAAAACATCGACCGTCGGGCTCCACGCGCTTTCCATGAGGCCCGCGTTCCTGCCGGGCCACCTGCCCAGGGAAAGATCGAAAAGCCTGTTCATCTCGTCCTGGAGGGTTTCCATCTCCCTGAACGGCTGCCATACATCCCTTCTCTGTCGCCATGGTATAATAGCCATATCAAACACCTCCTTTGATCTTTTTTAGCACTCCCGCCACGAGAGTGCTAATCGCTCCAATACATATTTTACTCTTTCTTTTTCTGTTGTCAAGACCCTTTAAAAACGATATTTCTTATCCGGTTCTTGACCCTCGGGATGAGGAACGGGGCGACGCTGAGGCTTCTTATCCCCGTATTTATGATCTCCGGAAGAAGCGACAGGTCCCCGGCGATTTCCCCGCATATACCGCACTCTATACCCTTTCTTTCCGCGCTTTTCACCACCTTTTTTACGGAACGCAGCACCAACCTGGCGCCTTCCTCGTAATATTCGGCCACATTCCTGTCTTCCCTGCCCGCGGCCATCGTATATTGTATAAGGTCGTTAGTACCCCTGACCATGAACACTTAGATAAAGCGTCTGCAAAGACTGCAAGAGGACTTTTCTTTCAACTTTTTTCGATCTTTTTTCTGCCTACCCATATTTACATTGAAACTCTTTTTATCATGAACACTTAGATAAAGCGTCTGCAAAGACCCATGAAAGGAAGAACCCCTTTTTGCTATACCTTGAAAAGATACAGCAAAAAGGAGTTCTTTTATGTTTTCTTCAGTATCGAGGCTCGATCCCGTATCAGAACTCTACCTGGAACCGGGCCTGTACGCCGTCGGCGTAGCCTATGCCGTTCCGGTGGCTGTGCACATAGTTGAACATGATCCGCATTACGGGGTTAAGGTACCAGTTAACGCCTACCGTGATATCGTTAAGAACACCGCCGTTTATGTTCACATCCTTGTTGTTGAGGTCGATATGCGAATAGCGGGCGGCGAGTTCCCAGGCACCCCAGGTGCCGTCGCTTATGGAGAAGTTGGTTATCGGCGAGATCTCCTCGAATTCACCGCGCGACTTATCGAATTTCCTGTGCTCGCCCGTGAGAAAATAACTGACATACCCATAGGCGCCGTAAAGGAAACTCGTTTCGGGGGAAGAGACCTGACCGTCGTAGGAATCATCCATCCATCCGCCTATGAACTCACCCTGCAGGGAGAGGGGTCCGTAAACCAGTGCTCCCTCGAATCCCAGAAGATTCTCCATGTTCACATTTATGTTAGTGGTATTGACGAAATCGTCCCGTGTCCTGAGTTCGGGGCCCGTGTCGAGATCGATGGTGTTGTTGTTGCTGCCGCCCCTCCATTCCGAGGGGAACCTCAAGCTGTAAGATGTACCGATGTGCAGAAGCCTGTCATCGTCCTCGTACCAGGGAAGTCCGGTGATCCTGGTAGTAAGCCCCCATTCGTTGCTGGAAGACATCGTCCCGGAGTTGATGGAATTACGGAAAGCACCCAACCCGAAGGTGACCCTGTTGTCGAGCCAGCTGTTGTTTATGCCCGCTCCCCAGCTGTAGCCCGGCGTGAATACATTGGGCAGGCCTCTTTCTATAAAAGTGATATAGTTGCTCGAAGTAAGCTCTTCCAGGCTGAAAGGCTCCTTGAACTGGCCGACCCTGAACTTGCCTATGTAAGGAATGTTCTGCATGCCTATATAGGCGCCTCTGAGGCCGTCTATCTCGTTCTCGTTGTTCAGGCTATCCGTAAAGTCGTACTGGAGCTTGTAAAAGAAATCCCGGTACACATCGCCTTCTATGTAGATCCTCGCCCTTCTTATAAGGGCCCGGTCGTTCCTTCTGTTGAAGTCCCCGCCGGGACGGAGAAAATTCTCCAGGTCGTTCTCGGCGCTTACATACACCGCGTCGGCGTGGACCCTTCCGCCTATAGCGCCCTTGAAATTGCCGTCCCTCGTTTCGAATTCAAGCCTGTTGTCCCATCTCGTCTCCACGAGGTTGCCGTAGCCCTCGGATCTCGGGCCCCGCGCTCTCGCGCGCCTTGAGGCTTCGGCTTTTTTGCGGGCGGCCAGCTCTTTGGCCTTCGAGGCGAAGGCCTTGGCCTGCTCGCCGGTCAGAACGCCGCTGTCGACCAGCATGTCCACCAGTATCTGCGTTTCACTGGTGTCTTCTCCTCCGCCGGCCCACGCGAAGGGGGCGGCCTGGCAAAAACTAAAACTTACGATCAATACAGCTGTCAGAATGGTCTTTTTCATGTCCTGTCCCTTTTCGGTTTTAGTTGTGTTCCTGTACGGTATTTTGCTCCTGAAATATCATCGTTCTTTTCTCAAACGGCCTACAGTGTATTACGCGTGTGTTACGGGAGTATTGAAGAAAAGTGAACTTTGCGTGACAACTTGCAGGGATTTGAGGCGTGCGTCGGTAAGGGTAAAGTGTCAAAGTGGCAACGCTCGGCTCCGCCTCGCTTGTGTCATTGTGTCGGAGCGCAGGGCATGAGTGCGCGGCACCGATCCGGAGACGAGCCCTTAGCTGATAGCTGAGATCCGATATCCGGCGGTTGGTATGCCATGCGCATTTAGCCTTTCGCCCTTTGCCTCTCGCCTACCGAAACCCGCTCCTCAGATGCCGACTAACTGCCCGCTTTAATATTATCGTCCGCGAAAACTTCCGCCCCGGGCCTGGAGAGCACCGGATCCAGTTAGTGATCCGTAGTCTTAAGCCATATCTTGATTTAAACTGAGATACAGCAAAACCCCTCTTCCATATGTTTTTCCCGATCTCGATCTTACATTATGGGCAAGCTTACGCCGCCAGGAGGACCTTTTTCTTCATGGCGTAATGCTGGATAAGCTCACGGTTGGTCTCGAACCGCTTGACGGAAGGTAATATGGTAAAGACGAGCGCCCCGCCTTCCTGTTTGGCTCTTACGGCTATCTTCTCGCTTACCTCTTCTATCTCCTCGAGGGTCATCTCGTCTATATGTCTCGCGAGCGTTATCGTAACTATCTCGAACAGCGGATAATAGACTTTTTCGGTATTCAGTATCTGGGAAACTTCCTCCTCATTTATATACGAAAGCTTGTGCCCGGGATCGTTCAGGAAACCTTTAAGGTTTTCCCTGGCCTGTTCCGTATCTCTGGCGAAAGAGAAAACGAGCGCTCCGGAATCTATCTTCTCCCTCAGAGACCTCAGCCCTCTCTCGTCCCTGGAGGTATCGAAATGTATGACATCTATCTTCTCCAGGAACTCCGTGTAACGCTCGTCCGCTTTAAGCTCTTTTATCAGCTCCAGAAGCTCCAGGGCTTTAGCGGCCTGGCCTCCTCCCAGATAACTGTCGAAAGCGAAAACGATCTCCCTCTTTTCTCTGTAGAAAGAAAAAATAGCGTCGGCGAATGCCCTGGCGAAAGCCTCGTCACCGGACGCCTCAAGAAGCCTGTAGCGTATCTGCGCCCTGGCCAGCCCCTTCTTCAATATCTTCTCCGTCTCTTCTCCCGGCTTTTCAGCGGGTTCCGGGGTTTCCATCAATTGAAGGTCCGTTCCCGCAAACAGGTTTTCCGGTTGACCGGCCTCAGCCGACTTATTGACCTCATGGCGGAGAGCCGTATCTTCCGCGGCAGTCTCTCCGGCACCTGCTGTTGCCGGGGTCTTTTCTTTCTTAGCCGGCAAGGTGGAACGATATCCGGTATCTGCGATATGATCCCGGCGGATGCTTTCTATTGCCCGTGCGTTCAGGAAATGATGTAAAACTGACGCGGCCGAAAAGATGCCGAGAAAAACTACGGGATGAGAAAGGTAAAACAGAAAAGCCGCCAGGTTCAACGCCCCTACAAGCAAGACTCCTTTCAGCCGGGGAGGTGAATGCGTAGTCCTTCTTCCGAGCCAGCCGGGAAGATAATGAGCCACTATAAAAGCCGTCCATACAAGCGCTGAAACGGCCGCGAGGTTCTCTTTACCGGCAAACAGAGGGATCAGGGCGTTGACCGCCCCGAAAGATGCCTGTTCGATCCAGCTCTGCAGCCTCAGGCTTATTTTGTCTTTAACCAGACGATCACTTACCAGAGGTATCATAGCGCCCGACGGCGGCACTTCATCCCCCTCTTCTGTCCGGCCTTCTTCCTGCGGGTTTACATGATCATCCGGGACCCATATACCCCCGTCTTCCTGCTCACCGATTCCGGAAGCGTCTTTGGTCCTCCCGGCCGTTCTGGAAAGCCCGTAACCCATGGGTTCTATGCCATGGTGGGCCCTGTACGGATCTTCTTCGTGTATTCCGAAAACCTCGTTGAACTGCTTTTTCGAATATCCTGCCCATCCGGGCGCGTTAGCCGATTCGGGATAACCGCTCTCCAGTCCTAAAAACCTCAGCACTGCCTGCTTCGGACTCCGCATTCTGAAGTTCCCGTCGAGCTTCTTCCGGTAAAGCCATACGCTCACGCTGTCGCAATATTTTCCCGCGGGCTGCCTTCTTATGGGAAAATCCTTCATCGGCTTATTCTCTCTTCTCTTGTCAAGCTCATCGACCATTTCGTAAACCCAGGGCGTGGCTTTTTTGCCCCTGTATTTAACCTCCAGAATGGTATTGCCGGGCCAGGTCCGCGTGAACCCTTCAAGCCCCGTAAAAAGGGTCGGATCGTGAAGGTCGTCGCAAACCCTCCACCTTACATTCATGTCAAGGGTCATCCGGAGATATTCGAGGTCTTCCGGATCTATATTTATTTCGGGGTTTTCCGGGTCTTCCGATGCGAGTATAGCTCTCAGGTATTTTCCGGAAGGCGATCTGAATATGCTCCTCCAATATTCTGTATCGGGACCGTTCTGCATCTTTTTCCGGTATTCCAGGGCCAGAGGGACAAGCCTTTCGAGAAGTTTTTCACTGTCGCCGTCCGCACTGACGAATTCCAGCCGCTCGTAACTTACCTGTACCGTGGGGACGAGCCCGTACTGTTTTATATACGAACAGAATTCCACAAGGCCGGCCCTTGACTTTCGACTGCCGCGGCAAGGTTTACCCTGGTATGTTTCCGGAAGCCATTCGTAATCCACTTCCCTGTCGATATCGTCTTCGGTGAACGATACCCACACTCCGTCAATGTATGCCCTGTATCCTTTATCCATGCCCTCGATCCTCTGCGCCCGGACCTTTTCTCCCGTCTCTCTGTCCACCCTGAACATAACTGGGGTCTCTTTCTTTCTTCCTACATCAAAAAAGTCTCCCGCCTCGCGGTCCATCCGAAAAACATACGAGTGACCGTTGGCCTTAACGGTCCCGCCATCAGCAAGCGCGAAGATGTAAGGCACCGCCCATTCCCAGGCTCCGGTCTCGAACTTCCACATCCTTGTATCAAGGCGGTTCTTTATCTCAAGATGGATCTTACCCTTGTCCGCTTTAGTCTGACCCGCGAGGTCCAGCAGTTTACTCTTCATCTTCTTGGCGGAATAACCGGCGCTCTCTTCCGGGAGATTGGAAAGAATAGCCTCGAATCTCCTTTTGAGGTCATCGCCTTCGGGTATGGATCCCCTTATGGCCCTTATCAGGTCCTGTGGCCCCATCCCCTCTGTTATTTCAACACTGAATATCTTAGAGACAAGTTCCCTGTCGCCGTACCATCGTATACGAGCCTTATACCTATATGCCCTGTAATTGTTTTCCCTGGCAAAATATGTCAAAAGCTGCGGATGAACCGTAAGTATTTTTCGGACCTCGGAAAAAGGATGCCTCAAGAAATACAGCAGACCCTTCCACCTGTATCCCGGGGTATCCAGGTAAAGACTGTGGTTATAATAATAACTTTTCGTCGGGTTGAACTTATCACCTACCATGCCCATGGCCTCTATCATGTCCCGGGCCGTTTCCGGTTCGCCGTTGATATTCTCCAGTTCGAACTTTTCTTCCCTTCTGTGAGGCGCGATCTTTGTTTCACGGAAGACCTTTTTGGACCTCCAGAGGTGCAGAGCATTGACAACCCCCAGGAACAAAGCCCCGGCCGCGAGAAGAGAAAAAAGCATAACGGCGTGATGAGGCGAATGAGCGGCCATTGAGAAAAGATACGCCAGTGCGGTCGCCGTAACCGCCGACCTGAAAAAACTTCCTACAAGTATATACGGCGGATGTTCCGACCGCATCCTGGTGACCAGAAAGAAAAAAGTGTATAAAGGCTGCAGGACCCTGTTCAAACGGGGGATAAATGTACCCAGAACAAAAGAATTGATCATAAAATAAACATATATAGCGGCTACTACTTGAGCCGTTACCTCCGCGGCCGGCCAGAAACTTGCCCAGGAAGCGGCCCCGGGAAAAGCCGGTAAAACGGCCAAGAGACCCGCCGCCATAAAGAGCGCGCCCGCGCCCCGGAGGAACTTCCGCATTCCCCCGGTCCTCTTCCGCAAAGTTATGTTCAGCAGGAACTCCACTACGCTGAGACCGGCTATAGCGGTAAGGGAAACCGTCACGAAAGTGACCCTGAGCTGGGTGGGCAGGGGCCCCAGATACACACCCGCTAAAAGGGCTATGGTCAACGCCGCCGCCTTCCCGGAGAGCCTGTTAGGCATATATTCATCACCTGTTTTTGAGGGTACCGCTTTCCTTATTCCGACCTCTAAAAGCGCGGACAAAAGAAGGACGACACTACCCCAGAAAATAACATTCACGAAGGGATATTGTTCGCTCAGGAAAAGCGACCATTTTACGGCTTTTCCGTACAGGAATCCCATAAGGGGATTATGCCCCCTCCCGCCGAGGGCTTCGGGCGTGAAAAGTGAAGGAGTGGTGCACAGCAGTATGGTACCTATAGCGACCACCCACCTCCAGATGTTGAATAATTTGAAAATAGTCTCGGATTGGTGGCTTTCCAGGTCCCTGATTCTGGTCTTAACATGCGCCATGAAAGGCACGAGGACCCTCAGATGCAGCACTCTTGCCCATATGCCCAGAAAAAAAGCGCCTATGATCTGTATCGGCATACCGATAACTATCATTCCTACCATGAATATCTCCATCCAGGCAAAGAACTGAGCCCAGCCCGGGAACGACGGGAATGCCACAAAGAACATTGAAACGATGAAGGAAGCTCCGGCGAGGCAAAAATATATCACCTTTTTCCTCATAGATTCTTTCTGTATCGAGGGAAACTTTACTGAAAGCAGGTTGAACGCCGATTCCAGCAAGATCGCCGTAAATATCGTAGCCGACATCCAGGCGGCAACGCCCAGGGCCGGATTCCGGAAAGCGAAGGAACTGTACCAGCCCGCCAGCCTGGAGAAAAGAGGAGCGGCGGATACACTTATAAGAATATATTCAATGAACGCCAGCACGAGTATAAGCCTGCCCAGCCTTCTCAGTGAAACGAGACGCGGGGAATTGCTCCGAAACCTGGCGATCACAAAGTTCAGCGCGGGGGGGACCTGGTATATCCTGTTGATCCTGGAATAGAACATACCCATCGTGTAGCTGCACATCAGGAAATAAAGGGCTATGACTCCCGAAAATATCACCGCGACTTCAACGCTTTGGAGAAAATGCAGCACAGTTACCCCTTCGGGAAAAGCGAACATGGGCGGCAGGTAGCCCGAAGCGAGATACATCGCGCCCCCGGTAAAGAAAAGCAATACCAGTTTCAGGGAAACTCTTTTCACCGCCTCGGCATCATCGCTCAACGACTGCACGAACTTCTTTACAACCATCTCAAGGAACGCCGCGGTAACGGTCACTGTCATACCCCATTTCAAAACATTGATGTAAGGGTGTATAGCGGAGATCTGATCGTATAAATGCTTTATCCATCCCGTAATGTATTCAAGCGTTATTCCCGGGCCCTGTGCAACGGGCACTTCGACCAGATAGGGCATGGCATAGACCAGGAAGGCAGCCAGGGCGGAAATACCCGCCCACCACTTGAACATGCGTTTCATGCCTTCCGAAATGGACATGGCGACCGTATTGAGCCTCACCTTTATAATACCGGTCGGAAAGATCACACCTAGCCTCAGGATCACATCTTTTCTTATAAACCCTATAAGAAAAGTTCCGGCTATTGCCAGGGGAAATGTTATCCGCGCCGCAGCCACGGCCACTATCTTCAGCACTTCGATAGCCTGAGCCCAGGAAGCGTAAGAAGGAACACCGGCTATAAAGGAAAGCAGAGAAAAGCTCAAAAGGAAAGAAATAAATATACCCGGCCTCCTGCCAAAAGACAGGATACGGGCCACGGACTCTTTTTTACTGTCTTTGCCCAGGACCATCAGATAGTTTATCATTATCATCAGAACGGTCCCCGCGCCGAGAAATCCCAGCACATTCAAGGCGGGATAAGACTCGGCAAGTGAAGCAAGCCACGAAAAAGCCCCTCCGAAGACCGTATTGCCGAAAAGCGAAGAAGCGTGTTCAGTAACGCCGGGAGCGTTTTGGAAACATCCGGTCAATGGAAGCAGCAGCGCCAGAAGGAAAGCCCCGAGCAAAGGCCCTTTGCCTCCCGGCCGGCCGCTTTTGTTTTCCGGGCCGTCTTCTTCCTCGTCCTCTCCCCCTTCGGTTCCCTTTTCAGCCGCTTCGATGCGATCCATCAGTTTCCTCGCCCTTTCGTGCCCCTGCGGATATTTATCGAGCACCTGACGGGCGTGTATCCTGGCTATATTGAACTCTCCTTTCTGCAGGGCCTTCCGGGCGATAAAAAGATGCCGGGCTATCTCCGCCTTCGTAAAAGGATCCGCGACAAACTCTCTCTGCTTTTTCGTCGACCGCTCTTCTCTTTCTTCGCTCCCGGCCTCTTTCTCGACTTTATCCTCTGCCCTCGAGCCTTCATCCTGTTCCGTATCGGCCTTTTCTTCCGTCTCCTCCCCGGCGTCCGGCGCGCGGTCCGTCTCCCGGTCTTCTACTTCTCCCTCTCTCTCTACCTTAATTTCATCCTTTGCCCTCGAGCCTTCATCCTGTTCCGTTCCGCTGTCAGCGGTCCGGCCCTCTTCGTTCGTAAACTCTTTGCGTTCTGTACCCGGCACAGGGGGGCCTATATGCCTTGGGTCTTCGTGGCTTTCAAGAAATAAAACAGAGCGGATCTTTTTATAGATAGAGAAAGCGATACCGGCCATAAGCATGACAAAGGCCACAAGCCCCAGGGGAGACCGGCTGAAACCTGAAGTTCCGGCATCCGAAGGATCGCTTATATACGCCACGGCGACACCCGGAGGGATCTCGTATCCGGGGGCTATGATTATATCCCGGGGCACCCACCTGTTAATGAGAAAGGTGTAGGAAACTTCATTATTATAAGTTATCCTTCCGTCAGTTGGCGCTTTTATAATGCATTTTTCTATCTGTTCCTCGTAAAAGTCTACGGTCCTCTCTCCTATGCTGATGTTCTCCCGGCATATCGTGAGTTTTCGAGCGTATGTTTCCTCTTCTGCTTCCAGCGCGGCGAGGCGCATGCCTTTTTCGGCTTCAAGCATCTCCCGGTCATCTTCAGCTCTTCGAAGGTCCAGTACGGCGGCCTCAAGGTCATACAAAGCCCTTTTAAGTCTTAATGATGCCGAATTCCAGGCAGCTTTGGCCCTGTCCACTTCTCTCGCCGTAGCCACTCCTCGCTTCTGCATTTCCAGGAAATCGCGGTATTCACCCCTCTTTATCCGTACCGTTCTTTCGGCGGTCCGAGCTATTTCCCCGGCCGTTTCAACAAGAGCTCTGGCTCCTTCAACCGCGGCGGCGGCCCGTTCCTGAAGGGCGGGATATTCGCTTGACAAAAACTCTTCCAGGTTTTTCTGCGCCTCGGCGTGGAGCGCTTCGAACTCCCCGGCCATCCGCCGGTATTCGGCAAGCCTCACCCCGGCCTGTCTCTTATGTTCTTCGATCTCCGAAGGATCGAGAACAAGAATGATCTCCCCTTTTCGGACGAAGTCTCCGTCTTCTTTGGGGATTTCGAGTATCCTAGCTCCTACGGGCCCTTCCCTGTCACTTTCTCCGGTCCGGGCACGGGATATCACGCCGACACCCTTCCCGGCTACCCCCGCCTCCGATGGCTGCTTTCTCTCGGTCTGCGGCCTGGTCTCGTAAAAATCCAGCACTCTCTGCCCGTTCCTGACCACACAACCAACTCCTATATACACCGGGTCGGCCGTGTATGTAATGGGGATTCCGGCAAAACTCGTTCCGACATTATGCGCGTACCTTACCCACCCGTCCCGGCGGGCATAAACGGCTGAATCGGCTATGTTCTTTCTGATAATATCTATTTTTCCGGAATACAGCGCTCTCTTCGACTCGGCCGTTTCCCTCCGGGCGGCAGCTCTTTCCATAAGGCCGTCCAGGACGACGATCTCGCTTTCTATTCTTCCCGCTAAAGCGGGAAACGCACTTTTCCCTTCCCGCTGTACGAGAATAGCGGCGGCCAGTTCCCTGACAGCTCTCTGCCTTATTATCTCTTCTTCTCCCTCCCGTATCTGTAATTCGTTATATTCCTTTCTCGATACTATCATTTTCTTGAGAAGTTCTCTGACCCTTTCAAGGTCCTTTTCAGCGAGAGAAACATTATCCTCCGAAAGTTCAAGTATTTCCCGGGCATAGGACTCCATGTTCTCCCCGCCCGCCGTCATAGCCTCCTCTAACTTTCGCAGTATGAGCAATTTTACCGCCGCTATCTTTTTCTGCTGTTGGTAGCCCAGGTAACTTCTCTCGGAATCAACGGATATCATCCGGAGTTCATTAACGAGCTGTAGAAGGTCCATCATGAGCTTTTCCTGAGGCGAAGTATCGAACTTCACCAGAAGCTGTCCTTTTCTGACCTTTCCTTCCGGGGCTATTTCCCGGACCATCACCCCGTGTTCTCCCAGCCTGCCGAAAGCAACAGGCTCTATACCGCATCTTACCGGAGAGGCGTTTTCCGGGACATCCTCAGAGGCAACCAGGCCGGGCTGAGGGGAATACCCTTCCCTTTTCACATCGCGGTTCTCGGCTGCGGCTCCGTGGGTTATTTTGATGAACGGCCCGGGCCCTATCATAGCGCCTTCCGCGATCACCCGTTCTTTCGGCACTCTCTTCAGCGGCACTCCGAAAACCGTCAAAGGCAGGGAATGCATGTAAGAGACCGTCCCGGACACTGTAGCTTCTATCACACAGTTATCGATCTGCTCTCTGTAAAAGGCTACTCTTCTTTCGTCTATGTCCCGGTTCTCCCTGGCGCGGCGCAGCCTTTCTTCGGCGGTCTTCAGTTCTTTTTCGAATAAGGCCTTGCGTACCTGATGATCGTGTCTTACCCTTTCGATCTCCGCCTCCGCCGCCTTTACTCTCGAAAGCGCCAGCGCTTCTTCATAAGCCGCCATGTCAGCCTCCATCAGGGCCATGTTATAAGCGGCTTGAATTTCCTCTACTTCGCTCCTGTAAGAAGCGTTCTGCGCCAGCACTTTTTCGGCCATTTCAAGCGTGGACCTTTGAAGTTCGGCTATCTTCTCCGCTGCTATCCTTGCCCGTTTCCTTGCTTCGTAGTCGGCCCCGGCCCGTTCGAGCGCGGCTCTTGCCCCCAGAAGCAACGCCGGATACTCAGTGTTAACATAAGCCCTGTAGCTTCTTTCCGCCTCACCCGCCAGTGAGGCGGCTTCCGCGACAAGACGGCGGGATTCCTGAAGCCTGGCCTCCTCTTCTTTTTTCAATAATTCCAAAACGGAGGTCTCAAGCTCTACCAGGACCTGTCCTTCCTCAACATATTCGCCTTCTTTTACATGTATTTTTTTAATAACGGGGTATATCATCCCGGTACCGCTGTCGTAGGCCGTGGTCACACGGGACTCTATAAGGGTAAACCCTTTCTCCCGCGGTTTATCCGTTTCCTTATCGGACCTCGCAAAAGAAGTATTGACGGTAAGTATCTCCTGTCTATATCCTATGGTCAAACGGGGGCCTATGGTAACTTCTCTGGGAACGGGGTCTATCTGGAAACCCATAATACCCGTACTTACCAGATTAGAATGGGAGACCTTACCGGGCTTTTCGGCGTAGACGATACAATTCTTTATATTCTCTTCGATCACTCCCAGCCTTTTCGCCTGCAGGTCCAGTTTCTGTTCAGCGGCAAGAATATCGTTCCCCGCCCTTTCGATGATCCCGTTTAGCCTCGTGATTTCACGGTCCCTCACTGCTTTAAGAACGATAAGCTCGGTTTCCCCTTCTTTGAGCAGCCTCGTTGCGTACGCTATCTCGACACCGGCTTCCGCTCGCGCTTTTTCGGAACCGTTCAGGCTTAACAAAGCGTTAAGCCATTCCAGCGGCGAGGCTGCTGACCGCTCGACCAGAGCACGCACTCTCTCCACTTCCCTGCGAGCGATAAGTACATTTTTCTGGGCCTTTTCGGCTCTCTCCCTGGCTTTAGCCAGCATTTCCCCTGCGGACCTTACTTTTGCCGCGGCGGCGGCACTGTCCTTTTTATACTGTCCCGCGACCGCCTTTTTTTGTTCTTTAGCCTCTTTAAGGGTTTCTTCCGCGGTTTTCAGGGCTATCCTGGTCTCGTTCATTAGCTTTTCCTGTGCGTCACGCTCCCGCTCAAAGGCCGAAGCGTCAAATTCGGCAAGCCTGTCCCCCTTTTCGACCATCTTTCCGTCCGGTACCACATAATTGAGCGTCGGACCGTACCCTACCCTGTCGTATAGGCTTAAAGGTCTTATCCGGCACCTGACCGTATAGCTTTCCCTTTGTTCTTGATCCCCCTGTGCCGCGGCCCGGCCGTCTGACGGGACCGTACCTGCGTCTTCAGCCTCCGCCTCGGGCGCATGTTCAGGCCTCCTGTCAGTTATCTCGGCAAAAGGCACGCCGGGTGGTACAATAGCGCCCTTCCCCACTATAAGCGGCCTTATGACCGGCCTTAAATTTGCGGTCGTGAGGGTTACCGGCCTGTGAT
>WJMG01000051.1 GCA_014728075.1 Candidatus Omnitrophota bacterium | reverse complement strand
CGCATCGCGTTACTCGATACGGCCTGGCCTCCTGTAACTTATAAACTTTTCCTTGTAACTGGACTGTGGTGCGCTTTGCGCCGACCTGACGCTATGGTTCTTATTCACGATAAACGGATACCTGGGAAATATATATTACGGTTGAAAGAGCGGCTGCCGGAAGCTGAATTTGTTCCTTTCGGGGGGATGAACGGGCCGGAAGCGGTATACGGGTCCATATTGTGTCATCCAGACATATATTTTTTTCGTTCCGGGCCTTGTTCGGTCGTCCATTCTCCGGGGCTTCCGCCTGAAGTGCTGGATGTTATCTCGCATAATGGGATAGAACTCGTTGAGGGAAGGGAACCTCCAAGAGGAAAATATCCCGGTACGACGCGTTACAACGCGGCCAGGGTCGGCCGATGGGTGTTTCTGAACACACGGTTCGCCGACCCCGCGGTGCTCGAAGAGATAAATGAACGCGGGCTTTCCGCGGTCCATGTTGAACAGGGTTATTCAAGGTGTTCGGTTTTTCCCGTAGATGAAGGCTCTTTTATTACCAACGATGATGTGATAGCCCGGGAAGGTATGGAAAGGGGACTTGATGTGCTTTCTATAAGCCCTTCAGGTATTGAGCTTCCCGGAGAAAGGCATGGGTTTATCGGAGGGACGGGGGAGGTCAGTGACAGGGCGCTGATATTTGCCGGCGATCCCGCGGAGCATGCTGAAGGAGAAAAGATATTGTCTTTTATTTCAAAAAGCGGTAAAGAACATGTTTTTGTTCCCGAAGAGCCGCTGTACGATTGCGGGACCATGATGCTTTTCGGGGATCCTGGCCGGTATTGACAAAAAGCGCCCTTGTGGTAAAATAAATACAAAGTTATTTTTCTGAAAGACGCCTTAAAATGGAAGATAAAAGAAGAAATTTTCGTCATAATGTTTTTCTTAATCCCCCGGGATGTTCCAAGAGCGGATGCGAAAGGACAGAGGTGGATATCAATGATATATCCTCCGACGGCATAGGGATAAAGATAAACAAGCGCCTTACCCGAGGGGACAGTATAGAACTTGAGGTCCTGCTCCCCGGAGACGATATTCCCATGTTCGTCCATGGTGAAGTCGCGTGGATCTGCCGGGACAAAACGCGTGAAGGCATTTACGACGCGGGGATAAGCCTGGTGAAATTCCACAGGCACGACAGGACACGCCTGGTAAAATACCTCCATTCGGGATCCGCGAATTCATAGCGTTTAGCGTAAGATCAGCAAATCAGTGACCATCGTACAGGGTACAGGTGCCTCTTTAACGCGCCTTTTTGGGTGTCAAAGTGTCATCGCCCGGCTTCCCCTCGCTTGTATCACAGTATCAGATTTCTCTACCTCTACCTGTACGAAGCCTCCAGCCCCGAGCCCTGCGCCGCCGGTCTGCCGAAGGCTGACACTCTGGTACTTTGACTCCCTGACACCTAAGAGGCTGAAAGCTGAGATCTGATACCTGAAAGCTGATACGCTTCTCGCCTTTATCCTGCCCCGATGCCCGGACGATCCATGCCGGATTCTTCTTTACATTCTACCGCTTAACGGGTTATAATTTTACCGATATCTTATAATTTACCCTCAGAATAATAATATTATTATTAAAAGCCCGGAGGTATCTATGATCATCAAGAAAAGAGGGATATTCGTCTTTCTCTACGGTTTACTAATGGCTCTGGCGCTCCCGATCCTGTCTTTCGGCGCCGAAAAGATCGAAAGGTATATACCGGATACGCAGGCCGCGGAACAGGGGATGACCCTCTGGCAGACCATTCAGGCCGGCGGGGGAGTAATGATAGTGCTGGCATTCCTTTCGGTAGCAGCCGTAGCTCTCATTATCTATTATTTTATAGAGATCAAACAGGAAAAGCTTATTCCTCAGGTATTTGTGGACGAGGTGGTCACCCTGGTCGAAAAGGGCAGGGAAGAAGAGGCCAGGAAAAAATGCGTTAATTCCGAGAATTTCCCCTCAAGGGTGCTTTTGGCCGGGCTTGCCCGGAAAGGAAGGGAAAAGGTCGTCGTCAAGGAAGCTATGGCCGATGAGGGAAGAAGAAGCGTGGACAACCTGTGGCAGAAGCTGACATATCTGGCGGACATCGCTGTGATTTCCCCGATGGTAGGGCTTCTGGGAACGGTGCTCGGTATGATACAGGCCTTTAATGTAATAGCTTTTCAGGCAGGCGCCGTTAAACCCATTCTTCTGGCCAGCGGTATCGCCAAGGCCATGGTAACTACCGCTTCCGGCCTTATAATAGCTATTCCCGCGATGATATTCCATGCCTATTTCAGGGGAAAAGTGCAGAATATAGCGGCACAGCTTGAGAATGTGTCCGAGGAGCTTTATCATTTACTCACCGATTAAGGCCGGAATAAGGAGATAAAGATGGATTTTTCAGAAAATAAACAGTTTTCCGGACGACCTACGGTGCAGATGGCGCCTTTGATAGATATAATTTTCCTTTTATTGATCTTTTTCATGTCCGCGTCCATTTTCTATCAGCTGGAGACAGAGATGAGCATTACCGTGCCGACGGCCAGCGAATCCGGGGATACTGAAAGAGCTCCGGGAGAGATCATAATCAATGTTAGAAAGGACGGTAATATCATAGTCAATCAGAGGGAACTTTCCGCCTCGGAGCTGGAGAAGATGCTGGGCCGTATTTCGGAGCTATACAGGGGCCAGCCGGTAATAATAAGAGCAGACAGGAATACTTACCATAAAGATGTTATAAAGGTGCTGGATATATGCGCGGGAGCGGATATATGGAATGTTTCTTTCGCTACCATGAAAGAGGAGGAGCAGTGATCCCACGGCCGAAAAAAAAGAACGGAGCCGCTCTTTTTATCGCGGCGGCTATCTTCCTGTCTTCGTTCTTTGCCGCTTCCCCTTTTTACGGCAGGGAAGCCGTAATAAGCAATGAAGTCGAGGACTTCGATTTTGCCAACGGTCTTTTTTCCCGCGGTATGTTCGATATGGCAGTAACTGAATACAAGGAATTCCTGGAAAAATACCCTCAAAGCCCATACAGAGAGCTCGCCGAATACAGAATAGCGGAAAGCTATTTCCTGGCCGACCGGTTCGACGAGGCCTTTAACCGTTACAGCGACTTTTTGGATAAATACCCTTCAGGAGAATATTCGGACATGGCGTTCCTTCGCGAAGGGCAGATACTGTACATGAAAGGCGACCACGGCGCGGCCGGCAGGGTTTTCGAGCGTCTTATAGAAGGAGAGGGCGGAGCCGGGGTCAAGGGGCCCGCGAAATATTATCTCGCGGGTGTCCTTTTCAGGCGCGGAAAACATAACGAGGCGGCCGTATTGCTGGAAGAACTGCTGTCTTCGGGCGGCGCGGGCGATTTTACGGCTTTCGCTCACATGAGCCTCGGTGATATATACTCCGAGAAAGAACTTCATTTAAAGGCGGCGAACAGCTTTTTGAAGGCCGCTGATCTCTCCTCGGAACCCGGAACCGAAGCCATGGCTTTGCGGAAGGCGGGCATATCCTTTGACCGGGCGGGTAAGATAAAAGAAGCGCTGGAGGCGTACGGTAATGCCATGAATAAGGCTCCCGAAGGTCAGCTTTTCGGGGAAGCCGCGCTGGGATATCTTTCCGTGTTGTATAAAAGCGGTGAATACGACAAAGTGGCCCGTTCGGGAAGAGACCTGGCCGGTAGGATAACCGATCCGGGAGCCGCCTCAGGGGTCCTGTTCATGGCGGCAAGCAGCCTTTTCCAGCTGAACAGATATGCCGCATCCGAAGAACTCTTCCGGGCGGTATACGAAAAATATCCTTCGACCGACCACGCTCTAAAGGCGCTGGTAAATTCCTGCTGGGCACTTTATGAACTTGAGCGTTTCGAAGAGGCCCTTTCCCGGATCGACGAATACCTGGATAAAGGAGGCCTTTCGAAAGACGAAGCCCTTTATCTGAAGGCCAGGTCCCTCGAAGCTCTCGGGCGCCTGCCTGAAGCGGCCGATACTTACAGAGAGGTCAGGGGAGGGTTCCCCCAAAGCCCGTTTGCCAGAGAAGCTCTTTACGAGGCCGCATGGATAAAGGATCCCGCGGGTGAAAGCAGGTCCTCGGCGGAGGCCTTCGCGAAATTCTTCAATGAATACCCGGATGACAGGAGAAGCCCCGGGATGCTCCTCAGGTCCGCGGACATCTATCTTTCCATTGAGGACCTGGAGGCAGCCGAGGACGGCTACAAGGCCTTTCTAGACAATTACCCCGACGATCCCGGTTCGGAAAAAGCTTTGTTCCGGCTGGCAAAGGTATACCTGAAAAAAGGAGAGAACGAGCAGGCGGCAACAACTTACCGTAAGTTCCTTGAAAGGTTTCCGGATTCTGACGCCAGGGGACACGCTCTTTTCGCTCTCGGTAAGGCTTACCGTGAAGCAGAGGACTGGGACGGGGCCATAGAAGCTTACTCCCTTGTGATACGGGAAAAGCACCCCGAGCTTGAAGGAAAGGCATACGAGGCCGTAGCTTACTGTTATTATAAACGGGGAGACAACCGTAAGGCGGCGGATTATTATTACGGCCTTATGGAGAACCATCCCGAGGTGGGGCTGCCCGGGAGTGTATACATATGGGCCGCGGAACATTACCTGAAAGCGGGAAGCAGCGACAGATCCCTGTTCGTTCTGGACAGACTGTCGGAACGGGAGCCCGGCTTTGATGCCGGAGGAAAGGTGGAATACCTTTACGCCGAAAATTACGCCCGCCTGGGGCAATGGGGGAACGCGGCGGAGTATTTCCGCAGAGCCGTAGAGTCCGGGGCCGAGTCTCCTTACGGGGAACGGGCTCTTCTGGGGCTGGGGAAGACAAGGGCCCGTGAAGGCAGGTACGGGGAAGCCCTTGAGCTGTTCGAGCGCGCCCTGCTTGACCACAAGGATAATATGACGGGAGCGATGGCCAGATTCGAAAAAGGTAAGGTCAAATACGAAATGATGGATTACGAAGGCGCTGCCAGGGAATTCATGATGGTGGCCATCCTTTACGATGACAGGGAGATCTGCGCGGAGGCGCTTTACCGGGCCGGCAAGTCCTTCGAGCGTTCGGGTGATCCCGAAAAGGCCTCTGAGGCTTACAGGGAACTGATGGAAAGGTATCCGGACCACGCGTATTCAGAAGAACTGAAAAGCGGCCAGGGAGAAGGGTCATGAGCGGCAAGCGAAAGATCGTAATGTTAGCGGTATGCCTTTCACTCGCGGCGCACGGGGTCTTTTTCGCCTCCTCACGCTACATTATCCTTTCCGGCATGAGCGATACCCTTGACAGGAGCAACAGGCTTTTCAGACTGAGGACGGTCCGGCAGGAGCCGGCAAGCGTGGACCTTTTGGATAAAAAGAAGGAAACACCGCCGCCGGTAAGTATGTTCGGCGATACTCCTGATGCCGAGACCATCGTCTTCAAGGAGATCCTGCCCGAGGAGAAACGCAGTGAGGACCTGCCCATGCAGAGTAAAAAGAACGAGCTGGATGAACAGAGGTTCGAGGAGCTGCTGTCGGATGATATCGAGCCGTTCGATCCCTCCGAAGCTTTGAGAAAAGAGACAGAGCGGGCTATGGAGAAGGCGGCTCCAGTTAAAAGGAGCTTTTTTGACGGTGCCGGCGAAAGCATGATGCCCCGGGTAAAGGTATTTACCGTTCCGGAAGGCGGAGAGGACGGCTTTACCGTCCCGGGCAGGATAGCCGATGTCCCATCAGGTCCTTCAGCAGAGGTTTCCGGTTTTACGGGGACAGAGGCTTTTATGGCGGGTACTAAAGAATTAAGTTCACTTTACGGTAAGACGCAGGTCGGTGAGTACCAGGATATCGGAAGTTTCCTGGATGTGGGGCTTTCCGTCTACAGGGACCCCGATACAGGCGAGAAGTTTTTCAGGCTTTCGGTCAATGTTGAGGAGAAAGGTCCGCTTGATGTCATACCGAAAGATATAGTTTACCTGATAGATTCCTCCAAGAGCATGACGGAACAGAAGCTTTTTTATGTCAGGGACGGGGTTATCGGTTCACTCGGCAAGATGAACCCGGGAGACAGGTTCAATGTAGTCGCGTTCAGGGGCGATGTGACCAGTTTCAGGAAGGGCCCCGTTCCGGCTACCGCAAGAAATATCGAAGAAGCTGCGTCTTTCGTGGAGGCCCTTGAAGCGAAAGGACAGACGGATGTGGAGAACGCGCTTCTTGATATAATCGGGACGCCGCCGGAAAGAGAGCCTTCTTACATAGTACTGGTTACGGACGGCCGTCCCACTACCGGCCTTATGGATTCAAGGAGGATAAACCAGGAAATAACGCGCCGCAACATGATGAAGCGGCCGATCTTCTGTTTCGGGGGCGGATACAGGGTCAATAAATACCTGCTGGATTTCCTGTCGTACCAGAACAGGGCCTGGAGCAGTTTTTCTGATACCGCCTATGAGATGAAGGAGGACTTCCGCGAGTTTTACCGCGAGATAAAGGACCCCCTTCTTATCAATGTCAGGTACAGGTTCAGCGGAGTGGACGATTCCGAGGTTTATCCCAGGTTCCTGCCCGACCTTTTCAGAAGAAAGACTTTTTCACTTTACGGTAAGTTCGACAGGGAAGATATGTTCTCCGTACAGCTTCTGGGTGAAGAGAACGGGGACCTGAAAGAATTCATCTTCCGGGGAGACCTGAAGGACGGAAAGAAAGGCGGAAAAGAGATAGCCCAGGAATGGGCTTTCAGAAAGATATATTACCTGATCAGCCGTATAACGATGGGCGAGGGCGATAAGAGAGAACTTATGCGGCGGATAGAGGAGTTGAGCCGCAGGTACGGGATAACCACTCCTTATGACATGGAAGATAACGATCAGTAATGGAAGGAGAAGAAATGTCGGGAAAGTTCAGGATCTTTATTGGCGTTTTCGTGATGCTTTTTTCCTTGACGGCCCTTACGGGATGCGCCGCGGCCTGGTTCCTTGCCGGCGCGGGAACGGCCGCTACGGTAGCGGCCGTAGCCAACAGTTCCGATGACGGAGAAACAAAATGAGGGAGGAATATGTCTCTTAACCATCTCATATACATAATGTCGATCGTTTTCGGGGTCATAATACTCGCCGCGCCGAAAATGGCCAATTACATTATCGGGGTCTACCTGATAGCTTTCGGGGTCATAAAACTGATCATCGTACTCAACTGACGGAAAGGGAACGGGGGAAAATGTGCGGGAAACAGAACATAGAGAAGGAAAAAGGCCTCGAAGAGGAGATACGGAGCTTTGAGGAAGAAAGGGAGAATGTACGGAAAATAATAGGCAGGATAGGAGGGGTCCCGGATACCCGGACACATATTATAAACTTTTGTTTCGCGGTCCTGGTCATATCTGTCTTCGCGTTGTCGATAATATGGGGCGGCAGGATGAGATACCTGATGATAGAGGTGGGTATACTTCTTCTGTCCCTTAAGTTCATTTATTTTCTGGCTTCCCATACAAGGTTGAACCATTTTCAGTTCTGGATACTGTCCTCTCTGGAGTGGCGGCTGGACAAGATCGAAAAGTCGCTGAAAGAGATAAACAGGAAAGGATGATAGCCCATGGGGCGCGAAATATTCATGCGGGCCGCTCTGGAGGAGGCCCGTAGAGGCATGACGGCGGGGGAGGGCGGCCCTTTTGGCGCCGTAATAATCCGGGACGGGGAGATACTTGCCCGTGCGCATAACACCGTGCTTAAGGATAATGACCCCACTCATCACGCCGAAATGGCAGCTATATCCAGGGCGTGCGCGAAGGTCGGGTCCTACGACCTTTCCGGCTGTGAAATTTACTCTACCACAGAGCCCTGTCCGATGTGTTTTTCCGCGATCCACTGGGCCCGTATCGACAGGTTGTTCTTCGGTACCGGGATAAGCGATGTGAAGGCCCTGGGATTCAACGAACTTACCCTGTCTGTCCGTAAGATCAAGGAGATAGGAAGATCCCCCGTGATCGTGGAAGGTGGCGTCCTGGAGGACGAATGTGTTTCCCTGCTCGAGGAATGGGAGACGCTCCCGATCAAAAAAGTATACTGATGAAGGAGGCGGAATGAGGAAGCTCGATCTGGGAATAGGGACATTGATATTTCTTGGTTTCGTTTTTGTCGGGACCGGTGTTATCTGGAAGCTCAAGGGGGTGAATGTTCTTGAACCCATAGGCGCATCTCCTCTCAGTTACATTATCCTGGCGATCGGCTGTTTCGTTACGGCTATAATGATCGACCGTTTCGGATAAGATGAAAAGGAAAGAATCGAACGAATATGCCGGAACCCAGAGAGATCTTCGCAGAAGACGGCCCTATAGCGCTTAATCGTCCGGGTTATGAATTAAGGCCTCAGCAGGTCAGGATGGCCGAAGCGGTAGAAGAGGCGATCGAGACATCCCGAAACCTCGTAGTTGAAGCCGGGACGGGTGTAGGTAAGAGCCTGGCTTATCTCGTGCCTTTTATATACTGGTCCGTACTCAACGATAAAAGGGTCGTGATCTCCACTTACACTAAAGCTCTCCAGAACCAGCTGATGGTAAAGGACCTGCCTTTTCTGGAGCAGGCTCTCGATATACCTTTCAGGTATTCTATATGCATGGGGTCGGAAAACTACCTCTGCGTGCGCATGGCGCGGCGGAACAGTCAGAAAAAGATGTTCACCTCCAAAAGCCGGGCGGCCCAGGCTGAAGATATCCTGAAATGGTCCGGGACTACCCCGACAGGCCTGGTTACCGACATGGATTTCATGCCCGATCCTTCGGTGTGGAAACTTTTTTCCCGTCAGCCGGACGCTTGTTCGGGCAGGAAATGCCCTTATGGCGATGAATGTTTTTACAGGAGATCCAGAATGAGGCAGGCGGCTTCCCGTATACTTATAACCAACCATTCTCTGCTTTTTGCCGATATGATGTCGGAGGCTCGGGTCCTTCCTGAATTCCACGCTCTGGTGCTGGACGAAGCCCATACCGTCGAGGATGTGGCTACGGGCTATTTCGGAAAAGAACTTTCCCGCAGCGGGGTCAGATATCTGCATGACGAGATAAGCGCTTTCGTTTCAGAAAATAACAGGGAAGACGGCGCCCTCAAGGACAGGGACGATGAAGTATCACTGTTAAAAGAGATGAACAGGGGATTGAAAAAAGCTTCGGGAGTGTTTTTTGCCGAGGCCGAGCGCGCAGTGGGTTCCGAAGAAGGTACTTTTGCATATGAGCCCGGCGTATGTCTTGACGGGGACATGAACCCGTTCCTTCTGGGACTGGCCGAGGTCCTGGGGGGGCTGGGCCGCCGTTTTGAGGATTCCGAAGCGGGGGAGGCCGCGAGAGGTCTTTCCCGCAGATGCCTCGCTATGGCGGAAGCAGGGGATTTTGTTCTTTCCAGGGAAGAAGAATCATATGTTTACTGGGTAGAGGTCAGAAAGAGAAGGCGTTATACGGATTATTCGTTCCACGCCGCTCCGGTGGATATAAGCGGCTTGATGAAGGAAAGTTTTTTCGGACAGGTCGCGCCCGTGGTCCTTACTTCCGCGACTTTATCCTCTTCCGGAGAGAACGGTGATTTCGGGTTCGTGGAAAAAAGGCTGGGTCTGGATAACCCCCTGGAACTGGCGCTGGACTCGCCGTATGATTATGAGAATAATGTGATGCTCTATCTCGACAGGGATATGCCGGATCCCGCCCGCGACCCCAAAGGTTACATCCTTAAGGTCAGGGACAGGATAACCGGTATATACGATATAATGGGCGGAAGGATGTTCGCCCTTTTCACCAGTTACGATATGATGAACCGGGTTGCCGGCCATATGGCCTCCGAGCGTCCGGATATAGAAGTGCTCAGGCAGGGAGATCTTCCGAGGTATGTTCTTCTTGATGTTTTCAAACGCAGTAAAAAAAGCGTGCTTATGGGCACGACCACTTTCTGGCAGGGCGTGGATGTTCCCGGTGATTCCCTGGAATGCGTTATAATCACAAAACTGCCTTTTTCCGTTCCTACAGATCCCATAAACTCCGCCAGGATAAAATATTACAGGGAAAAGGGTATGAACGCTTTTATGGAGTACCAGCTCCCGCAGGCGGTAATAATGTTCAGGCAGGGCGTAGGGCGCCTGATAAGAAGCGGTACCGACAGGGGTGTTATCGCCGTGCTTGACCCGAGGGTAAGAACGAGGCGATACGGCGCAGAATTCCTTAAACCTCTTAAAGAGTGCCGTAAAACATTTGACCTCGGGGAGATAGGTGTGTTTTTCCGGAGTAAGGCGGCAGAAGAAGGCACCAGGGCTCCGGGCGCAGATAGTTGAAAAGAAAATGGCTATGTAGTATATTACTTTTAATAATAATAGAGATCTTTGATCGCTGTTCAGATGCAAGAATAAAGGAGGTTGAAATGTCCCAGGGTATAACCGTTATAAACGAAAAAGTCGAAAAAGAAAGCCTGTTCATAGAAGCTCTTCTTTCGGAAGTGCGCAAGGTCATAGTCGGACAGGAGTACCTGGTGCAAAGGCTGCTGGTCGGGCTCCTCGCCAACGGCCATGTCCTGATAGAGGGCGTGCCCGGACTGGCGAAGACCATGTCGGTCAGGGTACTGTCGGCCGCCATAAATACCGGTTTCCAGAGGCTCCAGTTCACACCGGACCTGCTTCCGGCAGATCTTATCGGTACAATGGTATATAACCCCAAGGAAGGGACCTTTTCCACCAAGAAAGGGCCTATTTTTTCCAACATAATACTGGCTGACGAGATAAACAGGGCTCCCGCAAAGGTGCAGAGCGCCCTGCTGGAGGCCATGCAGGAACGGCAGGTCACCATAGGTCAGGAAACTTTCGGGCTGGAGGAGCCTTTCCTGGTCCTGGCTACACAGAACCCGATAGAGCAGGAGGGGACATACGCGCTTCCCGAAGCGCAGGTGGACCGTTTTATGCTGAAGATAAATATCGGTTATCCCAACAAGGAAGAGGAGCACAAGATCCTTAAACGCATGGCTTACACGGACAAGAAGCTTGAGATCTCTCCCGTGGTCACCCCCCAAAAAATACTGGAGGTAAGGAAAGTCGTCAACGAAATATATATGGATGAAAAGATCGAACGGTATATAGTGGACATAGTTTTCGCGACACGCAACCCCGGTGATTACGGCCTGGAGGAGCTCACGGATCTTATAGAATACGGGGCTTCCCCCAGAGCCAGCATAAACCTGGCGCTGGCGGCAAAGGCTTACGCGTTCGTGCAGAGGAGAGGATATGTTACCCCGCAGGACATAAAGTCGATAGGGGCGGATGTGCTAAGGCACAGGGTCATACCCAGTTACGAGGCGGAAGCGGAAGACAAGACCGCTGATGATATAATAAAAAGAATATTCGACGAAGTGGAGGTTCCGTAACTCAATTTATTGATATGATACCCAAAGAAGTTATAAGGAAAATACGGAGAATACAGATAACTACCTCGCGGAAGGTCACTGATGTTTTCGCGGGTCAGTACCAGAGTGTGTTCAAAGGCATGGGCATGGAATTCGACGAGGTCAGGGAATACATGCCGGGGGATGAGATACGCTCGATCGACTGGAATGTTACGGCAAGAATGGGACATCCTTATGTCAAGAAATTCATAGAGGAGAGGGAGCTTACCATAATGATACTTCTTGATGTTTCCATGTCCTGCCGTTTCGGTACAGGGGAAAGGCTCAAGAGCGAGCTGGCGGCGGAACTGTGCTCGGTCATAGCCTTTTCGGCGGTAAAGAACAACGATAAGGTCGGAATGATAACTTTCACGGAAGATGTCGAGAATTTCGTCCCGCCCAGGAAGGGGGTTAAGCATGTTCTCAGGGTCATAAGGGAAGCTCTTTACAACAAGCCGGAGGGGACCGGAACCGACATCAATAAAGCCCTGGAATTCCTTAACGGCGTCGCCACCCGCAGGACGATAACTTTCCTGGTCTCCGATTTTATTTCTCCGGATTTCAAGAAGCTGCTCTCCGTGACCAACCGGAGGCATGATGTTATAGCCGTGAACATCTCGGACCCCGCCGAGAAGGAGCTTCCCGAAGCGGGCATCGTGAGGATGCGAGACGCGGAATCCGGGCAGGAGTTCGACCTGGACACTTCCGATCCGGAAACAAGAAAGGTTTTCAGGGCGAACGCGCTCAGGGAAGAGGCCAGGAAAAAACAGCTTTTCAGGTCGGTGAATGTTGACAGCATAGACCTTGACACAGACCGCTCGTATGTCGAGCCGCTAATCAGGTTCTTCCGGATGAGAGAAAGGCGCATGGCCAGGCGATGAGCGGGGTAAGGGTTGAAGGACATTTTAATTCTGAGTCCGCGGCTAATAGCCCTAGCGGGCTAGAGGCGAAAGGCGAAGGGCAAAGAGCTAAAGGTGCGGGACTGATCTCTTAAGTGTCAGAGAGTCAAAGTATCAGAGTGTCAGCCTTCGGCAGGCCGGCGGCGCAGGGCTCGGGGCTGGAGGCTTCGTACAGGTAGAGGTAGAGAAATCTGACACTGTGACACAAGCGAGGGGAAACCGAGCGATGACACTTTGACACTTAATAAGCCCTGAAGAGGGGCGTTAAAAAGTCACCTATGACCTGCGACTTCCGGGCTGAGAGCTGTGAGATGCGCTGTTAGCGAACCTTACTACGAACAACGAATGGTTTTGAAAGTGGACAGGATAAAGATATTATTCATATTCACGGCGTTCTTCTTCTGGGGGGCGATGGCAGGCGCTTCAGTTGAAAGAGGCGCTCCTTTTGATGTTACGGCCGAAGCGGAAAGAGGGGAAGTCCATATAGGAGATATCGTAAAAGTGCATGTCCAGGCGAAGATCCCCCCCGGGTTCGAAGCGTATTTCCCCGAACGCCCGGAGAACACGGGGGAGTTCAGCTTTATAAGTTCCGAACCCGTTAGAGAGGCAGGCGCCGGCGCGGGAAGGGTCTATGCTGTGAGCATTTACACTACGGGCACCCATGTGCTGCCGCCCGTTACGATAGAATACTGGAACACCGAAGGACCTGACCGGGGCATTATCCAGAGCCCTCAGGTGCCCATAGAGGTCAGGAGCCTGCTCAGCGGGGACGACAAAGATATAAAAGATATAAAACCGCTTGTAGCCCTGCCGGTATCTTATGTTTTTGTGGCAGCGGTATTCGGACTTTTCGTCCTGACCGGTTTTGCTATATGGCTGTATATATGGAAATTCAGGGGAGGCAGGATACTTGCCGGCCGCGAGAAAGCCAAAACGCCTTACGAGCTCGCCAGTGAGGAGCTGGAAGCGCTTAAGGCCGAAGACCTTCCGGGAAAGGGACTGGTAAAGGAATATTATACGCGCCTTTCCGATATAATACGGCATTACATAGAAGGCAGGTTCTCATACAGGGCTCCGGAGATGACAACGGAAGAGTTCATGGAGCAGGTAAAAAGGTCGCCTGATCTGGAAAGGGCGAACAAGGATCTGCTCAAGGAGTTCCTTGTGCGGTGTGATATGGTGAAATTCGCCAAATACGGCCCGACTCCTTCGGAAACAGAGGGAAGCTACGCGTCCGCGCGCAATTTCGTGGAACAGACAAGCAAAGAGAGGGAGGAGGAAGAATGACTTTTCGTTTTGCCGATCCCCTGGTCCTTCTGTGTCTGGTCTTGCTGCCCCTTATGGTGTTTTTTTCCGGGAAGATATCTTTCGGCTCAAGGGGGTCCATACGGTTCTCGGACAGATCACCCCTCAAAGGGGTGAAGGCCGGCCTGAAGGTCCGCCTGGCCCGCAACCTGATATATCTGAGAGCACTGGGGGCCCTTCTGGTCATACTTGCGCTGGCAAGGCCGCAGACATCCACGGAGGAGACAAAGATATATGTAGAGGGTATCGATATCGTTCTCGCCGTAGATGTTTCCGGAAGCATGAAAGCCATGGATTTCGAGGTGCGGGGGGAGAAAGTGGACAGGCTCAGGGCGGTAAAGGATGTTGTTTCTTCTTTTATCGATAAGAGGCCGAATGACAGGATAGGGATAGTCGTTTTCGCCGGACAAGCCTACACCCTGTGTCCTCTGACACTCGACCACGACTGGCTGGAGAAGAACCTTGAAAGGGCCCATATTGGGATGATAGAGGACGGCACCGCCGTAGGGTCGGCTATAAGCGCTTCCCTCAACAGGATAAAGGACACCGAAACAAAAGAAAAGATAATAATCCTCCTTACGGACGGGCGGAATAACGCCGGAAGAATATCGCCTGTCTCGGCGGCCGAGGCGGCCAAAGCTCTAGGGGTAAGGGTGTATACTATCGGAGCCGGGACCAAGGGGCTGGCCCCTTACCCGGTAAAGGATATGTTCGGCAATACCGTGCTTAAACCCGTAGAGATAGAGCTTGACGAAAAGCTGTTGAAAAGGATAGCCGATATTACCGGCGCTATGTATTTCAGGGCTACCGACACAGCTTCGCTGAAGAACATATACGGAGAGATCGACAAGCTCGAAAAAACCACCATGGAAGAGACGGGATACAATATATATCACGAACTTTTCAAGTATTTCCTTATTCCGGGCATATTGCTGCTTCTCGCGGAGATCCTTTTGTCCGGTACGGTACTGAGGAGGATACCTTAAGTGAGATTCGCCGCGCCTTTTATGACAGCCTGGCTCTGGACCGTGCCCGCGGTAATAGTTTTTTTCATATACGCGGGCAAAGCCAGAAGGAAAGCGCTAAAGCGCTTCGCGTCGGAACGCCTTCTTTCGGACATTGCCGGGTCTTTCGATCCGGGACGAAGGCGTCTCAGGCAGACGATGCTCACCTTTGCTCTTTTGTTCATGGCCCTTTCGCTAATGCGTCCGCAATGGGGGTTTAGATGGCAGGAGGTTAAACGGAAAGGGCTGGACATACTCGTGGCCCTGGATACCTCCAACAGTATGCTGGCCGAGGATGTAGCGCCTAACAGGATAGAAAGGTCGAGGCTCGCGATAAAAGACCTGGTCAAAAAACTTCACGGGGACAGGATAGGCCTTATAGTCTTTTCCGGAACGGCTTTCCTGCAGTGTCCTTTGACCGTTGATTATAACGGTTTTATGCTTTCGCTTAACGATGTGAGCGTGGAAAGTATACCCGTAGGAGGTACTTCCATAGCAAGGGCCATATACACGGCCATAGACAGTTACGAAGGCGGGACGCAGGACCAGAAGGTGCTCATAATCATAACTGACGGGGAAGATCTTGAGGGTGGGCTTGAGAAGGCCGTCCAGGCGGCAAAAGCCAGGAATATCAGGATATACTGCGTAGGCATAGGGACCCCGGAAGGCGAGCTTATCCCCGTTACCGACGGATCCGGGAAGACAGTTTTCCTGAAGGATGAGCAGGGAAATGTGGTAAAGACAAGGCTTGTGGAGGACACGCTGAAAAGGATGGCCCTTGAAACGGGGGGTATTTATGTAAGGGCCAGCGGCGCCGAATTCGGCCTGGACCTTATTTACGAAAAAGGGCTTTCCCAGATGGAGAAAAGGGACTTCGAGAGTAAAATGCAGAAGCAGTATTTCGACAGGTTCCAGCTGCCTCTGGCTTTCGCTCTTTTTCTTATCCTTGCGGAGGTTTTCGTCAGTGAAAAAAAGAAGAGCAGGCAGGGGAGGTTGACGGAATGACCGGTCCGGCTTTCAAGCCCTTATCAAGGTGGGCGTTTTTTACGATGATCGTTTCTCTATGCCTTTTTCACGCCCGGGAAGCCCGGGCCTTTTCCCTTGGCGGAGAGATGAAGAAGGCTGATAACCTTTACGAAGACGGGAAGTACTCGGAAGCGGTTGAAAAATACGATAAGATCCTTGAGGAGGACCCATCGGATCCCGCGGTAAGGTACAATAAAGCCTCGGCGCTTTACAGGATGGGAAGGTATAAAGAAGCGCGTGAGGAATACCTGAAGGCGCTGACATCCGGTGAAAGAGGTCCCGAACAAAAGGCTATATATAACGCGGGCAACAGTAAATACCGTATCGGCGAAGCGATGTCCGGAACACAAACGATGAACCCGGTCAAGGAGTATGAGGAAGCGCTTGAGTATTTCCGAAGAGCCATGAAGCTGGACCCGGACGACATGGACGCGAAATATAACTATGAGCTTACGCTGGAGAAAATAAAGGACCTCAAGAAAAAGCAGGACCAGAAAGACCAAGAGGACCAGAAAGACCAAGAGGACCAGAAAGACCAAGAGGACCAGAAGGATCAAGAGGACCGGAAAGATCAAGAAGACCAGAAGGATCAAGAGGACCAGCAGCAAGAAGACCCCCGGGAAGCCCCCGGCGGTCAAAGGCCCGCGCCGGGCGAAATGACGAAAGAGGACGCGGAAAGACTGCTTCAGGCTCAAGAGGAAGAAGAGAGCAGGTTAAGGGCCGAAAGGAAGAAGGGAAGGGCGGCCGGGAGGCCGGCGGTCATAAAGAACTGGTAAGGGAAAAGACGGGCAGGGCGCGGGACACATGCCCTTAAGCTGAAGAGATGATGCTTGCCAGTTCCGGCCAGCGCCAGAGATCAACTATGAAAAAAATAATCGGTATCTTTATTGTCGGATGCATTCTATCGGCCGGAACGGCCCTCGCGGAAGAGGCGCGCCTCGAGGCAAGCCTGGAGATGAACAGCGTGTCTCTGGGGAACCCGGTATATCTTTACCTCACCTTCTACGGCAGCAGAGATATAAGGGCTCCCGAAGTTGACCAGGTCGACGGGCTTACCATAAAATATGTCGGCCCGTCCACTAAAATATCCGTGGTGAACGGGAGAGTGTCGCAATCCGTGAGGCATTCTTACCTGGTGATATCCAAAAAACCCGGACGGTACGAACTGGGTCCCTTCTTTACGCATTTTGAGGGGAAGACCTATAAAGGAGGACCCGTAACGCTTACGGTAAGCGGAGCTCCCAGCCAGCCGGCACCGACCGCCTCCGCTTCGCCGCCCTCCATAAGGCAAAGCCCGCCGTCAGCCCCTGACGCCGAAGAATCGTCTTACATAAGCGATAATATATTCATGAGGATAGAAGTGCCGAAACGGACCGCTTATATAAACGAACTTATACCTGTTACCATAAAGGTCTATGTCCGGGGAGTAGGTCTTAAGGATATAGAATATCCGGTTTACGCACACGAGGGTTTTGCCGCAGAGGAATTCGAAGAGCCCGAAAAGCGGTCCGAGGTTTACAGAGGCCAAAGATACGATGTCCTTGTGTTCCAACAGGATATATCCGGGATAAAAGAAGGCAAGTTCAAGCTCGGTCCGGCGAAACTCAACTGTAAGGTCATAACGCGGAGACAGAGGTCGAGAAGGTCCTCTTTCTTCGGAGCCAGCATTTTTGACGACGATTTTTTCAGTATGGGGCCGGGGTATAAGGTTTATCCTGTAGAACTTTCCGCGAAGCCCGTGGAGATACGCGTTCTTCCTTTTCCCGTTCCCGGAAAACCTCCCGGATTTAAGGGTGCCGTAGGGGATTTCAGCCTGGATGTTAATATAGAGCCGCGTAAGGTAAAGGCCGGTGATCCCGTTTCGGTACGGATGGCCGTAAGCGGCCTGGGGAATATGGCTACGGTCACCGAGCCCCGGATAGCCGTTGGAGACGATTTCAAGACATATGAACCGCAGGTAACACAGAAAGAATATAAAAAGATCTACGAACAGATCGTAATACCGAAAAGCCATAAGGTGACGGCGGTTCCGGAAGTCACTTTCAGTTATTTTGATCCGGGAACGCAGTCCTACAGAACCCTGAAGAAAGGGCCTTTCAGTATCGATGTGGAAAAAAGGCCTGAATCCGAAAAAGCGGTAACGATGGTGACTCTGCCCGGCGAAGACCGTCTTTTATATCCGGAGGAAGACCTGGGCAGGGATATAGTGTTTATAAAGGAAAGTCTGGGTGGCACCGCCGGAAGCCTCAGGCCGGTGTACACCAAGCCCGCTTTCTGGGGCTTTCACCTGTTCGCGGTCGTTCTTTTCGCGGGGCTGTATGTTTCTCACGCCAACAAGCGGAGGATCCGTACGGACAAGACTTACGCTAAGTTCCTTAAGGCCCCCAAAAAGGCCAGAAAAGGTATCTCCCGGGCGGCGGCCCATATTTCTAAAGACGAGGTGGAGCTTTTTTACGATGTTATATTCAGGACATTCCAGGATTATTTAAGCGGCAAGCTTGACCTTCCCAGGGGGGGTGTCGACTACGCTGCCGTTAGAGAGAAACTTGCTCCTTCGGGATGTCCTGAAGACCTCCTCAACGAGATCAGCAGGATCTTCGAGGAATGTGAGATGGCCAGGTACGCTCCTTCTTCAGTGGACAGCTCGCGCGCGGAGGAAACCCTTAACAGGGTAAAGAAGGCCATAGGGCAGCTTGAGCGCTTAAGGATATAGGTCATAGGGCGTGGACAATAGGCCATGGGCCATTGACGCGGTCGACGGGCCGCATATATCAGCGTGCGCCGGATAGAGTGCGGGTTCCAGGTGACGGCTTTCAGCCCTCGGCAGGCTGGAGGCAAGTGGCTGGATGGATATCAGCTTTCGGATATCAGCCCTAAGCTGTCAGCGGTTCAAAGGTGAAAAGGTGAAAGAATGAAAAAGATATTGCTGTTCCTGGTTTTTCTGTTTTACGCCGGTGCCGCCGGTGCCGCCGCCGAAAATGATCCCGGGGAAATGTTCCGCGAAGCGAACGAGCTTTACCAAAAAGGCGATTACGGCGAGGCTATACGGAAATACGAGAACATACTTGTCTCCGGTACCATGAGCGGGCCACTTTATTTCAATCTCGGCAACGCGTATTTCAGAAAAGGGGAACTGGGACTTTCTATCCTGAACTACATGAGGGCCGGGCTTATGATACCCAGGGACGCTGATCTCAGGGCTAACCTCAGCTTCGCCAGGTCCGGGGTCCTTCGCAAGGTGCCTCGCGAGGAGGGAATATGGGGGTTTAAGCCCATTGAATTCCTGCTGGATAATTTTACCGTGAACGAACTCACCTTTGCCGTTTCCGGGCTTTTTATTCTCGTTCTTATATGCCTGCTGGCGGCGTCGTACACACATTCCTTCAGGAAATACCCTGTCTGGGCAGCCGTCTTGTTTGCCCTGGGAGCCGTTGTCCTTACGGCGGTGATCTCACATAAAGCAAGGGTAAATTCCCGGGAAGCGGTAGTGCTGCAGCCGGATGTGGAAGCCAAGTTCGGGCCCTTCGCCTCAGGCGGAAAGTTTTTCAGCCTTTCCGAAGGTATGGATGTGCAGGTGCTTTACCAGAAGGAAGGATGGGCCAAGATAATGAGAAGCGACGGGAAAATAGGGTGGGTCAGGGATACCCAGATAGAAAAAGTAATGGGGGCGGGGGGAGCCTGATATGTCTACGGGTTTTAAAGGAAAAATACGAAATGACATCCTTCTTCTTGACGGGGCTTTCGGCACTTACGCCTCAAAGCTGGGTCTCGAGGAAGATTTTTTCGGAGGGTATACCGGGTGCATGGAATACCTTTCTTTCTCGCGGCCGGATCTTATTGCCCGTATACACTCCGATTACCTGGACGCCGGCTCTGATG
>WJMG01000050.1 GCA_014728075.1 Candidatus Omnitrophota bacterium | reverse complement strand
ATAGTATTTTTGTTTTTATGCTCAAAAGACGCGGTGTTCACACAATCCTAGAAAATACATATCCTTTTAACTTTTACCTTTTTCCTTTTTACTTGAATGTGTGGATCGGTGCTCTGGTGCCCTTGTGCACTGGTGCTCTGATACTGAGACACAAGCGAGGCAAGGCCGAGCGATGACACTTTGACACTTAATGAAACTTAAAGAGGGGCGTTAAAGAGGCACCTATGACCTCCGACCTCCGAGCTAAGACCTAACTTGACGCTAAACAGGAATTAAATATGAGATTATACGGAAAAAATCCGGTCTTCGAACGGGTCAAAACCGATCCCGGAAGCATTAAGAAGTTATACCTCCAGAAGAAAGTAGACCTGTCCGAACTCGTGAAGGCGATAAAGGCCGCCGGTATGCAGTTTGAGTCGGTGGATAAAGAATGGTTCCACAAAGAGTGCGGAGGGATCCATTCCCAGGGGGTTCTTGCCGAAGTGGATGAGTATCAGTATTCGTCCTATGATGAGGTTATGGATGATTGCTTGTCCGGGAAGGCCGTTCCTGTTTTCCTGGACGGTATAACCGATCCGCAGAATCTCGGAGCTATTATCCGTACCCTGGCTTGTATGGGCGGGTTTTCCGTCGTTATTCCCGCCCATGATTCCGCGGAAGTGAACGAGACGGTTTTGAGGGTAGCCTCGGGTGGGGAAAACTACATAAAGATCGCTGAAGTTACGAATATCGCGACCGCTCTGGGAAAGCTTAAGGGCCGCGGCGTTACCATAGCGGGCGCTATCCCCGGAGGACAAAATATATCCGGGGCGGAATTCAACTTTCCGATCGCGGTCGTAATAGGTTCAGAGGGGAGAGGTATACGGCCCGGCGTAGAAAAACACCTTGACCTTGAACTGGAACTGCCGATGGACGGAGCGCCTTTGTCGTATAACGCTTCCGTCGCGGCGGCGTTATTTTGTTATGAAGTAAGAAGGCTAAGAGCGAAAGGCTGAGGCCGATAAATGTAGCCCGTTAGCCCTTGGCCCTTTGTTTTTACCCTGAGAAAGGATCAAAATGTCTAAAAATATACTTGATTTTATAGCAGAAGTAGGAATGCTTAAAAGGGTTAAACGGAGCGGATGGTGGGTCCTTGGTATGCCTCATGAGGAGAGTGTAGCTGAACATAGCCATAGATGCGCCGTAATAGGATTTGTATTGGCTCGCATGGAAGGAGCTGATCCTTATAAGGTGGTCATGATGGGTCTATTTAACGATGTACATGAGGCAAGAATAAACGATATGCATAAAGTCGCTCATAAATATGTAGATGTAAGGTCTGCCGAAAAAGAGGCATTCTCCGAACAAATGGATAGTCTGGACGGTGAGATCTCAGCAGAACTCCGGATGCTAAGGGAAGAACATGATTCTCAGCAGTCAAAAGAAAGTATAGTGGCCAGGGACGCTGACATCCTGGAATGCCTCATACAAGCCAAGGAATATGTTGACATGGGCTTTGAAAACGCTTCCAAATTCTTCAAAAAAGCTCCGGATCACCTGCAGACGGAAAGCGCGAAGAGATTATGGCAGGCAGCCGGAGATTGGGATAGTAATACCTGGTGGGAAAAATTGGGGAAGTTTGAGCGGTAGTGCAGTCTCGAGGCGCGAGGCTCGGACCGCGGTAATAAGGAAAAAGAAAAAAAGAAAAATATAGCTGGTTTTGGGATTAGCGTGTAGCGTTTCGGGTGTCGGGTGTCAGGTTTCAGGTGTCGGGTGTCAGCGGGTTAAAAGGCGTGTTAGCTCATAGGTCGTAGCTCTTAGGTCTTAGGAAGAGCTTTACAGGAGTGTCATTGCGAGGAGTAACGAAAGGACGACGAAGCGATCTCAAACTTTTCCATTCGCGGCCGGGAGGCCGCTCCTACAAATCGTGAGTAACTTGGTTAAGTAAAAAGTTAAAAGTAAAAAGTAAAAAATAAAGGAAATCCTGGAATAGCATTTTTATTTTTGGGCTCAAAAGACGCGGTGTTCACACAATCCTAGAAAATACATATCCTTTTAACTTTTACCTTTTTCCTTTTTACTTGAATGTGTGGATCGGTGCTCCGGTGCTCTGGTGTTCTTGTGCACTGGTGCTCTAATTTCGCGTTTAACGCTAAGGAATATATGCAAAAAGCTACAAGATCACAATTGAAAAAGGTCAAAGATCTCCTGCGGGACAAAAAGTCCAGGGACGAGTCCGGTCTTTTTGTGGTGGAGGGCGAGAAAATAATACGCGATGCCGCGGATAAAGGCATCTTGCCCGAGGAAGTTTTTATGGCGTCTTCGTTCGGCGCGGAGGCTCCCGCAGAGAGCCGGAACGGGAATTTTTCCGTCTCCGTAAAAGATATGGAGAAGATCTCTTCGCTGAGGACTTCCCAGGGGATATTAGCGGTTTTCCGAAAAACAGATGGCAGTATAGCAGAGCTGATCGATACGGAAAAAAAGATCATTGTTCTGGCGGACGGTATGCAGGATCCGGGGAACCTTGGTTCCCTTTTAAGGTCTTCGTCCGCTTTCGGGGCGGGAGGTGTCTTGTTGTACGGGGATACGGTTGATGTTTATAATCCCAAAGTCGTCAGGGCGTCCGGGGGAGCTGTGCTGGATATTCCGGTAGTTGTTTCGTCTGTGGAGGATATCGAAACCGTAAAAAGCGGGGGTTTTTCCGTTATGGCCGGCAGCGTTTCCGGTGATGGCGCGAAACCTTTGGAATCTGCCGTTTCTTTTCCCGACAGGGTGGTGCTTGCTTTCGGTAGTGAAGGACAGGGGCTTTCCCGGGAAATAGAGGCTCTGGCGGACGAAAAGTTCTATATTCCTATCGAGAATAGAATGGAATCCCTTAATGTTACGGTAGCGGCGTCTATCGCATTATATTTTTTCAGTAAAAGATAGGGGCGGAGAATGGATAAGGTATCTTTATTGTATGTTACGGCGTCAGGTAAAGAAGAAGCTCGGGAAATAGGAAAGAAGCTTGTTGAGGACAGGCTTGCGTCTTGTGTGAATATATATGAGGGAATGACCGCTATCTACAGGTGGGAAGGCAGGGTGGAGTCCGGGAGCGAGGCTGCTCTCATTATTAAAAGCAAGTCTTCCCTTGTCGAGGAGCTTAAAAAAAGGATAAAAGAACTGCATAGCTATTCATGTCCCTGCATCCTGGTCTTTGAAGCCTCCGACGCGGATGCCGGGTACGCGGAGTGGATATTAAGCGAAACAAAATAGATGCCCGGAGATAACCGTAACTATTTTGTTTCGCAGATACAGGTAGAGGTATAGGTAGAGAAAAACCTGACCCGAAACCCGAAACCCGAAACCCATGAAACCTTTATTCACCAAAACTATAAAGATAAAGACAGATAAGGATAACCGGCTTATCCTGGAGCACGCTACCAGGTTCGTGCTGGAAGGGGCGTGGTCTCTTTCTGACGATCACGCCCTGGGGTTCAAGGTGCGTAGCTCGGATTCCTATCTCGCCGGGAAAAAACTTATTTTTCACGGCGAGGTGGAGAATGTAAAAGGGGACAGTCTGCGGTTCCGTATACGAAAGAGCGAGCCTCTTCTCGGGGTGAGGAGCGGTACGATCGAGCTTAAAGGCAAGTGGCACGCTGACAAAGACAATGTCATATGTTTCTCCGCGGCCAGATCCTCCGGCAGATACGATGTCCTGCGTTTCCGGGGTATCTGGGAGGCCGGAAAGAACAACGAGTTGACCTATAAGTACGACAAGACCTGGATGAAGACCGGTGATAAAGAAGTGCATACCTTTGTGTTCGCCGGGTTCTGGGAGTTCGAAAAACACAAGCTTATCTACCGTATTGAAAGGTCGGACGAATCCGTTCTATCCTTCAGGGCTACTCTTGCCTCCAGGAGGATCGGGCCCTCCGATAACGCTATAAAATACAGGGTCGGGGTCATCTATAAATACAGGAACACCGTACGGACAAAACGCAAGACGGTATCGCTTTACGGAAAATGGTATTTTACAAGGGACTTCAGGGTAGGTTTCAGGCTGGAATACTCAGGCAGGAGGAAGAGAGAAGCGGTTTTCGATATAGAGCGTTTTATAGGCAGGGGGGCTTCTTTCAAAGTATCCGTAAAGGGAGAAGACGGTAAACCCATGGGTCTTGAGGTCGAGTTCAGGAAGGTTTTCCCGGACGATATCGAGCTTTTTATGGCGCTTTCCCATGCCGGGGAAGAAAGCAGGATAGAGGGGGGAGTGAAGGTCAAGTTCTAGGTATCAGGTGTCGGGTCACAGGTATCAGGTGTCGGGTCACAGGTATCAGGTGAATAAAGCCCGTTACCCGATACCCGTAACCAAAAACCTGTTTTAGGAGGGAATACATGAAATCATACAGAAAAGAACTCTGGTTCAATACGCCGCACAGAAGGGATTACATGAATATAACGCCGCAGGTGGACGAAGCCCTTGAGCAGAGCGGCATAAAGGAGGGGTTGTGCCTCGTCAACGCCATGCATATAACGGCCAGCGTTTATATAAACGACGACGAGCCCGGTTTGATACAGGATTACGACGACTGGCTTGAGACCCTGGCGCCTCATGAGCCCCTGGACCGCTACAGGCATAACGGAGCCGAGGATAACGGGGACGCCCATCTTAAGCGCCAGGTCATGGGAAGGGAGGTCGTTGTAGCGGTTACGAAAGGCAAGCTTGACCTTGGTCCCTGGGAGCAGGTCTTTTACGGAGAGTTTGACGGGCGCCGCCGCAAGAGGGTCCTTGTGAAGATCATAGGGGAGTGAGTGTTAAGTCAGAGCACCAGGGCACCAGTAGACAAGAGCACCGATCCACACATTCAAGTAAAAAGAAAAAAGGTAAAAGTTAAAAGGATATGTATTTTCTAGAATTGTGTGAACACCGCGTTTTTTGAGCCCAAAAATAAAAATGCTATTCCAGTATTTCCTTTATTTTTTACTTTTTACTTTTAACTTTTTACTTAACCAGGTTACTCGCGATTTGTAGGAGCGGCCTCCCGGCCGCGAATTTGGTTTAGCGGTAAGCGTTAAGTTAGAGGACCAGAGCACCAGTGATCGCGAGTACGCATAGAGCATAGGGCAAAGGGCAAAGGGAGTAAGATTTAGACTGAGATCTAGATTCAGCAGGTCTTAGGCTTGTGAAGATCTTTCTCAATCTCAATCTGGATCTCAATCTTTCCTTCGCAATATATTTTCTTTGATACCTGGAAGACCGACACCCGAAACCCGCCACCCGCCACCCGATACCCGAAGGCTCAATGGCCTCGCGCCTTCCGAAGTCCGATATTGCGTCCATCTGTAACAGATCAGCGATCATCTGTGTTAAAGATGAAACTCCCTGACGGGAACTCCGGTGCGAAATTGCATTCTCTCCGCTACATGGTATACTTGATTTGTGTGTTGAGACCATTAAGAGGAATGCCATGAAAAGAGAACCCGGAAACGAGAACATAGAAGGCCTGGACCTTAAGGCCCGCGTGGTAAAAGCGCTCGGCGATGTCGGGATCGATGCCAGTATGGTAAGCGTGGACATTGTAAAGGGTGAGTTTGTGCGGGTAAGGGGCGAGGTCCCGAGTGAGCATATGAGGGAAAGCCTCAGGGATATTGTAGAGGAAATAGCCGGTGAGGGGCACATTATAGACGAGGTTATCGTTCTGAGGGGTCTTGACGAGGCTTCAGGGGATGATTACCTTTATGATGACGGGGCCCTGTACGGCGAACACGACGAATATATCGGCACAGAAGACGCTTACAGGTCGCTTGAGGACGGCATACCCTATATACCTCCCACAGAGTCCTCTTACCGCGAATATGAAGACAGAAAAGGGCGACGGGGCAGGAGACGCCCCAGATGATAGCCGGCCGGAGGTAAAACAGCTCGGACAGGAAGACTGCGCCGTATCTATTACTGTATAGTTCAGGAAACAATGCCGCGTTACCGCGTGTCAAAGGGGGTAAGATGTTCGGATTAGGCCTGCCAGAAATTCTTTTGATCCTGGTAATAGCTCTGCTTATTTTCGGAGCCGCCAGGCTTCCCGAAATAGGAAGGTCTCTCGGTAAAGCTCTAAGCGAATTCAAGAAAGGCACTCAGGAATTCTCCGGAGAGGACAAGAAAGACGAGAACAAAGGCGGATGAGCGCTTTTTACCCCGAGGAGTCCAAAAAGCTCGATATATTGTCCCACCTCGAAGAGCTTCGCAGGAGGATCCTTTTTTCCCTTGGTTTTATTGTTATTTGCTCCGTTCTGTCTTTCGCTAACGGTGAGGCGATAATGCGTATGGCGAAAGCGCCTATACGCGGGTTCTCGGGAGGACTGATATTTATAGGCCCTACGGAAGGGTTCGTTTCGTACCTGAAGCTTTCTCTTTTGGCGGGCTTCATAGCGGCTTTTCCCTTCGTAGTCCTGCAGATATGGTTTTTCCTGGCGCCGGCTTTCAAAAAGGCCGTGCGTTCAAGAATACGGTGGTGGCTTTTAGCGGCTATTTTACTTTTCTTCGCAGGCGAATTCTTTTCATATACGCTGGCGCTTCCGGCGGCCCTTAAGTTCCTTTTAAGTTTCGGTGAAAGGATAGCTGAGCCTTCCATCACCATAGGTAAATATGTTTCATTTTTCTGCGCGCTTATGCTGGTCGGAGGCGTAGTGTTCGAACTGCCGGTCGTTATGGGCCTTTTTGCCGAGACCGGGCTTGTAAGGTCCAAAACCCTGAGAGAAAAAAGGCCCTACGCTTACCTCGGTATCCTTGCTTTCGCCGCCATTATAACTCCCACCCAGGATATTATGAATATGCTTATATTTTCCTTTCCCATGTTCCTCCTTTTTGAGGCCGGCCTTATCATCACCTCGTTCATAGAACGCAATAAGTGATCCATAAAACAACAAAAAGTTGCCTGCTGGATATATTTGTGTTAGTATTTAGGTAAACACAAAGCTAGAAAATCCGGAGGAAACTTGAGGAGTTTAAGGATACTTATCATTATAACCCTTGCCGCCGGGGGTCTTTTCATCAACTGGAACAGCACGGACGCGACAGGCAGCCTTACGGTCGGTCTGGCTTCATGGTATTCCGAAGAGTCGCCGGGTATAAACCGGACTACGGCTAATATGGAAATATTCGATGATACCGCCATGACCTGCGCTATGTGGGATATTCCTTTCGGGACCATGCTCGAGGTCAGGAACCTGGAGAACGGAAGATCCGTCGTCGTGCGTGTCAATGACCGCGGGCCCGCCCGCCGGTTCCATAGAAGAGGGCGTGTCATAGATCTTACAAGAGAGGCATTCCGCCGGATAGCTCATCCGGACAAAGGCCTTGTCACGGTAACCGTCCGCGTTATCGATCCCGCCTGATTTTTCCGGAAAAAACTTGTTTTTTACCTGAATTATAATTATAATTAGTAGTAAATTTTCCCGAAACGGAGGTTTTCCGCTAAATGCAATACAGGATAAAAATGTCATTAAGGGCTTTGATACTTTTGGCCTCTGTCGTTTTTCTCGCTTCCTGCTCGAGTACCCCGGGCCCCGGCAAAAAACCCGATTATTGTCCTCCCTATGAAGGGACCAATTTCGCCAGAAGAAGCATATATCACGAGGTCGCGCCCGGAGAGACCCTCTGGCGTATAAGCAAGATGTACAATGTGGATGTCGAATCCATCAAAAGGGCCAATAACATCCGCAATGTAAACGATATAGACATAGGCACCAAACTTTATGTTCCCAACGCCTCCACCCGGAAGCATGTAATTTCACTTTATCCTTCAAGCAAGTGGAAATACATAGTTATACATCACAGCGCGACCGATTTCGGCAGTTCCGCGGCGTTCAATAAGGCACACCTGAAAAAAGGGTGGAAAGGGGTAGGTTATCACTTTATCATCGATAACGGGACCTGCGGAAAGGATGACGGCCAGATAGAGACCACTCACAGGTGGATAAACCAGATGAACGGCGCCCACTGCAAGGCGGGGGGCAGAAATTACGACGGTATCGGGATATGCCTGGTGGGAAATTTCTCCGATAACCCCGTTTCGCGCAAGCAAATGAGATCCCTCGTTTTCCTCGTAAACAAACTCCAGGACTATTACGATATTCCCGACAGTCGGATCCTTGGCCACGGGCAGGTTCAGGGGGCCAATACCGAATGCCCCGGCAAGAACTTTCCCTGGAAGCGTTTCCGTTCCGCCATGAATGCTTCGGATTAAACCAGGGCACCAGTGCACAAGTGCACCAGAGCACCGATCCACACATTCAAGTAAAAAGGAAAAAGGTAAAAGTTAAAAGGATATGTATTTTCTAGAATTGTGTGAACACCGCGTCTTTTGAGCCCAAAAATAAAAATGCTATTCCAGGATTTCCTTTATTTTTTACTTT
>WJMG01000049.1 GCA_014728075.1 Candidatus Omnitrophota bacterium | reverse complement strand
TCGTCCAGGTATTCCTGCGCCTTCTGGAGATATCCGCTTATCCTCTGCTGACGCTCCGCTCTCTCCCGGGCCTCCCGCTCGGCTTCCCGCCTTCTCTCTTCTTCCTGCCTCGCGCGGCGCCTGGCTTCCTCTTCGGCTCTCTCTTTTTCCTCGGCTAAACTTTCTTCACGGCCTATACGCGCGATCATCTCCCGGGCCGCCTCGTTCTCCTCGACATTCAGCGCCCTCTTCGCGTAGCTTCTCGCCCTCGAGTACCTGCCTTCGTCCAGGTATTCCTGCGCCTTCTGGAGATATCCGCTTATCCTCTGCTGACGCTCCGCTCTCTCCCGGGCCTCCCGCTCGGCTTCCCGCCTTCTCTTCTCGACGAGCTGGTCCTGTTTTGCGACTTTTTCCTTACTGCTCCTTCTTTCCGCGCTTATATAGTCTTTCTCCCCCCGGTCGATCTCTTCCAGGAGACGCCTGGGCTCGGGATCTTCCTTAAGGTTAAGGGCTTCTTTGGCGTATGCCCTGGCTCTTCTGAAATCTTTCTCCTCGAGGAATCTGCGGGACCTGGACAGATATTCCCTAAACCTTTTATCCAGGGCCTGTCTGCGGCGGGCTTCTTCCTCTTCTTTTTCAAGTTTTATGGCCCGTGAGACTTCATCAAGGATGGATATTGCTTTTTCGTTGCCGGGATCGAGTTTCAGGGCCTGTTCGGCGTACCGTTTCGACGCGGCATACCTCTTCTCCTCAAGATACTCCCCGGCCCTTTCGAGATAGCCTTTCAGCTTCTCTTCGTCTTTGACCTCATCGGTCGTACCCTGATCCCAGAAAAACGCTTCCGCGGGTGTAGTGCCCCAGGCAAAAGCGGCTGTGAGCAAGGCGAATATGGCTATGTAAAATATCCCTTTAGGGGATCGGAATGGACTTCTCATCAGGCCTGTCGGTCTCTTTCCCTCTTTTTTTACGCTGCTGAAAGATACGCTTTTACTCCCCGGCGTTCTCTCCTCCACGCTGTTCCCTGTTCTTATCCTGCTGCTCCTTTTTCCTCTTGCGGTATTTTCGCATGTACTCCCTCATATATTCGCGGTGCCTTTCTTTGTTAGCTTCCCTGTAGAGCTGGAGATACTCTTTATGCTTTCTTCTCCACTCCAGGGACCTCTCCCTGCAGGCCTGTTTCCACGATTTGTCCTGTGATTCTTTATACTTGAAATAATTGGGATTACTTTCCCTCCAGGCCTTCATGTTCTCAAGCTGTCTCTGGTACTGACACTCAAGGCTCGAGCACACTTCCTGGTTGGGACGGTATTTATTGGGAATGAAAGATTTCCCGCACACCTTGCATTTCCTTTCCGTCCTGGGATTGTTCTTCTTTTCCATTTCATACCTCCAATACTTCTGTAAATATTTCACGGCGGATGAGGCCCGCTGCCCCCAGAGAGGACGCTTCCTTCCCGAGTGACGCCGGAAGGACCTCAAGTTCCTTTCCCGTGTTCTCCAACAAGAACTTACCGGAACTTTCGGAAACATACTCCATGAATTTGCCGGTGGCCGTTTCCGTCCCTCCCCCCAGAACCGCTGTTTTAACCCCGAACATATTTATGAGGTAAGCAAGCCTTACTCCCAGAGCAAGAGCGGTCCTCTTTGTCAGGTCCTGGGCAAGCTCATCTCCTTTCTCCGCTGCGTCCAGCACAAGCGGAAGCGTTATGGAATCCACATCTCCGTCCACCATTTTGACTATATCGGTCCCCACTCCTTTGCTCACAAGGCTGACGGCCGTAGATACTATGTCGAATTGCCCCCAGGGCCTCAAATATTCCTCGTGGTTCCCGTTCGAAGCGTCTTTGGCTTCGTAGATACTTTCTCCTTTGATAACCACACCTACTCCTATGTCGGAATGAAGATAGAGTATTTCCCTGTTGCGGAGTTTTTCTTTGCTTGTCTTTTCCGCGTAACCCGCGGCCGTGGCTTCGGGGACAATAAACCCGTCACAGGCGAACAATTCGTTGATACCCTTAGCCAGTATATCGGCGCTTTTGGGGTTCAGCTCCATCATCTTGGTAGGGACCGCCACCGCCGTAAAAGAGCATCCTTCTCCCGCGAGCGAGCTTTTTTCCGTTATTTCCGCTACTATGTGTTTTATATCCTTGTTCTTGCCCTTGATGTGGTGAAGCGCGTCTACTTTGAAAGACTCCTTTGATATCAGTTTGCCGGAAAGGTCGGTAAGTGAAATAGTGCAATCGTCGGCGGAGAAACCTACGCCTGCTAACTTTGCCCTGCCCGCGTTTATCTCATAGGCTCCTTCCCCCGCGGCCCTTTTCGTAATGATATTTTTCCGCTTCAGTTCATTAAAGTATTCTTCGACCGCCTCGCTGTCGGGGTGTTCCGCGGTTGCCATCTCCCGTTTGTCCCGTATAGTGTTATAAATATCCAAATATGTCTGTTTTTTCTCATCGGCCGGGCTTATGGTGAATTGCTTTACCTGGTATTTCGTTTTGGCCATGACTTTCTCCTTAACATTAACCAATACTCAGTTTTTGATAAAAACAAAGATTATCTAACTTTTTAACGCTGGGTATAACTATACCTTAATATATAATCAAAGTCAAATCTAACTTTATTTTTATATTTCTCCCTAACACAACACTTCTTGTATACTGATAGTTGAATTTTTGATCAGGGTCACTGATACCGTGTTATCGCGGCCGTGACATTCCCGCAACAGAAAAACCATGGACGAATGGACAAAAAATGGGAAAATTAATTAAAATTAAGGGTATTTTTGGAGTTTGTGCTCCCTTTTTGGGTATTTAATAGCATTTTAGGGGCCTGACTACTCCCTTTTGATCTTCCCGGAGGTTATATCTCTGTTTATCCTTGACACAACATTCCTTATATTGGGCTGACTGGGCATTATTTTCAAAGAGTTCTCGAACGCCTCTTTCGCTTTAAGGACTTTTCCCGTTTTTAAATATGCCCTGCCCATCATGTTCCATGCCTGGAAAAGCTGGGGCAGCTGCTCGGTAGCGATCTTTAATTCTTTTATGGCTTCTTCGAACTGCCCTTTCTTGAAAAGTATTATACCCAGGTTATAATGCGCTATGGGATAATTGTATTTCATGTTCAGGGCCTTGATTATATACTCCTCGGCTTCCGGGAGATTACCCCTGTGAAGATGAGCGCTGGCTATATTACCGTATGCCACGGCGTAATTCTTGTTGATCTCTATGGCCTTCTCGTAGTTTTCAATAGCTTTGTCCAGATCCTTGTTCTCGTAGTAGGTATTACCGAGGTTCAGGTAAAGCCTCGCGTTCCTGGGGTGGTATTTAAGCGTACTGTTAAAAAAAGCTTTTTCTGTAAGCCAGTCCTTGTTCCTCTCGACCGTAGCCCTGGCATACAAAGACAGAAAAACGGCCAGAAGCAGGATAAACACCGCCCTTGCGTACAATTTGGAAGGTATTTTGTTCCTGTAAACATGAACTGCCCCGACACTGAATATTAAAAAAGGCCCTATGCTTGCCATGTAGATCCAGTGTTCCGCGAGAAAGCTGTTAATGGGTATGATGTTCGAAACGGGAAGCAGATTGGCGAAAAACCACGCTATACCGAAAGATATCAGCTTATTTTTCCTGAACATTTTCACCGCGGCCCATATAAGCCCGGCGATGAGAAGGACCGCCAGCCACCCTCCGTGCTCGAACAGGTTCCTGGAGATCGGCATGGTCCTTTCCATGTGGAGACCTACGGGCATCACCAGAAGCTTGAAATAAACGACCACGGTCCTGAAAAATGTAAGCAGCCTGTAAAACAGCGGTATTTTCACAAAAACGGACGCCGGCGCGATATCCGAAAAATCCAGAACGCTCGTCCTTAAATACCCGTAAACGAAGACTATCCCCGCGTACGGCACCCAGTGCCATCTTATCTTTCGGAAGATCCCCGCCCGCCCCCTTCCTTTAACGAAATAAAGCGCGTAAAGGAATACCAGAAGAGGCATCGTGAGTATAATCTCTTTCGAGAGGAGCGAAAGCACGAAAGCGATTATCGAGAAAAAATAGGCTCCCGTTGTTTTACGCCCCTTTTCCACCCCGTTCACATAAACAATGAAAAGTATAAGCGATAACAGCATGAAGAGCGAATAAAGCGGGTCCGCTCTTCCCGCTATGTAAGCTATGGCTTCGGTATGCACGGGATGGACCGCCCAGAAAAGGGCGGCAAGCCCGGCTATGAAAATATCACCTGCCAGATAGAAAAGAAAAATGAAGATAAGTACCGCTACCAGGGCGTGCAGTATGTTATTGGTCAAATGGAACCCGAACGAGACCCTGCCCCAGAGAAACCAGTCTATCATGTTCGATATCTCCTGGACGGGACGGTAAAAATTATTTATATTCTCACTGCCGTAGCCTACATAAGTCCTGAAAACATTGGGCAAATGGGCAAAAGTCTTTATCTGAGAGTTGTTCAGTATGAGGTATTCGTCATCCCAGATAAAGTCGCCTTTCAAAACATTGAAATACACCATGAAAGCTACTATGAAGATAAGTATGGCGGCGGACGCTATTTTCAGCATGTTTCCTTTGTTTATGGTAGGGAGCGCCTCCCTTGACGCCGGCTCCTCTCTAACCTCGGCCTTATCCCGAACGGGAGCGGGCTTTCGCCTTTGCTGTTTTTTTCTGCTTTTTCTGCCCAATCGAAACTCCTTTATTTGTCTTTGATGCCCGTATTATCCGATATGCGCAAACACCCGGTCAATCTCGTATACCGAGCTTGTCTATAAGTATATTCACCCTCTTCGGGTCGTAATATTTCGCTCTTTCCAGGTATTCCCTTGCCTCTTTATGCTTGCCGCGTATTTTATATATCCTGTACAAATTGAAATACGCCATGCCCGTATCGGGCTTTATCTCAAGACATTTCCAGAAGGCCTCTTCGGCGCGGTCAAGGTCGCCCCTGCCCAGATAAGCAACACCTATGTTGTTATATACCTTGAATTCCCTGGGGTTATACCTGAGGGTATTCAGGCCGAGGCTTATCTCATCCTTCCATGTTCTGTTGTATCCGATAGCGAGAAAGACCATGGATATCACAAAAAGCAGGCCCGCGGCTGCCGCGACCGCTTTTAGCGCTTTTCTGCCTTCCCGCTCAAGACCTCTGTAGAGGTCAAAGGACTTTTTTGACAGTATAAGAAAAAGACCTATCGACGGTATATAAAGCCAGTTCTCGGCAAAAGTATAAAAAAGCGGCGTCACGACATTGAGGGACGGGAAGATGAGGATAATGAACCATAAGGCGCCGAACCACGCTTCCTTTGCATTCTTCCGCCCTTTCCATAAATAACCGAGAAGGAACAGGACCGCGGCCGAAGAAAATATTATCCGCCCCGACAAAATACCGGGAGCTACCCAGGGGATCCTTCCGATATGAAGATCGTTGGGCAGGATTATAAGCCGTATGTACTGAAAAAGCAGGTAAGGCACCGTTATCAACCGGTTCTCGAAAGGAAAAGGCGCTATCGCCCCTTCCACGAAAAAACTCATTTTAGCGAACCTGAACCATAAATACACCCCCAGCAGAACAAAATGGGGGATATATCCCCTGTAAGATGTCCTTACTGGTTTCAGGTCGGTCCAAACGAACCCTTTTTTATCAAAAAGCAGGAACAAAAAAGGGATCACCATTGCCAGTTCCTTGCTGAGCAGGGCCAAAAGGAAGAATAGAAGTTCCGCGGCTCTCCAGGCCGGGGCCTTTCCGAAAAAAGCATATTTTACATGCGAGTAAAAAGAAGCCAGAAAAAAGAACAGCAGAAGGGAATCTGCCCGCCCCGCTATGTACGAAACGACTGTAGCGTGCACGGGATGGACCGCGAAAAGCAATGACGCCGTAAAGACAACGGCCGTATCCCTGAAAATAAGCCTGAGGAACCTGAAAAGGCAGAACACGCAGGCGAGGTGAAGCAGAAGATTGGTAAAATGAAACCCGCCGGCCAGGCGCCCCCACAGGTAATAATCCACTATGTAAGTCACGGTCTGTAAGGGCCTGTAATAATTAACATTACCGTAAAGGCTGGTGGGAGAAACAAAAGCCCTGGGTATGTTCCCGAGGTCCTGGACCAGGTCATACGCCAGTATCATGGCCTTATCGTCGTAAACGAAGCCGCCTCCGAGCGAGTTTCCGTAAGCCAGGCACGCTCCGGCCAAAAGCACGATGACCGCTATCTTGTTCTTGAATATCGCATTCATAAGCATATAGAGTATAACATAGTAAATTTATACTGCAAAGGCGGTTGTTTAAAGCGGGATATCCGGATAAGGATAATACTTGCCTGTTGCCCTCATAAATGTTAATATTGTTTGCTGTGAATAAGCTGTTATCCGCGATATTATGCATTGCCTGCGTCTGCCCGGGAGCTATCCTCTCTTCGGCGGATGAACTGTATATAGTCACCGACGGACCCGTGGCCGTAGGGGGAGGTATGGTCCGCTATTATACGACTTCCGGCGATCAGGAAGCGCTCAGGTCTTTACGCTACAGTTACCACGGCCTGGCAGAGAACAGCGTGATCGTGAAAAAGACCGTTACGGTAAAAAAAGAGGGCTCTCACTGTTCCACGGAGATAATGAACATACCTCTCGTTTCAAAGCAAGCCGCCCTGGAGATCGGGCCTCACCTTATAAAGTTAAAGGTCAACGAGTACGGAAGGGTCCTGGTAGAAAAGGCCGGGGAAAAATAACATGAAATTAGCAATGATCGGGCTCGAAAGCTCCGGGAAAACCACCGTTTTTAACGCTCTCACGGGAGCCGAGAAAGAAGTCGGCGCTTTCGGAAAAATAGAAGCGCATTTATCGGTCGTAAAAGTGCCGGACGAACGATTAGAGTGGCTTTCTGATCTTTACAACCCCCGCAAGACGGTCTACGCTTCCATAGAGTTCGTCGACATCCCCGGGAGTATCAACGATTCTTCCGACCCCAAGATAACGGCTTCGTGCAGGGAAGTCGACGCGCTCGTGTTCGTTATCAGGGCTTTTGAGGACCCCAATGTCCCGCATCCCCTGAACAGCGTAGATCCCCTGCGGGACCTGGAACAGATACAAACAGGTCTGGTCCTGGCCGACATGGCTATCGCCGAGAAGCGCCTGGAAAAGCTAGAAAAGTCGATCTCCAAAGGCGCCGCTTCCAAAGAGGACAAGGACGAGTTCGCCGCTATCCGCAAGGTCATGGACCGGCTGGAAGAAGAAGAACCGGCCTCCCGCGCCGGCCTGACGGAACAGGAAGAAAAATCCATAAGATCGTTCCAGTTCCTCACTCTTAAGCCGTTTCTCGTACTTTTGAATGTTTCCGATAATGAGCTTAATTCCCCTGCCACGGAAAAGACCCTATCCTCCCTCCCGGAAGCAATGGCAATAAGCGCCAGCATGGAAGCCGAGATAAGGCGCCTTGACGAAGAGGACAGAAAAGCTTTTCTGGAGGACCTGGGGGTTAAAGAGCTCTCCCTGAACGCCTTCATAAGAAAAGCCTATGGGACGCTCGGCCTGATATCTTTCTTTACCGTCGGAGAGGATGAGGTTCGCGCGTGGACGGTAAAAGAGGGAACACCGGCCGTTAAAGCCGCGGGGAAAATACATTCCGACCTCGAAAGAGGCTTTATCCGGGCGGAGACCTTTTCCTTCGAAGACCTCAGGGAAAAAGGGTCTGAAAGAGAGGTAAAGAACGCCGGGCTTTTCCGTCTGGAAGGCAAGGGATACATAGTAAAGGACGGGGACATCCTTTCCATCAAGTTCAATGTCTGAATTCCACTCCATGTAATAATATGGTACACTTGTTGTATGAAGCTATCATCCGGCAAAAAGGCCTTTTTGACCGCGGGGGTCTGCCTCGCGGCCCTTATTGCCGTAGGTTTTTTCTACGGCCCGGGATCCGCGCGCGCTTATGCGGCTAAACCCCCTTCCGGCAGGCCGGGAAAGAAGATCGTTGTATCCTCTCCTTCCCTGCCCAAAAGCCGGAAAGGCCTGAGGGTATATAAGCCGGAGAAGGCCTATAACGGTTCCACTCTTTTCTGCGGGCTTACCCGCCCTTCCTCCGGTTCTCCCGGCCGCGCCGTTTATTACCCGATCTACCTGATAGACATGGAAGGGAGCATTCAGCATCTCTGGATACTGACTCCCGCCCCATCGGTATCTTTCGGCCGTTTAACGGATAAAGGCACCCTTTTTTACATTACGAACGATGTCCCCTCCCCCAGTTACCCCGAACCCAAAAACTCGGGGATCAGGGAGATCGATCCCGAAAGCAGGGTCTTATGGTTTTACCCCGGCTTCATACAGCACGATTTCCAGATAATAGACGATACCACTTTCCTCATACTGCGCGACGAGCTCGTTTACGCGCCGTATCCCGAAAAAAGCAAGGTCCCCTACCTTATCTGCCCGCGGACCGAAATAATCGACCGCGATGGAAATGTCCTGTGGAGATGGAGGTCTGAGGACCATCTGGACGAACTCGAGGCCCTGACGGGTCTCGAACTGCCCTACCGACAGTTCTTTGAACCGGAACTGGACAGAGAATGGCCTGAAAGGGACCCCTTCGGAGGCCCGGTCAGGGCATGCGAAGAAGCCCTCAGAAAGCTTCCTGAAGAAGTGCGCAAAAGGAACATAAGATGCATCTACCCTCCCGGCGACTGGGCTCACGGCAACACCTGTGAGATCATTCCCCCGAATCCCGTCGGAGAAAAGGACCCCCGTTTCAAGGAAGGCAACATAATCTTCAGCTTTCCCACAATAGATACTATAGGAGTAATAGACTACCCTTCCGGTAAAATAGTATGGGCCTGGGGCCCGGGAGAACTCGACGGACAACACACTCCCACCGTACTCGATAACGGCCACCTTCTGATCTTCGACAATGGCCCCAAAAGGGGGTGGTCCCGCGTAATAGAGGTCGACCCGCTGGCCGAGGAGATCGTCTGGGAATACCACGGGGACCCTAAAATAAGTTTTTTCAGCACTATGCTCTCTAACGCCGACAGGCTCCCCAACGGCAATACCCTTATCTGCGAGGGCCTGCAGGACAGGATATTCGAAATAACCCCGGAAGGCGAGATAGTCTGGGACTATGTAAGCACCATAACTTCAGTCGAGGGAGGCCTGGGCATCTACAGGGCCTACAGATATCCTCCTGAAACGCTGGAGAAGATAAAATCCTATCAAGAGCCGTCAGCCGGCCGTTGAAAAAGAGAGGCTTTATGAAGATATCCCGTTCCGCAAGATACGCTATGGGCCCGATGGTGCTCACCTTATTCCTTTTAGCGGGAAGTACCGGCTGCGGGGAAAACGGAACTCATCCGATGAACGACATTTTCAGGGAATACGGTTTCTATTTCCGGAGACTGCCCGCGATGCGCCCGGAAACGGACTTTTCGCAGCAAGCCAGAGGAATGGAGTTCAGGACGATCATAGGACAGGTAGAGAACATGAGGCTTGAAGTAAAAGCCATATCCCCTATCACCGCTGAAGACGCGAAACGGCATTCCATGGCGAAATACGAGATAATCAAAGACCTGTACGGTCCCCAGATCATACCTTATCCCGCTTTTATCTCAAGGTCCACCGGCGCTCCGGAGAGCAAAAAACCGATGGAAACGGCCATTAATATGGCCGGCAAGAACACAAAAGTCATAATAGCGAATGCCTCGGAACGCTATGTTTTAGGCGTATGGGATGAGTCCCAGATCGCGCAGAAAGCTCTTTTCGCCATGTTCTATGTTGACAGGACATCCACTTCCCTGGAGATAACTCTTTTTGTTCCTGCGGATAAGGACCTTGTCAGCGTGGCCCTGGAGACAATGGCTTCCTTCCGACTTTCGAAGTAAGACGCTTTATTCCGGTTTTTCCAGCGCGGCCCCGATAGGCCTGCCTTCCACGAAACCGGGCGTCTCGGCACCCAGAAGTTTCATTAGGGTAGGATACTGATCTATCATGTCCACGGGCTGATCGCCCAAAAAACAGCCTTTTTTCACCCCCGGGCCTTTCAGCATAAAAGGCGTCCACATGCCGGGAAGGTCGTCCGGTATGATAGCCTGTTTATATCCCGACTTCAGGGGGGTGGAAAAAACTTCCATCCCTTTCGTCACTTTCTCGCTCCATCCGTAACCCGGACGGTTCGCTATTATTATGTCTCCGACCCGCTCACCGGGCAGCCCGAATTTTTCTTCTGCCGTTTCCCAGTCACTTACCCGCATTAAAGGCCTTATACCGTCCTCGTCCTCCAGGTATCGGATCGAGTCCTTTACTTCTTCCCGCAAGGACTCGTACGCCGGCCCGGACGCCCTGTGCCAGTTACCGTCGGCATCATGCAGCCCGTCCGGGTTAACATGCACCTGCCCGAAGTTCAAATATACGACCCGTGAATTCACCCAGTCTATCGAGGGCTCGCCCGTTACGGGATCTATAGTGAACTTCAACCAGCCTTTTTCGGCGAATAAGTTGTTCAGGTTGACCCACTTGTATAAAGGTATTGCCCCGTGGTCGGAAGAAAGCGCTACGATGGTATTTTCATCCGCGTTCTTCAAGTATTCGCCGACGATAGCGTCAAGCCTTTTATACATATCCCTGACTTCCTCCCACAAAATTTCCCTCTCGTTGTCACTTACCTTATTATATAAAGGCGAGGTCGGGTCTACATACCCCATCCACCACCTGCTGGTAAGCATCTGGTTCGGTGTATAGATATCCTGGATAAGAACATCCGGGTCGTATTCATTTATAAAATAGCCCACAGCATCCCGGTGCCAGTCAAAAGACATCACGGCTTCCTCCAGGAAAGTATCTTTATCTTCCTCATAGAATATCAGCTGCGGAGGAAAATTATCAGCGTAATCCACCATAGGCCCTATATTCTCTATTATTTGAGAGGCCAGATATGAAGGGTCCGATACCGTTTCGTTGAGCGCGTTATAATATACCCTTATTCTGAAAAATCCGTTATCTTCCAGTTTTATTACCTTTATCCTGGCGCTTGTCCCTATCTGCAGGCCGTTCCATTCAAGGTCTAAAGGCACCCACCCGCTCCATTGTCCTTCTTTAAGTTCTGCCAGAACGGTTTCACCGTCCAGAAAGACCACTTTATCGTAATTCACCTTGTTGTCGTCGGAAGTATCTACCATTAAAGCTCTTACCGTTTTGCCCCACGCGCTTAGATCTGCTTCTCTCGGAACCGAGTAAGAAAGAAGCCCTGCCGGGTCCCCGGCCGGGGCGTGGCCGGTAAAAACAGCAAGGGGCGGGCCGAAAAAGAAAAGCCTCGCGTGTCTTCCCTGTTCCCTCCTCGCATCGCCTTTACCGATATCTTCAAAATTTACAGCGTAAAAATTCGCTCCCCAGCCCCCCCATCTGCCCACTACGGTATACCCTTTATCGAGTTCGGGCGGTGTCGAGCCGGGAATAGACAACAGCGCCACCCTTTTCCCCTGTTCCTCGAGGGTCACCCAGATAGGCTCGACCTTTTTCGCTGTTGACCGGAATCCGGCGACGGAAGGCCTTGTCAGGGGATTGCCCTCGGTATGCATGGGCCCGTCCGACACTCCGTGAACATAGGGATTCGACCCGGTAAAAAGCGTGGCAAAGTTAACGGGGGTATGCCCCGGGTAAACCGGCTTACAGAAACCGTATGTTCCCTCTTCCATCATTTTTTTGATGTTCGGAAGTTTTCCTTCACAGGCCCATCGGTAAATATTGAACACATAAGGGTCCGCCCTCATCCCGTCGGGGATGAACCAGTAAAGCTTAATTTCTGGCTTATCCGGTTCATCGGCCCATACATACATTCCCGTGGAAAAAGATAATACCAGAAGAAGGCATAGGAATCCGGACACACCCTTTATCCTGATATTTTTCCGTATTTTGTGCATATACTTATTTTCCCGGATCTACAAAACATACAAATGCTTTACAACAATGAATAACGCGGTAAGAAATACACTTATAAGCATCATTACCACATCCCTCTGTTCCAAAGAAGTCCGCATCACACCTCCGTAATTTAAGCACATTTGTCTCTTATACTTAAAGAAATATACATAATACGGCTTGAAAATGCAAATCGGCGGTATCCGAAAATCTCTCCCGGTACTCCGCCTTTTCCGGCAAAGCCGGATAAGAAAAAACCCGGCGTTAGAAAACAAAAAGCCAAACTTTGTGCGTTGCCCGGTGTAATACAATTAAGTATACTTGATTATGTAGGAGGTTCATATAATAATGCGCCCGCGTGTAGCGGGCGCAGCAAAGGACCCGGGCAAAGACCCCGGGTTTTTTGTTGAAATATTTTCTCAAGCAGATCGTCTCATTTTTCCGGCCTCAACTCGAATATCATCATATTTCTTCCCATGTTAGGCATTCTAGTATTCCTTCCGATAAATCTTTTGTCCAGGGGGTCCAGCTCTTTTTGAGTTGAATATACCATTTTAAGCTCGATGCCGTTCTTTGCCGCCAGGCTTTTGAGCATGCTTATGCCTTTAGGGTTCTTCATCATTAGAAGCGCCCGTCCGTTCTCGTTCAGGCGGCCCCTTAAACCTTCGACCAAAGACTTTAAAAGTCCATATCCCTCGTCCCTTGTGAAAAACGCCTCTCTGGTACCTCCCGCATCCCACCCGGCTTCCGGGAAAGGCCGCCTGTCGCCTTCATCGTAACTCTGCGGAGGATCCGAAATTATCAGGTCGAACTTCTCTTTGTCTTTTATAACGGAATAGGCGGACGGCGAATCAAAAGGGACCTCTCTTACTTCGAAGATATCTTCCAGGCCGAACCTTTTTATGTTATATCTGGCGTTCTTTACCGCCAGAGGGTCCAGCTCTGTGCCGACTACCCTCCCGCCCCCGTACGCGATGGCAGCGAACCCCAGCGATCCCGTGCCTGTGCCTATATCCAGTATCCTTTCGCATCCTGACAGGCCACCCTCTTTTTTGAAAAGCTCTATCAGCCCGGCCAGTGAGTATTTATCGAACAATATCGTATAGAACCTTACGAGAAGCTCGTCGTATTCCTCAAAGTAGTAAAAAGGCCCTGCCTCAACTATATTCCGGGGATATATCTCTTTATATCCCCTCTTCTCCGCATTTTCTTCTCCGCGGGCGTACTCCGTGACCGGAGACCCGAAAAGCATCGCCGCAACCAGAAAAAGAACACTTAACCACTTGATATCCATGATATTCTCCTTGCTCCCGTTTGTTTATATGAGAACTCTCCACATCTTAAATATACCCAACAACAGACCTCTATACAAGCGGGCCTCCAGCCTGTATCCATTTTAGCGGGAAAGCCGCAAAGAGCCTCTCTAATACATTGACAAATCCAAAGTGCCGTGATAATATCTTTACCTGTCGGCGGCCCCATCGTCTAGTCAGGTCCAGGACACCAGATTCTCATTCTGGCGACAGGGGTTCGAATCCCCTTGGGGCTGCCATAAAGATCCGTCTTTGGCGGACCTTGAGAACAATAGATAATAGAAAACAGCGGATTAGATCGATTTTTCTCCATTATTTTTGAGTATGCTTCATTGCGGGTTGATGTTTCTGTGCTCATTAAAAAAGGACCATAATGCAGAATGTCAGGCCCATCTTCATTAAAGCGCTCATAGCCGCCGTGGCTGTTTTTGTCATCGGCATCAGCGTAATGATATCCGATCTTTACATAAGATATGAACGCGTAAGGCATTACCTGTTACACGGTCATTGATCTTAAGTCTTTTCGCGCGAGTGGCGGAACGGCAGACGCACCAGCTTGAGGGGCTGGCGGGGGCAACCCTGTGGGAGTTCAAATCTCCCCTCGCGCACCATAATTAAAGGCACCTGCACAAGCGGGTGCCTTTTTTGTGCCTTTAATTTATTGTTATGAAATTGCTTTCCCCGAAACCTTCTCTGGACAATTTCATATGCGCCATTCAATACTTTCCCCATAAAAATAAATTTTCCTGCATAAAGTATTAAATAGCGCATGCGCGGGGCAGGATCCTGCGCCCCTTCGGGGCTTGTTTTCTCCCCTCGCGCACCATACATATGAGGACTTCTCCGGAAGTCCTCATATTTTTGTGCTTAAGGGCCACTGGCCCCGTTCTCACAAAGGCCAGAAAAGGGGAATAAGC
>WJMG01000048.1 GCA_014728075.1 Candidatus Omnitrophota bacterium | reverse complement strand
ATCACATTTTTCCGAGACCTTACTGGCTTCGAGCCTGTCGCAGACCAGGTCCGCCCTCCCCTTGAAACGCGGATAAACATCCGAATAAACGGTCGGCTCATCGAACCGGGCCGTCAGACAGGCCAGCTCAACGCCGGGATGTGAAGCAAGGATATCCACCAGTTCCTGTCCGGAATATCCGGTACACCCTATTACGGCAGTTTTCAACATCATGAACTCCAGATGGCTTTTATTATTATTATTTTAATATTATAAATATATCCAGCCCGAAAAAAATCAGTATAGAACGAATGCCGGTAAGTGTCAACTAAAAATAAAGCCGTTTGTCGCGCTTGCTTTTCATGTCATAGCTTGCGGCCTGCGACAACGGCTTCTATAAAAAAACAGGCCGCGGGAAACGCGGCCTGTTTTTCAGAATATCCTGTGTTTTTATCGTTTCGAGAACTGGAAATTCTTACGGGCGCGTTTCTGTCCGTACTTCTTCCTTTCCTTGGCTCTGGGGTCTCTTGTAAGGAAGCCGGCTTTTCTCAGGGCCAGTTTAAGGGACTCATCCGTCTTAACGAGGGCCCTGGAGATCCCGTGCTTCAAAGCACCCGCCTGTCCGCTGGAGCCTCCCCCCGAAACCGTCGCGAGCACATCGTATTTTTCCAGGGTTTTCGTCTGCTCAAAAGGCAGCAGAACGGTGATGCGATGGGTCTCTCTCGGGAAAAACTCCTCGAATTCCCTTTTATTGACCTTTATAGCTCCTTTTCCGGGGCGCAGTCTTACCCTGGCCACGGATTCCTTTCTTCTGCCTACAGCAACATATTCTTCCATTTATCTACCCCTCGATTGTTCTTGTGTTCATATTTCTATAACTTCGGGTCTCTGCGCCGAATGCCCGTGCTCCGTCCCGGTATAGAGCTTGAGCCTTTTGATCATTCTCGCTCCTATGCTGTTCTTGGGAAGCATGCCTTTTACGGCGTGCCTTAATATATGTTCAGGTTTCTTTTCGATCATCTTGTTATATTTAACTTCTTTCTGACCGCCCGGATAACCCGAAAAACTCTTGTAGACCTTCTGCGAAGCTTTATTACCGGTCACTTTTACCTTGTCGCAGTTAAGGACTATTACTCCGGCCCCCAGATCGGTATGCGGGGTGAAATCCGGCCTGTTCTTTCCCCGAAGAAGAGTAGCTATAGTCGTTGCCGCCCTTCCCAGCACTTTGTCCTTTACATCCACGACAAACCACTTGTGGTCCACATCTTCTCTTCTGACCATCTTTGTTTTATTCATAATACATTTCCTTTTAAGAATTAACGGCCCTCCCCGTATCGAACTAAAGCTACGGAGGGACTCAATCCGTTCACTGTACACGCAGCGTGAAGAATTGTAAAATTAGCATATTTGCGGATTTTTGTCAAGCGGAATATATGAGACAGGGTGTTGAAAACCCGGAGTTGACCTGCCGTTTCCGTATTCATGTCAAAGGTCTGAGGAGGGGGTTCGGTCCACCTCCGGATACCGGACAAAGAACGGGGGTCGAACCGTATCAGCAGCGTTCAACCGCTCTGTAAAGAGCCCTGACCTGGTCCCTGTAATAAGTATCAAAAACATGCCTGAGCGCGTCGGGGTTCACATCTCTGGATAACAGGTCGTTCTTTTTCTTGAGGTCGCGCCTCCTGTCATTGATATTCACTTTATGGCACCGCAGTTTCGCCGCAGCCATGGCCATTCCCCCCTTTCCCTTTAAATACTGTTAAGGAGTATAAGTGACGCAAATAATCCCAGAAAAGCCAGAAAGAGCGTCATTTTCCGGAACATATTGTCTTTGATCCTTTTCGTTCTGCATCTGATCGAAACTCCGGGGTCAAGCTCGTTACCGCGCAGATATTCTCCCGCGATATGCGCGGCTTCTTCGGCGTCAGACCCGTAACAAACTATCCTGACGGTCGTTCTGTATTTCACCCGGTCCTCCTTTCCATAAGACCCTTCTTGACAGGTCAAGGCCTGTGCGGCCGCTTCCGGGCACGCTCCCTGCCCGCTCCGCCGCAATAGTTCTTCCGGGTTCATAAAAAAAGATCTCCCCGGATTGTATACTTATACCACATCCCTTATTCCCGCGGAATATACCGGGCCGCCGGTACTTTTGCTTCATGACAACCTTTTTGTTTTTTTTCTGAAACGAACGGAACCATCGTCCTCTACTATAAAAGCGACCTTGTCCCTGGAACCTATCCCAAAGTAATTCTGTAAAGCCTTGGGAATGAATATCTGCCCTCTGTCCGAAACCGTCGCGTAGAACCTGAACTTATTCTTCCCGGCCATTCATCCTCCCTGTTTTGCTTATATAACAAGTATAGAACAAGTATTTATACTTGTCAAGTGAGCGCTAAAAAAACCGGCTTTACGCCGGTTCTTCTCTCCTGAACCCGCGGGGATCTCAATACCGCACTTTCATAAGGAACAGCCCCTGAGGGGGAGCAGTGGGGCCCGCCTTGGTGCGGTCCTTTGAACCGATTATTTCCTCAACGCTTCCTTCGGGAAGATATCCCCTGCCGGAATCCACCAGTGTACCTGTAATGTTCCGCACCATATTATAAAGAAATCCGTCGGCTTCTATGTCGATCCTCACCGTGGTCCCCTTTCTCTTTATACCCACACTCAGGATATCCCTCACGGAAGTCCTTTCCCTCTTATCCCTGGCCTGAAAACATTTAAAGTCCTGCCTGCCTAAAAGCATTCCGGCTTCCCTTCGCATAAGAGGGATATCAAGCTCATAGGGGACCCTCCAGGAATATCTCTCACGAAAAGGATCCCTTCTCCGGGAGTTGAAAATATAGTAACTGTAAAGTTTACTCTTGGCGTCATACTGTGAATGGAAACCTGATGAGACCTCTTCGGCTTTCAGTATGGCGATATCACGAGGCAGAAAAGTATTGACGGCAACAGGTATTTTCCCGGAAGGTATGTCGGAAGAACCGGTGTAATGCGCGACCTGGCCTTTCGCGTGGACCCCGGCATCGGTACGCCCGGCCGCGTGTACCCTTGACCGCCTTTTAGCGGCTTTTTCAATAGCCCTTTCCAGTTCGGCCTGTACGGTATTACCGTTCTTCTGGACCTGCCAGCCGTTATACCGGGTGCCGTCATATGCGATGGTGAGTTTGATGGTCCTCATGGCAAGCGTATAGCGCGCAGCGTATGGCGTCGGTTTTCCTCTAAACGCTATACGCTATAATTTATCCCCTGATCAGTTCTTCCGCTATCTGTATGGCGTTAAGCGCGGCGCCCTTCCTCAGGTTATCCGCTACTACCCACATGTTTATCCCCGTTTCACTGGAAAGGTCCTCTCTGATCCTTCCGACGAGGACATCGTCCTGCCCTTCGGCATCTATGGGCATGGGGTACTCCATGGCGGCGGGATCGTCAGCCAGCCTGATGCCCGGGAATTCGTTCAAGGCCGAGCGCAGTTCATCCAGGTCTATTTTATCCTCCGTTTCCAGAGTAACGCTCTCGGAATGCGCGTAATAAACAGGCACCCTGACACAGGTAGCGGAAACCGCCAGGCCGGGGATATCCATTATTTTCCTGGTCTCATTGACCATCTTCATTTCCTCTTTGGTATACCGGTTCTCCTCAAAAACATCTATTTGCGGTATAAGGTTATAAGCGATCTGATGAGGGAACCTGTTTATCATTCCGGACGGGACCGTATGCTCACCTATACCGTGATGGGTCTCTTTCTTACTCAACCTTATGACCTGGGCTTCCATCTCGAGTATGTTCTGCTGTCCGGCACCCGATACTGACTGGTATGTGCTGACTATGACCCTCTTAACGGGAGAAAGGCGGTTGACCGCGCACAGCGGCAGCACCATCTGTATAGTCGAGCAATTCGGGTTGGCTATTATACCCCTGTGGGACTTTATAGCCCCGGGATTTACCTCAGGAACTACGAGAGGAACGCTCTCGTCCATCCTGAAAGCGCTTGAATTATCCACGCACACGCAACCCGCTTCAACGGCGGCGGGAAGGAATTCCCTGCTCCGGGAACCTCCCGCGGAAGCCAGGACTATATCGATGTCACCGAAGGAATCTTTACCCAGGACCTGGACAGGTATCTCTTTGCCTTTGAAAACGAGTTTCTTCCCCTTGGACCTTTCGCTGGCTAAAAGCCTCAACTCATCTACCGGAAAGCCCCTTTCTTCGAGTATCCACAGGAACTGGGTCCCCACCGCCCCGGTGGCGCCCATTATCGCTACATTGTATTTTTCCTTTTTTTTCAACATCGGCATCACTCGGCCTTTCTATTTCAGCAAAGATCACAGGCAAAACACCCGAAAACCCTGCGCCTGCTCCGTGCTATTTCAACTCATTGACCACAAGGTCACCTACCTCATCGGTCCCCATCCCCATTTCCGCGGCCCTCATGCTCTTCATCTTAGGTGTTACCCGCAATATAGCGTTCTCTACCGCTTCAGCCGCTTCCCGTTCTCCGAGCATTTCGAGCATCATCCCGGCGGCGCCGATGGCGGCAAGCGGGTTTATCTCGTTCTTTCCCGTGAACGCAGGCGCGGTGCCTCCTATGGGTTCGAACATGGAAACACCGTCAGGGTTTATATTCCCCCCGGCTGCCACACCCAGGCCTCCCTGAATTACCGCCGCGAGGTCGGTTATGATATCCCCGAACATGTTATCGGTAACGATAACATCGTATTTCTCAGGGCATTCTATCATGTACAGCGTCATAGCATCGACATGCGCGTAATCCCTTTCTATATCAGGATATTCTTTTTCGCCCATCTCGTTGAAGGCCCTCTCCCAGAGGTCGAACTGGTATGTCAGCACATTGGTCTTTCCGCAAAGCGTCAATTTTTTCTTCTTGTTCCTTTTTCTGGCGTATTCAAAAGCAAAACGCAGGCATCTGTCCACGCCCATCCTGGTGGAAACCGAACTTTGCACCGCCACCTCGTGCGGAGTTCCTTTCTGGGTAAATCCGCCCGTGCCGGTATAGAGCCCTTCGGTATTCTCCCTGACCACTACGAAATCGATATCACCCGGCTCCTTGCCTTTTACGGGGGTATATACATTCGGGTAAAGCCTGACAGGGCGCAGGTTAATATACTGGTCCAGACCGAAACGGAGCTTAAGAAGTATCCCCTTTTCCAGTATACCGGGCTTTACTTCCGGGTGCCCTATTGCCCCCAGAAATATCGCATCGAATTTTCTGAGCCGGGATAATTCCTCATCAGACAGGACTTCACCCGTTTTCATGTAACGCTCTCCCCCGAAGAGAAATTCGGTGAATTCGGCTTTTATCCCGAACTTCTCGTTGACCGCATTGAGGACCTTAAGCCCTTCCCTTACCACTTCCGGCCCCGTACCATCGCCCGGTATGACCGCTATTTTATACATCTTACGCTCCTTGTCTTATATCGCGTGACAGCGATCACAAATGACCTGCTGTCCGGCGCCTGCCCCGGCTATCTGAAACTATTTTTTCTTTTTAGCGTATTCCATAAGCCCGCCGGCCTTCATGATGTCCTTGATAAAGCCGGGAAAAGTTTCCGAGGAATACTCCTTTTTGGACCTGGCCTTACGGATCTTTCCCTTATCAGCGTCGACCTCGGCAGTATCCCCGGGTTTGAGCTCCTCCGAAGCTTCCGGACTGGTAAATATGGGAAGGCCGATATTTATACAGTTCCTGTAGAAGATCCTGGCGAAACTTTTAGCAATAACGCAGGAAACCCCGGCAGATTTGATAGATATGGGCGCGTGCTCCCTGCTGGAACCGCAGCCGAAATTATCTCCGGCCACTATGATATCGCCTTTTCTGACCTTATTCACGAAATCCGGGTCCGCGTCTTCCATACAGTGTTTTGCCAGTTCCTCGGGGTCGGAAGTATTGAGGTATCTGGCAGGTATGATCTCATCCGTGTTAATATCGTTCCCGAACTTGTGGACCTTGCCTTTGAGCTTCATGCAAACCTCTCAAGGGTTATCGTAAAAATATACTTTGTCCTTCCCGCAACGCTCTTAAGCGGGCATCATGTAAAATAAGACCTGTCCTGTTACAACTCCGACGGATGGGATATCTGGCCCTTTACGGCGCTGGCCGCGGCAACGGCGGGGTTGGCCAGATATATGTAGCTTTTGGGATGCCCCATCCTTCCCACGAAATTCCTGTTAGTAGTGGCCACGGCCACTTCTCCTTCGGCAAGTATGCCCATATGCCCACCCAGGCAGGGCCCGCAACTGGGGGTACAGAAAGTCGCGCCCGCTTTTATGAACGCCTCCATGTAGCCCTCATCCATGGCTTCTTTGTATATTGACTGGGTCGCGGGTATCACCACGAGCCTCACATTAGGATGGACCTTTCTCCTCTTCAGTACGGCGGCGGCGGTCTTGAGGTCGGATATCCGGCCGTTGGTGCAGGAGCCTATGACCACCTGGTCCACCTTTACTCCTTTATATTCGCTTACCGGCCTTCCCTTTGAAGGAAGATGAGGCGCTGCGACCACCGGCTCCATTTTGGAAACATTATATTCCCTTATGTCGGAATAACGGGCGTCGGGATCGCTCTTGTAAAGATTGTAGGACTTCCTGGGCTGCTTATACTTGCGCAAAGCCGCCTTTATGTATTTTTCGGTGGTTTTGTCGGCCTCGATTATTCCGTTCTTTGCCCCCGCTTCTATGGCCATATTGCATATGGTGAACCTGTCGTCCATGGGAAGCCCCTCGATAGCGGGCCCGGTTATCTCCAGCGTTTTATACAAAGCGCCCGAAACACCCAGATCGGAGATAGCGTGCAGTATAAGGTCCTTTCCACCTACCCATTTTTTCGGTTTACCCTTAAAAACAAGCTTAATGGTCTCCGGCACCTTGAACCAGCACTCGCCGAAAGCCATGGCGTAAGCCAGGTCGGTGGATCCCACTCCCGTAGCGAACGCCCCCAGGGCACCGTGCGTGCAGGTGTGGGAATCGGCGCCTATCATAAGATCTCCTGGAAGTATTATACCTCTTTCGGGGACCAGGGCGTGCTCTACCCCCATCTCTCCCAGCTCGAAATAATTTGTTATGCCGTACTCCCCGGCAAAATCCTTTAAAAGTTGAGCCTGGTTAGCGCTCTTGGCGTCCTTGGCCGGCAGAAAATGGTCCGGGACAAGGATAACCCTGTTCTGGTTGAAGACCTTCTTTTTGCCCAGAGCACGGAACTCCTTTATAGCTATGGGACTCGTAATATCGTTACCCATACAGAGATCCACTTTTGCCCTTATAAAATCACCCGGAGAGATATCCTTAACTCCCGGCGCATGGGCTAAAAGTATCTTTTCGGTTATGGTATGACCCATTTGGACTCCTTTGCGGGGGCTTAGGGGTTATGTCCGGCCCCTGTACCGTATATCGTAATACTATTATACGAAGATGTCAGTTTACCAGATTTCATGCTTAAAATCAAGATTCCGGGAAACGGACCGGGACGGCCCGTCAAAACGGTCAAAAAGAAGGCACCGCCTCGAGAAGGATCCTCGTATAAGGATGTTTTGGTGAACTGTAGATCTCTTTCGCCGAAGCGCATTCCACGATCTTACCGTTTTTCATGACCCCTACGGTATCCGACATGAACTCGACCACCCTCAGGTCGTGAGATATAAAAAGATAAGTAAGGGATTTTTCCTCCTGAAGGTCCTTCAAAAGGTTCAATATCCCGGCCTGTATGGAAACATCGAGGCTTGACACCGGCTCGTCGAGAATAAGTATTTCCGGCCGGTTGACAAGCGCCCTTGCGATAGCTATCCTCTGTCTTTCGCCTCCCGAGAACTGATGGGGATATTTATCCATGACCCCGGCCGGGTCCAGGTTTACCAGCTCAAGGGCTTCTACGCACCTCGCGCGGGCCTCTGCGGGGGATACTTTGCTCACTTTCAGGGATTCGGAAAGAATACCGTATATATGCATACGGGGATTCAGCGAACCGAAAGGGTCCTGGAAGACCATGTCCCGCTTACCGGAAATCGAAAACCGGCCCGCGTCCTTCTCGAGGATACCCGAAAGGATACGGGCGACGGTCGTCTTGCCGCACCCTGACTCACCCACAAGTCCGAATGTGGAACCTTTTTCAACTGAAAAACTTACACCATCCACAGCCTTTACGGGATCGGAGGAAGGAGAAAAAAACCCTTTTCTCTTATAGAAATATTTTTTCAGATCCGTTACTTCTATCATCATCCCTGCCCTTATCGAGTGGCGTCCCCGCGATATATTTAAGCGGGAACCACTTAAAAACATAAACATATTTCAAACAGATGCCATCCTTCCGTATCACCTCTAACATTAGCCTTTCGCTGTTTACTCTATACCGGCAATCTTTTACGCGTATCGCCAAGGCGCGGGATACAACCTATGAGCTTCCTGGTATATTCGTGCCCCGGGGCCTTGAGGACTTTGTCTTTTGACCCCTTTTCCACTATCCTTCCCTCTTTCATAACGGCCACATCATCCGCTATCTTATTAACGACGGAAAAATCGTGTGTTATGAACAGTACGCTGAATTTCTTCCGGCGCTGCAGTTCAGAGACCAGGTCAAGGATATGCTTCTGAACCGAAACATCAAGCGCCGTGGTCGGCTCATCCAGGATCAGAAGATCGGGGCCGCATGAAAGCGCCATGGCTATCATCATCCTCTGCCTTTCCCCTCCGGAGAGCTCATGGGGATAATGCCTGCATATTCCCGGAGAGAGCTTCACCATCCGGGAAAGTTCCGCCAGCCTCTTTTCCGCGCCTGCCCTGCTCATGCCATGGGCCCTCATAGCCTCCGTTACCTGTTCACCGATCCTCATAACGGGATTGAAGGCCGTAAAGGGCTCCTGAAACGACATTGCCGCTTTTTTCCCGCGCAGGCGCCTTCTCTCTTCCGGGGACATGGGAACGATATCGTTGCCCTTCAAAAGCACCTGCCCCGAACGGATAACGGCCCCCTCCGGAAGAAGCCCCAGGACGGCAAGAGCGGTCATGGTCTTTCCACTGCCGGACTCCCCAACAAGCCCCAGTATCCTGCCTTCGGCGACTTCGAAAGAGATCCCGTCAATAACCCGGCCGGGACCGATATCCACTGTCAGGCTGTCAATACGAAGTGTTGTATCCATAATTTTCAGGTACAGGCACAGGAAAAGGTATAGCTCAATGATGTTCAGGGATTTCTAATTTCTCTATCTCTGCCTTTACCTCTATTTCCTCTTTTATTTCCTCTTTCTCAACCTGGGATCAAGCAATTCCCTCAAGCCTTCCCCCACAAGATTAAAGCTCAACACCGTAAGCAATATCGCGATACCCGGAAAAAAAGTAAGCCACCAGGCATAATCAAGGTAGTTCTTACCCGCCGTAAGGATATTTCCCCAGCTGGGCCGGGGTATCTGCACGCCCAGCCCGAGGAAGCTCAGGGCGCTTTCAACAAGGATGGCGGCCCCCACGCTCAAGGTCGCGCTTACATAAACGGGCGCCATGGCGTTCGGCAGGATATGCCTGAATATTATACGCCTGTCGGGGATCCCCTGCACTTTTGCGGAACTTACAAAGTCCCTTTCCCTGAGAGAAAGGAACTCGGCCCTCACAAGCCGGCACAGGCCCGGCCAGCTCGTAAGCCCTATGACCACCATGACATTAACGATACTGGGGCCCAGAAAAGTTATGACCATCATTATCAGGAAAAATGTGGGAAAACAATACATGACCTCGACGAACCTCATTATCAGGGCATCGACCCTCCCCCCGTAATAACCGCTCAACCCTCCGAGCAGTATACCTATGCATACGGATATTATCACCGCTATAAATCCTACACTTAACGAGATCCGGGCGCCGTAGAGCATGCGGCTGAAAACATCCCTGCCGAGATTATCCGTGCCGAAAAAATGCTCCGGGGACGGCGGTTTCAGCCTGCCTTCGGGGGAAAGATCCATTTCCAGCGGATCGTACGGAGCAACCAAAGGCGCGAATACCGCCGTGAGCGTCATGACAGCAATGATGAAGATCCCAAAAATTATTCTTTTCATAGTTAAAGTAAAAGATGTCATCCCCGACGAAGTCCTCGAAAGTTCACTGAACTTGAGAGACAATGCTTTTGAGCGGGGACCACATAAAAATATTTTTTCTTTTATTTGGTTCCCGCTGGAGCCTGTGCCCGCGTAAGCGGGTGCGGAAATGACTGTTTTTATTCCCCCCCCAGCCTGATCCTCGGATCCACTACGGCATACAGCACATCAGATATGAATATGCCCAGCAGTGTCAGGAGCGTGGCCATTACTCCTACGCCCATTATCACGGGATAGTCGTAATTCATTATAGCTTCGTAGCCCAGCCTGCCCATCCCCGGCCACGCGAATATGGTCTCAAAGATAAAACTGCCTGAGATCAAAGCCGGTAATGTCAGGCCTAAAATGGTGACGATAGGCAAAAGGGCGTTCTTTAGCGCGTGGACGAACACAACCCTGTTTTCGCTCAAACCCTTTGCCCTCGCGGTAAGTATATAAGGTTCCCTGAGCACTTCTATCATACTGGACCGCGAGTACCGCGAAAGCGCCGCCAGTCCACCGAAAGCGGTAGTCACGACCGGCAGCACCAGATGCCAGGCCAGGTCCCCGGCCTTAGCGGAAAAAGGCAAATAGTCCGCATACCACGGTGTCATGCCCGACACCGGAAGCCATCCCAGTTTAAAACCGAAGATAAAGATAAGTATAAGAGCCAGCCAGAAAGTCGGCATGGCGTACCCCACAAATACGAACACGGTGGTGACCTTATCGAAAAAAGACCCCCTTTTTAATCCGCCGGCGGCTCCCAGGGGTATGGCTATCGAGATTATAAGAAGAATTGAAACCGCCTGCAGAAGTACCGTGGCCGGAAGCCTCGAAGCGACTTTATCGATCACCGGCCGGTCATCGATAAGGGACCTTCCGAAATCAAGGGTAAGCAGCCTTTTGATCCACATACCGTACTGAACATGAAGAGGTTCGTCCAGCCCGTACATGCGGTTGAAATTCGCCCTTGCGCCCTGGCTGACCTCCGGGTTCAAGCCATACCTCATGCTTGTAGGGTCTCCGGGCGCAAGATGCATCACAACGAACATGATAATGGAAATACCTATCAGCATCGGGATGGTCAGCAGTAATCGTTTTATTATGTAGTATTTCATGATCTACTTACAGTAAATTAATATATAGTCCCCGGCTGGAGGCTGTGGGATCCCCGCGACAAGATCTCTTTTTCTGTGGCCCATTCCCTCTCGCCTCTTGCATGTTCCAGCACAGCGGATAGCGTTCCGGATACACCCTATGCGCTAGAACTTATACTTGACCTCCTCTTCGGGCACATACCATTCTATAAAATTATACCCTATACCGGCAGGCGAGGGTTCTATGCCCTTGAACCGCCTGTTCACCGCGGGCGTCGAGTAAGGCACGAACAGAAAAGTATACGGCGCGTCCCGGGATATCAGCCCGTGGAGCTCGTGGTATATTTCGCGCCTTTTCCTCGTATCGAATTCACGCCTTCCTTCTTCTATAAGGGCGTCCACCCTGCCGTTGGAATAGGATACGAAGTTCAGGCCTCCCTCCCGCGAAGAATCGGAATGCCAGACGGAATATATATCCGGGTCAATGGGGGTGGTCCATCCTAGAATGACCGCCTGAAAGTTCTTCTTGTTAACGAACTGGTCCAGAAAAGCCGACCATGCTACCACCCTTATTTTTGCGTCAACGCCTATCTCGGCCCATTGGGACTGAACTATTGTAGCGGTATCCTCCCTTACCCTGCTTCCCTGATTCGTCGCGACAGTGAACGATAAAGGCACGCCGTCCCGGTCAAGTATGCCGTCCCCGTCGGTATCTTCCCACCCTGCTTCTTTAAGAAGCGCCTCGGCCCTTCCGGGATCATACGGATAACCTTCCACGCTTTCATCGTAGAACGGGGAGCCCTTAAGGAACGGTCCGGTCGAAGGGCTGCCCAGGCCGAGAAGTACCGAATCGATTATTTTTCGCGTATCCACGGCATAAGAAAGAGCCCGTCTTACCCTTTTATCCGAGAAAAGCGGATCTTTCAGGTTATACCCTATATACACATAAGAATGTGACGGATACTTGTACTTTTCGATCTTTTCAACGAAATCCTTTGTCCTGCTCCTGTACCTGTACTGGTAAGGGCTCAATGCAACGGAATCCACGCCTCCCGAAACAAGCTCGAGGAACGCGACGGCCTGGTCCGGTATGATCCTGTAGACATATCTTTTTATGCCGGGAACTCCTTCAAAGTAATCCCTGTTAGCCTCGAGGACAATGTATTCTCCGTTCTTCCATCTCCCGAAACGGTAAGGCCCGGTACCTACAGGCCTCGTCGCGAAATCCGAAGACCGTATGTCTTCGGCTCCTCTCAGGATATGCTGGGGAAGGATACCCATCCCCAGCTTAAGAAGAGCCGGGGCGTAAGGCTCCTCGTACTCGAAAGAGACCGTATGTTCGTCCAGGACGCGGACCTCGCGGATCATGGAGTAACTGCCGATATAAGGAGAGCCGTTGGAAGGATCAAGGATCTGCTCGTAAGTGAACTTTACATCTTCCGCGGTAAAGGCTTTTCCGTCATGCCACCTGACATTATCCCTCAGATAAAATGTTATGAGCCTTCCGTCTTCCGATATCTTCCAGCTCCGCGCCAGATCACCGGTCACCCGGAGGTCCTTATCCACTTTTGTCAGTCCGTTAAAAATAAGTTCGCATATGGAACTGGAAGCGGTGTCGTCGGCAAGGAACGGTATGAGCACACGCGCGTCACTTATGCCTCCCGCGACATAGGAGTCTCTCGGGACGGCCGCTCCGTATCCGGGAAGATCTATCCCTAAAAAAAAGGCCACTGACAAAAACGCCAGTGACCTTTTCCAGCATAGAAATACTCTTTCAGCCCCGCGCATAGGCATCTGTTATCATTGGGCCCCTGACGGCGCCTGTTCGGTTTGTTCCACGGCCTCCGCCGGCGAGACCGTCTCGGCGGGGGTTTCGGCTTCGGCGGGCGCTTCGGGAATATCCTTGGGAGCGGCTATGGGAGTTTCCGGCGAGACCGGCAGGGCGGGTACCCTCCCCGTCTCAAAAAGGGACCTTCCCCTTCTCGCTGTTATCATACCCAGCGTCAGAGAGGTCACCAGAAAAAGTATAGCGGCTATCTCGGTTGCCTTTTTCAGGACTTCGGGAGCCTGTGTTCCCAGCAGTGACTGCGCGGACTCGCCCCCGCCGAAAGCTTCGGCAAGGCCTCCGCCTCTTCCCGCCTGGAGGAGAATGGTAGCAATAAGCCCCAGACATATTATGACATGAAAGATTATAAGAAGTATATACATATTGACCTCATTTTTAAGCGTATAAGCCCGATGTGGTTTTGATTATATCAACAAATCCTTCCGATTTCAAGCTGGCTCCGCCTATTAACCCGCCGTCTATGTCTTCCTGTTTCATCAGTTCCTCTATGTTGGACGGCTTGACGCTTCCGCCGTAAAGTATCCTGGTGCCCGCCGCCCACTCCCCGGAATAGAGGTCTTCCAGCAATTTCCTTATCATGGCGTGTACTTCCTGCGCCTGATCGGGCGTGGCGGTCTTGCCGGTGCCGATGGCCCAGACGGGTTCATAGGCGATGACTATATCTTTGATAAAACCTTCGTCGAAACCGGAAAGCGCGCCTTCTACATGGTCTTTTACCACATCCATGGTCTTGCCCGCTTCTCTTTCCTCCAGGGTCTCCCCTACGCATATTATCGGGACAAGTCCGCCTTCGATGGCGGCTTTTATCCTTTTGTTCACGGTTTCGTTCGTTTCCCCGAAATATTTACGCCTTTCGGAGTGGCCTATGATCACATATCCGCATCCGACGCTTTTAAGCATGCCTACCGATATCTCGCCGGTGTAAGCGCCTTCTTTCTCCCAGAAACAGTTCTGTCCGCCGACACCGATATTACCGGAGGCAAGCATCTCTCCGGCGTCGCTCAGGTCAACATAAGGAGGACAGACGATAATATCGACATTGTCAATATCGGAAACCCCCCGCTTGATCTCATTTACAAGCTGTACGGCCTCGTTGACATCCTTGTTCATCTTCCAGTTACCGGCTATAATGGGTTTCCTCATTTTTCACTCCTTAATCTGAATCTCGATCTAAATATGAACCTGAACACTCTATTCTTTATCGTTCAACGCGGCTATTCCCGGCAGGACCTTTCCCTCAAGATATTCCAGTGAAGCTCCGCCGCCGGTGGACATATGCGACATCTTAGCTCCAAGCCCGGCCTGGTTAACGGCGGCCGCGGTATCCCCGCCGCCTATAACCGTGGTGGAATCCAGTTTCGCCATATACTCCGCAAGGGCCCTGGTGCCCTTTGAGAACTGTTTCATCTCGAAAAGCCCCATAGGCCCGTTCCATGCTATCGTTTTCGACTCTCCGAGCGCGGACTCGTAACTCTTGACGGTACGCGGCCCTATGTCCAGACCTATCCAACCGTCGGGGATATCTTCGTCTACCACTTTCGACTTGGCGTTCTCGTTTATCTCCTGGGCCACGACATGGTCTTTCGGCAGGAAAATGCTTACATTCTTCTCACTGGCTTTTTTGAAGATATTGTCGACCGTATCCAGCATCTCGTCCTCGACCCGCGAGTCACCTACACCTTTTCTTCTGGATTTCAGGAAAGTGTATGCCATCGCGCCGCCTATCAGAAGAAAATCTATCTTATCCAGCATGTTCTCGATAAGGGGGATCTTATCGGCTACTTTAGCGCCTCCCAGGACCAGGCAGAAAGGCTCGTCCGGGTCCTTGGTCACCTTCTCAAAGTAGCGGATCTCCTTTTCCACCAGAAATCCGGCGACGGACGGAAGGTAATGAGTGACCCCTTCAGTGGAAGCGTGCGCCCTGTGGCATGTACCGAAAGCGTCGTTCACGAAGATATCTCCCAGAGAAGCGAGTTTTTTAGCGAAATCGGGATCGTTCTTTGTTTCTTCCTTGTGGAAACGCAGGTTCTCCAGCAGGATCACATCTCCGTCTTTCATAGCGTTCACGGTCTCTTCCACATCCTCCCCAAGGCAGTCATCCGTCTTCTTCACGGTCCTGCCGAGAAGCTCTGAAAGCCTGTCAGCTACCGGGTCAAGCCTTAATTCGGACTTGACCTCTCCTTTAGGACGGCCCATATGGCTCATGAGGACCAGCTTCCCCCCGTTCTCCAGAATATATTTGATCGAGGGCATAGCGGCCTGTATGCGGCTGTCATCCGTTATGTTCCTGTTCTCGTCCAGCGGAACATTAAAATCGGCGCGCATAAGGACCCTTTTTCCTTTAAGATCCACATCCCTGAGAGTTTTCTTCATAGCTGACCTCCGATAAATGCCCGGGACGGCCGTTAAAAGGCCGTCCCGGTCTATTTTTTCTTTTCGATTATCCTGCGAGCTTTCCGATAAGGTCTACGACCCTGTTGGAATATCCCCATTCATTGTCATACCAGCCGACGACCTTGATAAGGTTGTCTCCTATGACCATGGTGGAAAGGGAATCGAATATGCAGGAATGAGGGTTCCCTATGACATCGAAGGAAACGATAGGGTCTTCGGTGTATTCCATTATCCCCTTAAGGTCTCCCTCGGCCGCTTTCTTCATGGCGGCGTTGACATCTTCGGCGGAAACGCTTTTCTCGAGCTCGACCACGAAATCCACCACGGAGCCGTCCTTGGTAGGTACCCTCATGGCCATACCGTTAAGCTTGCCGTTAAGTTCCGGGATAACTTTTCCCACAGCGGCCGCGGCGCCCGTAGTGGTCGGGATTATGCTTTCACAGGCCGCCCTTGCCCTCCTGAGGTCCTTGTGCGGAAGATCAAGGATGTTCTGGTCATTGGTATACGCGTGAACGGTGGTCATAAGTCCCTTTTTAATGCCGAAATTATCGTTCAGCACCTTCACCATCGGCGCGAGGCAGTTCGTAGTACAGGATGCGTTAGAAACTATCTTGTCCTCCGCCTTGAGCTCTTCATCGTTCACCCCGAGGACTATGGTGTTGTCTATCTGGTCCTTGGCGGGAACCGTAAGGATGACCTTTTTCGCGCCGGCTTCGATATGCTTGGCTATCTGGTCCTTTTTACGGAAAACACCTGTGGATTCTATCACCACATCAACATTCTTATCGCCCCACGGAAGTTCAGCCGGGTCCTTGATGCTCGTTATCTCTATCTCGTTGCCGTTGACGACGATAGAAGATTCTTTAGCCTGCACGGTGCCGTCGAACTTGCCGTGTACGGAATCATACTTCAAAAGATGGGCAAGTGTCTTAGCGTCGGTAAGGTCGTTGATCGAAACAACCTCGAAACCGCCCTTGGCCATCATTATGCGGAAGACCATCCTTCCTATTCTGCCGAAACCATTAATTCCTACTTTTACCGCCATTTCTCCTCCTTCTATCCTTGTCTTTTGATAACAGGGGCGTTCCGCCCCTAACCCTTGAACATTTACGCCGTTCTCCCTCTTCCCGAAAGAACACTTTATCGTGGACACGCCGGAAAGGGACCGGCCGGCACGAAATCGAGTGAGTATTATATAATCTAATACCTTTTCGTTCAACAGTTTTTTTGAAAAAGCGTGCCGGCAGGCCGGCAGGTGGTTTTTACCTTATTTTCCGGAAGGAAATACCCGCGGAAAGCTGTTTTCCCCCGACCGCCTCACCGGCACGGCCGATATCCCTGCGCGTTAATACCTCTTATTATTAACGGGGCTTTACGACCCTCTCCCGGCCTCAACCGCCGAGCTCATCCCCTTTTTCGATCCGGGCTCCCTTTATATATTCCCCTGCATCCATGGCCTTCTTTCCTTCCGGATGGACCTTGTCGATCTTCACAGCGCCCTTGCCGGCGGCCACTACCAGGGGGGAAGTTGAAAGTATCTCTCCCGGCTTTCCGCTGCCTTGATCGGCCGAGGCCTCGATTATTTTAAGGGCCTTTCCGCCGTAACGGGTAAAGGTACCCGGCCAGGGCTTGAGACCCCTTACCTTCCGGCAGATCTGCTCCGAGCCTGCCGACCAGTCGATCTTTGCCATCTTCCTGTCAAGCCTGGGGGCGAATGTGGCGGCCGTATCGTCCTGGGGGGTGAAAACGGCTGCGCCTTTTTCGATAAGGTCAATTGCGCTCATCAGCAGCAGCGCCCCTTTTTCCGACAACCGCCGTGACAATGAGACCGCGTCGTCCTCCGGCCTTATCTCTAACCGTTCTCTCAGAATAATATCCCCCGCATCCATCCGGCGGTCCATCCTGAACACGGTATTGCCGGTCATTCTCCTGCCGTCGAGGATCGCGTAATTCACGGGGGAAGCCCCTCTGTACTCGGGCAGAAGCGAGGGGTGAAGATTCAAGCAGAACCCTTCCGGCACCTTCAGGATATCTACGGAAAGGAACTTCCCGTAATCTATCACAATGAAAAGATCGGCCTGCTTTTGCCTGAGAGTGTCCTGGAATTCCTTGTCCGAAGGATCCGCGGGCTGCAAGAGTTCGGCCTTTATGCCTTTATCCAAAATGTATTTTTTTACCGGAGAAGGCTTTACACGCATCCCGCGGCCTTTACGGCGGTCCGGCCTTGTTACCACCGCCGTTATCTCGTGCCGGCTCCCGGCCAGCATGCCCAGTGAAGGCAAGCCGAACTCACCTGTTCCGAAAAAAACTATACGCATTTAAGATCCCCTGCGCTTTAGGCCCGGCCGCTATTATCCATAGTAAAGTTCATAGAAGCAGGGCTTTTGGTCCATAAAATTGGATCCTCCCGATACCCCCGGGGGAGAAACTACCGGATCCTACATCGACATGGGGTCGACATCCACGGCCATGTAGATACCCGTTCCTTTCCGGTGGCCTTTCAGGGCTTTTCTCAGGCCGCTGACCATTTTCTCTCTGTCCGGGGCCCGGAGAAGAACATTCCATCTGTAATACCCTCTGAGCCTGGATATCGGGGCTGGGGCCGGTCCCAGAAGGTCCGCATCCGGCATACGCGCCCGCAATTTATCCGCGAGCCTGTTCACGCTCTTAATGACATTGTCTTCTTTCCTTCCCCTGACCGTTATCTTGGCCAGATGCACGAAAGGAGGCAGAAGAAGGTCTCTCCTCGAATCTATTTCCCGGTCGTAAAAACCTTTGAAATCGTGTTTAGCGGCGAGATTTACCGCATAGTGTTCCGGGGTATATGTCTGCACCACCACTTCTCCCCCCAGGTCACCGCGTCCCGCCCTTCCCGCTACCTGCGTAATGAGGCTGAATGTCCTTTCCCCGGATCGGAAATCCGGCAGGTTGAGGTTCGCGTCGGCGGAAACGACACCGACGAGAGTGACTTTAGGGAAATCCAGGCCCTTGGCTATCATCTGTGTGCCTACTATGACATCCAGCTCATGTTTTTTGAAAGCCTTCAGGACTTTAGCGTGGGCGCCCCTCTTGCTCATGGTATCGGAATCCATCCTTGCCACCCGGGCTTCCGGCAGGATCTTCTTAATGGCCTTTTCTATCCTTTCGGTACCGGCGCCCCTGTAGCTGAGAGCCTCCTCACGGCAATCGGGGCAAGCGGCGGGAGGCGGGAGCCTTCTGTTGCAATAGTGGCATATAAGTTCTGACTTTTCCCTGTGCAGCACCATGGGCGAATCACATTTAGCGCACTTAAGCACATATCCGCATTTACGGCACAACACGAATGTGGAATAGCCCCGCCTGTTCTGGAATATCAGGGCCTGGTGTCCTTTGGAAATATCCTTACCCAGGATGTCTTCCATTGCCCTGGAGATGACCGTATGCCCAACCCGGGTATCGAACTCCATGCGCATATCGACCAGCTTGACCCTGGGCAAAGCTTTCTCCCTTATCCTCTGTGTAAGTTCCACCAGTTTATAATCGCCCTGAACGGCTTTATGGTAAGACTCGAGAGAAGGTGTGGCGCTTCCCAGTATCACGGGAACACCGGCGTAAGCCGCCCTTCTGATGGCGACCTCCCTGGCGTGGTAACGCGGAGAATCTTCCTGCTTGTAGCTGGGTTCGTGTTCTTCGTCGACTATGAATATTCCCGGCCTCGTGATCGGACTGAAGACCGCGGACCTTGGACCTACGACCACCCTGGCCTTGCCCTCCCTGATCCTTTTCCATTCAGCGAACCTGGAACTCTGTAACATCTTAGAATGAAAAACAGCGACCATATCGTCGAACCTGGACCTGAACCTTTCAACGGTCTGCGGGGTAAGCGATATTTCCGGGACCAGCACCACGCCGGATCCGCCTCGCGACAAGACCTTCTCCATCGCCTGAAGATAGATCTCCGTCTTTCCGCTGCCGGTTATCCCGTGAAGCAGAAAAACCTCGTTCCGCCCTTCGTCAAGGCACTCGCTTATATCTTCTAACACCTTTTTCTGCTCCGGGTTGGGCTCGTGAGGCGAAGTCGGCTCGACCTTCTCCTCTTCCTCGCTTATCCTAGAGGTCATTGATATTTTGCCTCTTTTGAGGGCTCCAGGTATCATAGCCTCCAATGCCTCGCCCCATGAACAGAAATAGTTATTCTTGATCCATTCGGCCAAGTCTATCATCTCCGGGGTAAAAACGGGTTCTTCGTCTATTATATCGATTAGAGGCCTGACATCCTCGACCTGGGGGCTGTCCTCCATGGCTACTATATACCCCACTCTTCTGCTGCTCCTGAAAGGTATGTGCACCCTTTTCCCTATCCCGGGAGCAAAGGACTCCTTTCCCGTTACCCTGTATTGAAAGGTGCGGTCTATAGGAAGGCTGGTTACTACTTCGACGAATTTATGTGACATATCGGGTTTCGGGTTTCGGGTTTCGGGTTTCGGGCCTGACCTGACACCCGACACCTGGCACCTGTTACCCGCCTCATTTCTTCTTTTGTTCCGGTATCCTGATACCCAGCTCTTTAGCTACCGCCTTCATATCGTTCCACACATCCTTCTTCCCGCCGGGGTTCCTCAACAGATACGCGGGATGATAAGTAGGCATGAGCTTGACCCCGTGGTAATCGTGAAAGTTGCCCCTGAGCCTGCTTATGGGCGTATCGCTCTGGAGAAGGGTCTGGGCGGCGAACTTGCCGAGCGCCACGATAACCCTGGGTTTTATCAGCTCGATCTGGCGGAGCAAATAGGGCGTACACAAATCTATTTCTCCGGGAGCCGGGTTCCTGTTACCCGGAGGACGGCATTTCAGTATGTTGGCTATGAACACATCCTCACGCTCAAGGCCGAGAGCCTCTATTATCTTCGTAAGGAGTTTCCCGGCTCTGCCGACAAAGGGCCGGCCCTGCTCGTCTTCGTCTCCCCCGGGCGCTTCCCCTACGAACATAAGGTCGGCCCCGTATGAGCCTTCCCCGAAAACCACATTCTTCCTTGTAGCGGCGAGACCGCACTTTACGCAGGCTTTGACGCTTTTTTCAAGGCGTTTTACGCCTTCTTCGGGATCTTTACCTTGTCTTCCGCCGTGTCCGGCTTTCCGGGCCTGTCCGTATATTTCCGATACTCCCGAAAGCATCTCGGACTCGACCGCGTCCCTGAAAACTCTGATGATCCTGTCGTTTCCCGTCATATCAGGTTATTTCCTCCCATACTTTTTTGACCACGGCCTCGGCGGCATCCGGTCTTCTGATCCTTTTTATGGCCTCTTTCATCTTTTCGTATTCACCCTCCGTTAATATTATCCGGTCAACCAGCTCCGGAAGATCAGCGGCCTTCCGGGCCTTCACGGCCGCGCCGGAAGACGCCAGGAGCTTTTCGTTCCAGGTCTCCTGTCCGGGGATGGAAGCGAACAATATCATCGGGAGTCCGGAAACAAGCGCTTCGGTGGTGCTTATGCCACCCGCTTTGGTTATCATGAGATCCGAAACCGACATAAGTTCGGGTACTTTGTCAGTGAACCCGAAAGATCGTACCGTATAACCCAGTCCGGGTTTAAGTTTTTCCACATTCTCCAGGGCCTTTTCGTTCCTGCCGCACACCACTATCGCCTGTATATCCGACCTGCACGAGCTGAGGCCGGCCAGTATCTTCTCCGTCGGACCTACGCCGAACCCCCCGCTCATCAGAAAAACCGTCTTCTTTCCGGGATCAAGCCCGTATTTGCCGCGTATGCCCTGCAGGTCCCTGAGCCTGCTGAACTCCCTGTCGACCGGTATCCCCGTAACGCTTATTTTGCCCGGAGAGACGCCTCTTGAAGTCATTTCGGCAGCGGCGCTATCGCTCCCCACGAAATACCTGTCCACGCTTTCGGATATCCAGAAGCTGTGTGGGCCGTAATCCGTAATCAGCGTGTAAAAACGCCCCTTTATCCCGTGCTTTTTCCTGAGTATGGACGCGACGCTGGGAAGTATGAAATGTGTTGATATGACCGCGTCCGGCTTGCGGTCCGATATCGCCCGCCCGAGGGACGGCAGACTGTTATAATCGATCATGGCCCGGACCTTCCTGGTCAAAGCGTTGATCACGGGGTTGTCCGAAAGGTAATACAGCAAACCCCACAGCCACCTGGCCCGTGACATTAAAAAAATGTAAGCGTCCAGGTAAAGGAACTTATAGAGAGAACCGGACATGTTCAGCGTATCCAGCATTTCGACGCGCGAATCGGCGCCGCTCAGCATTTCCCTGAAAGCGTTGAAGACAGCTTCCGCGGCTTTTTTATGGCCCAGACCGGCCGTCGAGTACAGTACAAGTATTTTTTTCTGCTTCATGTGATCCTTAGATTAAGATCGAGACTGAGATTGAGAGAAAATCACACGCCGAAGGCATGCTGAACCTGAATCTGGGTCTAAATCTTAAACTCTCCCCTCTTTATCTTTTTTTATTATCAACTCCGCGGCTTCAAGCAGGTCCTTGCATATATGGTCCGGGGGCTGTTCCCAGGACAACACATCTTCTTTTCGGGATTTGCCCGAAAGGACAAGTATCGTTCCCATTTCCAGTTTCTTCCCGGCGATCATATCCCTCTCGCTGTCGCCGATAAAATAGTAACCCGAAAAACTTTTTATACCCAGGTCTTTTCCGGCCTGCAGAAAAAGACCGCTTTCGGGCTTTCTGCAGGCACAATACTCGTTCCTGTGATGTGGACAGTAGTATACTCCGGCCACACTTCCCCCGTTCTTTCTTATCTCTTCCAGCATTTTAGAAGTAAGACCGGAGAGTTCTTCGGCGGCAAGAAGACCTTTTGACACACACTGCTGGTTGGAAATGATCACCGTCCGGTATCCGGCTTCGGTGAAGTCCCTGAAAGCTTCGACCGCTCCCGGCAGGAACCTGAAATCTTCCCACCGGGTTATGTACCCGTGTTCCGTCAGGTTCTCCCCGTCGACATTTATCACCCCGTCCCTGTCTATAAAAACATATTTGTCCGGCATCAGGCGGTCCCTTCTTCAAATATAATATCCGAAACACAAAAACAAAAAGAGCGCGTCGTGCGCGGTTTGCGCCTTGAGTTCCGTCCGCCGCTGATCGGCGTTGCGGCTTTTACCCTTCTTCGCCTTTAATGAGCGGTTCGACGGTGTCCTTCATCATAAAAGCCATATAGAAAATACATATTCCGGTAAAATGCAGCATAAACCTCGATATGGTCGTATTTACATAAAAAAACAGATTGTTACCTGTCGTAAGCATATATCCCGCCAGGTATCCCGCGGAGGAAACGGCGAGAAAAAGCGTCATGTATTTCACTTCACCGCCGAACAGCTTTTTTCTTCCGAAAAACAGCGACGCGAAGAACAACACCCACAGGATGTTCCATTTCTTGGGACCGAAAACCTCCTGCTGAAAAAGATTAAGCAGGACCGGCAGGTCCCTTACATTCTGCATCACCCTGTCCGGGGTCAACAGCGACGGATCGATATCGCTGTTGGAACCGGCGACGGCTGCCCTGAAAAAGATCCAGCAAAGCGCTATGGACCCGGTTATTGCCGATGCCTTTACCAGATCCGAAGTCGTCCTGGTCCCCACTTCCTTCCTGGTCCTGAAGAAGAGCAGACCCACCGCGCAGAAATACGCCGCCACGAAGACGACCGCCTCGTTCTTTACCCAGGCGCTCATCCCCATCAGCATTGACCCGGCGAAAAGCGCCCCCCTGTCCCTTTTAGAGACATAAATACAGAAAAACCCCAGCGAGGCGGAAACGAACGCGGACAAGATAAGGTCCGAATACATTATGGCGGCGTAATCGGACACCTGGGGCACGGTAGCGAGCATGAAAACCGCCAGTATCGCGTAGCTCCTGTCAAAGAACCTTTTGAGCTGCGAGTAGAAAAGCAGAAGGAACATGGAATACACCAGCGGCATCAAAAAGTTGACGGACTGATCGTTCATACCGTTGAAAATATAGATCCATGTCATCACCAGTGAGAGCATGGGGGGATAGTCCGGATGCGCGACACTTTCCTCCGGCCATGTAAAAAACCCCCCGGGTATCCCTTTCTCGAAAAAGAATATCTTGGCCTTTAACGCGAAATTCGCTACGGCGTCATGGGAATGCACGGGCACGGGAGCTACCTGGAAGATCACCCATAAGAGCTGTATGACCATCGCGCTTAAAAAGAACTTGTCAAAATTCGACCATCGCCGCTTATTCCCCGGGCTCGCGGGGACCGGCACGCCCGGGGAGGAAAGGTACCTTGCCGCGAGCAATATGAAAAGTATGAGAGGGACTACCAGGGCGTTCTTGAAGGAAAATTCCATCCCTACAAGATGATAAAAGAAAAGCTGCATCGTTACTACGCCCATCCCCGCGAAGAACGACGCGGGGACGAAGCCGGGGAAATACCTGGCTTTTCTGCCTTCGCCGACGGAAAGATGGACGAAGAACATGCCGGCCGCGAAGACCAGGAAGATCGAAAACAGCATCATCATTCCCCGCCCTCCTTCCGGTATACCGATCCCCGCCCCTCGTCCAGCAGATAGAACCTGTACCCCGGGAACTTCCTTCCCGTATCACCGTAAACCATTATAAAATCAGGGTCATCGCCTACCATCCGCAAAGGCCAGAGGTAATACCTGGCCCTTACTCTCCTTACGGAAAGCTCGCCGAGGCCTTCAAGACGGTATGTGGACCCGGCCGGCAGGTTTTGCCTGCAGAACCGGAGATATTCGTAAAGGCCGCTCCCCAGCAGACTTTCCACCCTGGACTCGTATCCGTGAGAATAGAAATAAGCCAGTTCCCCGTACTGTCCGTCCTTATCAGGCCGGACCAGAAAGAACAGCCAGAGCAGCGTCCATATACCCAGGACCATGTGAAATACGCGTTTTCTATCCATATTAATAACGCGCGCCGTTCCGTGCGTTCGCGGACCGCCCGCTTATTTTTTCTCCCTCAGCCATTCGGCCATCGAAAAAGGTTCTCTCAGGTCAAAAAGCATGTTATCACTCGATCGCACCTCGTATCCTTTGCCCCTTACCAGTATCCGCGCTTTATGAACGGCCCTGAAAAAAGCGAACAGTTTCAGGGGCGCCCGTTCGGGCAGGATCAGGACATCGTACTTCTTTTTTTTGAACAATATCCTGAAAAGCGCCCGCAGATAATAAGTCCCTGAAGCCACGGACCTTAACCCTACATCCGCGTGCCTGACTATACCTTTCCTTCGCATCTCTCCGAGCACTTCTTCTTCGGGAGCCAGTCCGGCGTACCAGGCTTCGACGATCATTCTTTGCCTTGCCATTGGTTTAAGCGCCATGGAATAATCCATGTAAACCTTGTCGTCGGAATTCCTGTCTTCCAGAAAAAAAACACGCAGCAGGCGTCCCCATTTCTTCTCGAACCTCCTGCGGTTCCTTTCGTATATCTTTTCCTTTCCCTTAAGCCCCTTTCTGGAAGCCTGCTCCATGTGGAAAACATAAGCCCTTTCGGACATAACGGAGATATACCCTGCCTTGCCGGCCCTGAGAGAATAATCCGTATCCTCGTAACACACCCCGGCATATCCCTCGTCAAGGAAACCCACGCGGTTTATGACCTCTCTTTTTATAAGACAGGCAAAACCTATAGCGTGTCCCAGCTCTGTGTAACTGCTCTCCCTGTACCGGAGAAGTTCCGCGTGCTCGCGTACCGAAGCGCTTCCGTCGGGACGCGACCCGAAAGTATTGCTCTGAGGGTTAACGAGGCCTATTTCCCCGCTCGAGGAAGCTATTTCTATCATTTCACCGAGCCATCCGGGAGTGACGACGCAGTCGTTGTTCAAAAGGCATACATACGGCGCGTTTGAAAGTTTCAGGCCTTTGTTCATCCCGGCCGCGAAACCCGCGTTATCCGGGCTTAAGACCTTTTCGACGCTGACCGTTTTACTGCCTTTGACGGACTGTAAGTACTCCGCGACTTTCCTGTCCCTGCTCCCGTTATCCACTATTATCAGGCGTGCGGGCACTTCCGTATCGTTCAGTACGCTTTCCACGCACTTTTTCAGCAAGCTCGGGTTTTCGTAACTCAAAAGTATTATGTCGCATTTGTAGTTCATGATAAACCCTTATGGTATCGGGTATCAGGTTTCGGGTTTCGGGTATCAGGTTTCGGGTTTCGGGTATCAGACACCCGGCACCGGACACCCGACACCTAACGCTCTTTTCCCTGATTCTCACATATCTCCCAGTATTTCGCCCATTTCAGGAAATGGACCCAGGCGAAGAGCGCCGAGAAAATAAGCCCGTGTTTGCCTTCCAAAAACCCCCTTTTCCTGAAATAGAACTTCCTGAAAAGCTTGAAGGGTTTTTTTCTGATGTTAAAGTCCGCCTCCCTGCCGTCGATCCTGCCGCGAAGGTCGAACAGTTCCCGGGCTTCGAGAGTCGTGTACCTGTTCTGCCT
>WJMG01000005.1 GCA_014728075.1 Candidatus Omnitrophota bacterium | reverse complement strand
CCGGGGGACATGCGTGTTTTCGCCGGTTCACCCAGCGGGTATTTTGATGTTATAGATAACGAGGCAGGCGCCGGAGGAGGCTTTACCCATTCTCTTCGGATAACCTTCCTTACGGACGGGCTGCCCGCCGCCGGGGGAAAGAGCATAGAAGGCGTTATGAAAGAGAGAATAGCTTCGCTTTTCCCGGACGCCGAGATAGGTGATATCGATGTCGACCTGGTGGGGCTCGAAGAGATAAGGAACGCTTTCAGCAAAAAGTCCTCAGCGGTCCGTCAGGACCGGGCGGAGATCCAGAGGATGTTCGTGAGAATGCTCAAGGAAGATATACAGATCGCCGGGGATTGCATGCTGGGTAAGGAGATCGAGGACGATATTCTAAGGTTCGAGGGGGCATATATATCGGAATATATAGACATGTCCCGTAAGCTCGAGGACAGGCTCAGGTCCATCGACGGGGAAAAGGTGCTTGAAGAAGACCTTGACGAAGAGGAGGCCCGGGATCTGGCATCCCTGAAGGAACAGCTTTCCCGGAAAAGGAGGGAGATAGCCGCGCTGAACGAAGATATAAAGGCCGAAAGGACGAGGCTCGCTCAGGAGAGCGAGGACCTGGACAAGACGCTGGCGTTCATTACACAGGCCCGGGAGAAAACCGAAAAAGCGGGTGGCCGGCGAAGGGAAAGGGCCGAAAAGGCCATAAGCGAGGCCATCGAATCGTATATCAAGCTGCGTGAACGGCTTAATCAGGATACGGACCGTGTGGACGCCGAGGCGGAACGGCTTGTCTCCATGGTTGACCAGAAAGACGCTATCAAACAGCTTATAGAACCCCTGAACTCCAGGAAACACCGGGCGGATGCCTACAGGTGGAGCCTCAGGATGCAGGACCTGCTGTGCAAAAAAGTCGAGGACGCCCAGTTCGCCATATCAAAGAAGAGGACGGAGTCCGACAAGGATTTTACTATTCTCCCGGGTGTGCTGATCGACGGCAAGTACAGAGTGAAAAAGGAGATAGGAAGAGGAGGATACGGGGCGGTATACAGGGTTTACGACATAAAGAACGACCAGGAAATGGCCGTTAAAATACTTCTTCCGACCGTATCAAAGGCCATCGCGGGCAAAAGGGAGGAAATACTCAGGGATTTCGACGAGGAGATAAGGATATCGAAGAAGCTGAAATTCGAAAGGGCGATGGTGCCTATATACGAAAGCCGCGGTGTTTACGCGGGGCTTCCCTATTTCTCCATGTCGCTGGAAAGAGGGAAAACACTCGAAGAGATAATAGACGAGATAGAGGAAGGGAAGCTCGAGCTCAGCTCAAGGGCCAAGGTTATACTTATGCATGTGATCGCGAGGGCCCTTTCCACGATACATAAAGCCGGTATAGTCCACAGGGATATAAAACCCGCGAATATAAACATACCCGTGAACGAGGAAGGAGAGCTTGAAATACCCGACAATGTCCAGGGCGCCGACCTTTTCAAGGACAAAAAATATGTATGGCTCTACGACCATACCCGGATAATGGACCTGGGCCTGGGAATAGAGGGGGAATACATGGACGCCCGCGGAAGCCTGGTGGTGACGGATGAAGAAAGGCTGAAGAGAGAGGGGGATGTGGGGCCCGGAACGCCCTGGTTCATGGCGCCTGAACAGCTTTCCCAGATATCGAAAGGTATAACCGGAAGGACCGATGTATACGCTCTCGGCGCAACTTTCTATAAACTCTTTTCGGGGCGTTACCCGATAGGCAACGAGGCGTCCAGCGGAAGGCAGATCGTCTCCGCGCATCTCCAGAAAGAAAAGCCTCTTTTTCTCAGGGAAGCGATCGCGGAGGAGAACAGGTCCAGGCGCCTTGTTTCGAGGCAGACGCTTGAGAAAATAAGAAAAGGCCTTACCGGGGACCTGGCCAAATACAACAGATCTTCTTCGCTCAGGGTCTTCGAGACGGACAAGAAGCACCTGTTCTGGGCGGAAGAGGTCCTTTACGAGGATGTCCTCAGGGAAAGGCTTGCCAGGATGGGGGAGATAAGCCCCCAGGAGGCCGAAGGTATAGTGTACACGGTAATGTCCGATGCCGCCAGGATGCGCGGCAGGCCTCAGGCCGACGGCTATATAGAAGCGCTGGTCGATAAGATGATCCAGAGGGAAGCTTCCGGCCGCCCGGACCTGAATTCGGTTATCGAGGAGGCCGGCAAACACTTGAAAGGCTTTGAGCTGGACATGGAGTATGTGCCTCACGATAAAAAATGGGACCTTCTGACCGACGGCGCTTACTGGCTAAAGCAGCATCAAAAAGTATTCGCGGCCGTTTCGTCAGTGATGGCCCTGTTGCTTGCCAGCGCGGCGGGCACGCTGTACTATCTCTACCGTCTGGCCGACAACAGATGGCACGAAGCGGAAAAGAAAATAAAGGCCGCCACCGCCGTGGCGGACAAGGCAAGACAGAGGGAAGCGGCCGCGAAAGACGCGACGCGCATAGCCCGGGAGGAAAAGGCGCAGGCCGAAAAAACTGTATCCGAAGCCCATAGGGCCGTGCTTGAGGCCCGGGAGGAAAAAGCGAAGCTCGCCGAACAGGTGAAGCAGCTTAACGACGACCTGAAGGAGCTCACGGACAGTTTGAGCGATATTAAAAAGAAAAAGGGCTCGGCCCAGATAGACCTGGATAACCTCCTCAAGGAATGGGGCAGCGCGGAGAAGAAAAAAGCAAGCCTCAGGGACGAGATCAGCGAAAGCGTCTCCAAGGTCGAAGAACTTAAAAAGCAGTCCGCTGAACTGGCCGAGAAGATAGAAGAAGCTAAAAGGGCCAGGGAAAAGGCCGAGAAAGAAAGCGAAGACGCCCGGAAAAAGCTTGAGGGCTACCGGAACAAGCTCGATGAGGCTGGCGATAAACTGGAGAAAGCGAACAGAGATCTTTCCGCGCTGCAAGAGCGTCTGGCGGAAGCCGAAAAGAAGATCGACGATAACCTTTCCACCATCGCCGGCGTTTTTCTTGAAGCCTCGTCTAAAGCCAGGGCCATGGAGCCGGAAAAGGCCATGGATGTCCTGAACAAAAAGCTTAAATGGTGGGATATAGCCGACAGCAGGGACAATTTCATGGACTTTTCGAGAGGTTTCGACAGGCTGGCAAGGATAATGCTGGATAACGCGGAATTCGATATGGCGATGAAAGCCCTGGAACAGAAGATGTCCTGGATAACCGTGGTCTCTAACTGGGGGGTCCGGGAAGAATTAAAGCTTATGCTCAAGGACGAATTGATATCCACCCGTCTCAATATGCTGAACATAATGAGACTGAACGAGTCGTATGCGGATGCCGAGAAGTATGCCGGAGAACTGTTCCAGAAGAAGGAGTTCAGCGAGTCCGGTGACAGAACGGAGCTTCTGAGAAGATCCGCCGTTATGCTGAAAATAGAGCACGCGTCTTCCATGAAGGACAGAAAGACAAAGGAGGAAAAGCTTTCAGAGGCCGCCGACAGGGCGAAAGAGCTCGAGGACGAGAGCGCGAAAACATATTTTCTCGCATTGGCGGATATGGTCGGAGGGGAATTCCGGAAAGCGGAGAAGGGGTTTAGAGAGTATCACGACCACTGGAAAGAGCTGGCCGGGGAGGATAAAATAGCTCCGGAAGTTTCTGCCGGAAGGAAAAGGAAGGCCGCTTACGGCCTTCTCATGGCCGTATTCTGCAGAAAGCGTTCGGCGGAATCGCATGGAGACAAAGGCGAAAAAGAGGACGCGAGGGCAGATGCCATGAAGGCAGCCGCCGCCATAAAGGAGCTCGGGGAAAAATACCCCGGGCAGAGGGAGATGATCGAGCTTTCCGCGCTGGCCGAGGCCGGGCTCCAGCCGCTGCTGGGGAATACCGGCAAGGAGGCGGAAATATACAAGGAGATGAAGACATCCGCTAAAGGCGCGCTTGCCGGAGACCTGATACGGATCAAGCTTGCCGGAACGGGATATCGGGAACCTTTGAAAGGATCTTTAAGCGACCTCATGGATGTGGATGCCGAAATACCTTTTGCTTTCAGGGGGGATCTGAGGGAGCTTTATTTTCGTGACGCCGGGGAAAGGAAAAAGGCGCTTCTCGAAAAGAAAAGAGCGGGGGATGCCCTCCGGAAACTGAAAGAAAGCGTGAAGGACCAAAAAGACGCCGAGCGCAGGATAATAATCTCTGAACGCGTTATTAAAAAGCTCGAATCCGCTAAAGAGAGGGAAGAGGACAGGAAAAAGAAGAAACGGCTGGAGGACCAGCTGAGGAAGGAGTACGAAAAGAAAAAAACCCTCGAGAGTATCCTGGAGGAAATGCGGAAAAGGAGCGGACACAGCGATGCCCCGGCCGGGAAAAGAGGAGCGGGTTTTTCTCCACGGCATTCCGAGGCACTTCCCATCGCCAGCTGCATATTGCTGGCGCCGGACCACGCGCTGGTGAACGCCGTTATCGCCGGGGCCATGGAAGAAGGTCTTTTTTCAAGGGAGTCGCCGGATGTCGTGCTTCTGGGCGGCGAAGCGGCGGAAGACCTGAAGGATGTCTATAATTCACTGCAGGGGAAAAACAGGATCTGGCTCAAGTTCAGGGAGGATCTCCGCGCCCGGGGCATATCCGACGGGATGAGCTCGAAAATATACCGTGAAGGCCTCGGGAAGCTGGAACATGTTTCCGGACACGCGGGTATGGAGGAAGGCGTCGTATACGCGGTGAAGGGCAGCAGCGAACGGGACACTGTCATCCTGCACGAGAGAAAAGAACTTAGCGAACAATACAGGGCCTGCCTTTCGGGCAGCGGATACGACAGTTGGGAGGAAGTCCCGTCCGCCGAAAAGAGGCCCCTTATCGAGGCTTTCCGCTCATCCCCCGGGTACGGGGAGGCCGCGATAAAAGCCCACGAGATCGCCGGGAAAGAGCACCCGGTGTCGGTAAGGCCCGTTTACGGGCTTGAGGTGATGGCGGGTATCGTGAGGAAGCTGGCGGACCTGCTGGCTCCAGTTGTCGTTGCCGGACGCGCGGCGTATGAGAGCGCGGGCCTTGTCCCGGAAAAAGGAAGAGGGCTCATTCTCTTCGCGGACGATATAGTCGATTCTTCCGCCGTTTTCGATCTCGAAGAACTGGCAAAGGCCGCGGGAAGGAAAGCCGCTGTAGGAAAGATAGTGCTCTACGCGTCCGAACCGGGCAAGGCGGAACTCATCGAGAAGATCATAAAAGAACAGGAACCCGCGGCGGAAGTCATCTCGGTCTACCGGGACGACCTCAAAGAGTTCTACGGGGAGGAATATTACAGGATGATCGACCTCGAGGCGGTATTGAAATATGTAAAGAACCGGAAGATATCCCTGTTCCGGGACAGCGGGGAGATCCTGGGTGTGGTAAGAGGGGCGCTGGACGAATCCGAAAACGCGGAAGAAATAAGGCAAAAACTCGAGAAAAAGTCTCTCAGGGTACCCGTGGTGGTTTTCAAGGATTCAGTAAAGGGCAACATTTATTCTATCATGGACGCGGTAGCGGAGCTTATAGAAGCCAGAAGAAGATCTCCCGCTATGGAAAAAGGGGTTTTGATCCTGCTGCCCCCGATCACCCGGGTATCGGAGGCGCTGCAGGAAGAATATCTCAATTTCAGGCTGATGGCCAAAGCCCTCGAATCTGCGGCGTAATGTGCTTGGTTCAGGGGCAAGTAGGGGCTTAGCCGGAGGCCGCAGGTCATAGGTGACTTTTTAACGCCCCTCTTTAGGGGCAAAGTGTCATCGCTCGGTTTCCCCTCGCTTGTGTCACAGCGTCAGATTTCTCTACCTTTACCTGTACGAAGCCTCCAGCCCCGAGCCCTGCGCCGCCGGCCTGCCGAAGGCTGACACTCTGATACTTTGACTCTCTGACACTTAAGAGATCAGTTCTGCATCTTTCGCCTTTAGCCGCTGATCTCCTCGAAAACCGCAAAAACAACCCCCATATTGCAATTCATGGACTATACCTGTATAATATTACAGAGTGTATAATGTGCGGTAAATATAAACAGGAGGAAAAGGAATGAAAACCCGTTTATTCGTTTTCTTTGTCGTTGCGGTCCTCGCTTTGTCTTTCGCCCAGGCAGGTTACGCGGGCAGCAGTTCCAGCGACTGGCTTAAGAGGGGACTCCTCGGCGCCGGCGCGGGAGCGGCCGGTTCGGCGGCCGGAGGCGGTAACGCGGGCACAGGCGCCCTGGTAGGCGCCGGTGTCAACATGCTGGGAGGAGCTCTTCTGGACGACATGACCAATGATAACCGCCAGCAGCAGCAACAATATCAGCAGCCTCAATATCAGCAGCAGCCGCAGTACCAGCAGAGGGGGTCTTACTCCGACGGTTACGAGGACGGTTACAGCAACGGCTATAAAAAAGGATACAGCGACGGCTACAAGGAAGGCCTCAAAGAGGCCTACAAGGATAAATAAGACGGAAAAGGCCTTGAAGCAGGGAACCGCTTTCGTATGACGAGGGTTCCCTGCTTTTTTTAAGGATAGGATGAAAAAACGACCTTCCAGGAAAAGCGTCCCGGGCCGGAAAAAGGCGCCGGGCAAAAAGAAAGGCCCGCGCGCTTCCGCGGGGAGCGACGGGCTGATGCGTTCGTTGCTAGATAAGGAGCACGAGATACTGCAGACAGAAGAAGCCCTCGTTGAGTCAATGAGGCGTTTCCGGGATCTTTTTGAGCAATCCCCCATAGGTATAGGCATATACAGCCCGAAAGGCGAACTTCTGCTGGTCAATAAATCGTATCTTAAAATATTTGAATACGATTCTTTCAAGGACATCGAACAGCAGAACATCTTCAAGGACCTTAAACTCAACTCCGGGCAGAAAAAGGATATAAAGGCCGGACGCGTGGTGAGCTTCGAGAAGGAGCACGATTTTGACGGGAAAGACGAAAATCACACAGGCGGCCCGATGACGCTGCTCGTGACCATTTCCCCTCTCGAGAGCACTGACCAGGTCATAGGCTACATGTGCCAGCTCCAGGACATAACCGAAAGCAAAAAGATCGCCGAAGCCCAGAGGCTGGCTCAGCTGGGGAGACTTCTTTCCGATATGGCCCACGAGGTCAATAACCCCCTTATGATCATTTCCGGCAGGTCGGAGCTCGCCCTTCTCGAAGGGATACAGGACGAGAAGATAAGGGATACTCTGGACATAATACTGGAGCAGTGTTTTCTGGCCAAGGACATAATCCAGAACCTTTTGAAATATTCACGCGTCGGTAAGGTGGAAAAAGGACCGGTCGATATTACCAGGAACCTGGAGCTCATAATAAGGATACTGCAGCATCATTTCAGGATGTCCAATGTCCTTCTCAAAAAGGAGATACCCTCCGGACTGCCCCGGGTAACGGGGAACGAAAAACAGCTTCAGGAAGTTTTCATGAACATAATCAGGAATTCCGCCGACGCCATGCCCTCCGGAGGCGAGATCTCGGTCAGGGTCAGGTCCTCGGCCGACTTCGTGAAGATAGATATCAAGGATAACGGCAAAGGTATGAGCCGGAAAGTGCTGTCCCGTATATTCGAACCTTTCTTCACTACCAAAATACAGGGGACCGGGCTCGGGCTTGCGGTATGCCATACTATAATCCAGGAACACGGCGGTGACCTTACATATAAAAGTACCGTAGGAAAGGGGACTACAGCTACAATATTGCTGCCGGTCCACGAAAAATGAAAAAACATAAGATACTTATAATAGACGACGAAGAACAGATCCTCGATGTGATGGGGACATACCTTTCGCGTAAAGGGTTCGATGTCGAGCAGGCCCGCGCCGCCGAAGAAGGACTGGAGATACTCGGGCGGGAGAAGGGGATAGACCTGGTAATACTTGACGAAAAGATGCCGGGGATGAGCGGTACCGAGTTCATCAAAACCCTGAGAGAAGAGGAGAAGGGCCTTCCGGTGATCGTGCTTACGGGTTCTGTGGGGCTGTCGACCCTTGAACATGTCAGGAAACATTACAGCAAGCATGTTCTTTACAAGCCCATACGGCTCTCGGAATTGACCAGTCTGGCTAAACGGATAATCTCCTCCGGCGCAAAAAAATGAGAAGACGGACTCCTTTCCGCCGGAAAAAATGGAAAAAATAAGGACTGAAATATACTCCCTGGCTTTCGGCCTTAAAGGAATAGGCCGGATAGACGGAAAGGTGTGTTTTGTCAAGGGCGCGCTGCCCGGGGAGCAGGTGGTGTTCCGGGTCGTAAGAGATAAAGGGCGTTATCTCGAAGGCGAGCTTCTCGAGGTCCTGGAGCCGTCAAAGCACAGGATAACCCCCGAGTGCCCCTATTACGGCAGGTGCGGCGGATGTCAAGGCCAGCACATGGATTACTCCGAAGAGTTGAGATATAAAGAGGAACAGGTGGACGAACTTCTCAAAAGACTGGCCGGCACCGATAGCCCCGCTTTGCTGAAAATAGAACCTTCCTCTAAAGAATACGGTTACAGGAGTACGGTAACGCTTCACCGCCGCGGCGGGAGAACGGGGTTTTTCGGTGCCGACGGTAAAACACTGGTCCCGGTGGAAAAATGCCTTCTGGCTGAAGACGCCCTCAACAAAGAGATCCCCGGGCTCGACCCCCGCGGACAGAGGTCAGATGTTACGATAAAAGCCGACGCGGCCGGGCGGACCTGGTCCTCGGAAAGGATGGGGGAAAGGTTCTTTACGGATACTTTCAGGGGGTTCGAGATGTTCTTTTCCCCGAGATCCTTTTCCCAGGCCAACAGGTACATTGCCGTCAGGATACTCGAGGAGCTCGAGGAATGGATGGGTGAAACGGACCGAGATACGGCTTTCTTCGATCCGTACTGCGGATCGGGATTCTTTACTTTTCTTTTGGACCGTGATCTCGGCCTGAGGGTCGGGATGGACGAGAACAGGGCTGCCATCGACTGCGCCAAGACTACATTGAAAAAACACGGGCTGAAGGGAGTCAAGTTCTACAGGGCTGACGCCGAAGATAAATTTTTCAGGATATTCGAGAGATGTTCTCTGGGGAAGAATATCCTTTTGCTGGATCCGCCCCGGAGAGGTGTAAGGAAAGATCTTCTGGAAAAGATACGGAACAGCGAAGAGCTGGACAGGGTGTATTACCTGGCCTGTGATCCCGCCAGGCTGGCCCGGGATGTCAGGATCCTCACCGAAGACGGGGTCTGGCGATTAGGACGGGTCAAGCCTTTCGATATGTTCCCCAGGACCAAGCATATTGAGGTGCTGGCGGAACTGACGAGGGGATGAGGTCCGCGCCCGCTACCGGAGGAGAAAGTTATGAAGAAGATACTTGTTGTCCTCTTTTTGTGGACGGCCGTTCTTTCGTTATCGGCCTCAGGGTCGGAAGGCCTTCTTTCGGAAGATCCCCGGCTTAAAGGGGCGATGGAGGCGCTGGAAAAAGGCAGGGAATACATGGAAAGGGGACATAGAGAATTCAGGCGGAGGCCCGGCCTGGCCCAGGAGATGTTCGAGCACGCGGAAGACTATTTTACCAAAGCGGCCTATCTTTACGGCAGGATCGGGGAAAAACACGATATACGCGTGGTCAATGAGATAGAGGAGTGCAGGATGCTCGGCAGAAGGGCGCATGTGATGACAGGCAAGGCGAGAAAGGAAAAAAGGAAAAAGAAAACGGCTTTTTAGAGGTTTGGGCTTGAAATATGCGCCGTTTTATATATCATAATACCATCCGCAACCGTAAATAACAAAAAAAGGGGAGGAAAATGTACAGGGAAGAGATAAAGGTGCTTGACTGCACGGTCCGTGACGGAGGTCTAATCAACGACCATTTTTTCGAGGACAATTTCGTAAGGGAGATATACGGTGCCATTTCGGCCTCCGGGGTGGACTATATGGAGATCGGGTACAAGGCTTCAAAGGAGATACTTTCCCCGGACGAGTTCGGTAAGTGGAAGTTCTGTGACGAGGACGATATAAAAAAAGCCATAGACGGTATCGAGAAGAACACCAAGCTTTCCGCCATGGTGGATATAGGCAGGGTTGAGAAAAAGCATATAATCCCGGCCAAAGACAGTGTGCTAGACATGATGCGTGTGGCGTGTTATGTGAAAGATGTGGATAAGGCCATAGATCTGGTGAACGAGATGGATTCCAAGGGCTACGAGACCACTATCAACATAATGGCCGTATCAAAGGCCATAGAGGTGGAGCTGGACGAAGCGCTCGACCAGATAGAAAAGGAGACTAAGGTCAAAGCGGTCTATGTCGTGGACAGCTTCGGGTCGCTTTACTCCGAGAATGTGCATTACCTCGTCAACAAGTACAGGACACACCTGAAGACAAAAGAAGTCGGCATGCACGCGCACAACAACCAGCAACTGGCTTACGCGAATACCATAGAAGCTATCAGAAAAGGCGCTAATTTCGTTGACGCAACGGTCTACGGGATAGGAAGAGGCGCGGGCAACTGCCCTCTCGAGCTTCTGGTAGGGTTCCTTAAGAACCCCAAGTTCGATATAAGGCCGATACTGGAGATAATAGAAAAGGAGATGCTGCCTTTGAGACAGGAGATAGAATGGGGATACATAATCCCGTACGCTATAACCGGCATGTTCAACGAACATCCGAGAGCGGCCATGGCTTTGCGCAAGACCGAGAACAGGGACAAGTACAGGGAGTTTTACGACACGATCGCGGCGGCCGAGGCCGATTAAAGGAAATACGGGCCGCCTTTCGCGCGGATGATCTATGATGGATGTAAAAAAATTCCAGAGCCTGCCGCTTATGGGCATATTGAGGGGCATCACCGAAAGGGATATCGAGCCTCTTCTGGAAACGGCCGTAGATTCGGGCCTGCGGGCCTTTGAGATAACGATGAACACCGAAGGGGCGCCGAAGCTGATAAAAAAAGCGGTCCGTATCTCGAAAGGCAGGATAAGCGTGGGCGCCGGAACCGTCCTCGGCAGGGGTCAACTGGAAGAAGCTCTGGATGCGGGAGCCGGGTTCATAGTAACGCCCGGATGCGACGCGGAAGTGGTCGGCGAATGCGTAAGAGAAGGCATCCCCGTATACCCGGGCGCTTTAAGCCCGCAGGAGGTGATCACCGCGTGGGATTCGGGAGCATCAATGGTGAAATTATTCCCCGCGGGGCTTTTCGGTCCGGATTATATGAGGGATCTAAAAGGTCCTTTCGATAAGGTAAGGCTGATGGCGGTGGGGGGTGTGCGAGAGTCCAACATAAGCGAATATTTCGCCGCGGGCGCCAGCGCCGT
>WJMG01000047.1 GCA_014728075.1 Candidatus Omnitrophota bacterium | reverse complement strand
GTATAGCGAAAGCGTGTTACTCTTCTTGTTACGCTTACAGCTTCCGCGTACGGATTTTTCGTATTGCATAGCGAAAGCGTGTTACACTTCTCTGTTAATCTTACAGCTTCCGCGTATAGATTTTTAGTGTTGTATAGCGAAAGCGTGTTACTCTTCTTGTTACGCTTACAGCTTCCGCGTATGGATTTTTCGTGTTGTATAGCGAAAGCGTGTTACTCTTCTTTGTTACACTTACAGCTTCCGCGTATGGATTTTTAGTGTTGCATTAAGTTCCCGCGAAACTTTACCTGCCGCTCTATTACGCACTCACTTTTTATAGAAAGAACTCTTTCCCGGGCTCTTACGCCTCAACAAAACCGGCGGTTTTGCCGTAGGGACATTCTACCAGATGTATGTTTTTTTTCAATAAAATAGTGACAAAAAGCCTTATTATAGGTAAAATGATACACCGTATCGAAACTAATATAAAGCGGGGGCAAACCCCGGCACGACATATGCGGAGAGATGGCCGAGTGGTCGAAGGCGCATGTTTGGAGAACATGTGATCAGCAATGGTCCCTGGGTTCGAATCCCAGTCTCTCCGCCATAAAACAACAAAAAGGGAAAAGAATTCATTCTTTTCCCTTTTTTTATGTTTCCTGTCAACATCCGCATAACCCTTATGCAGCCGTGACCGGCTGTTGTGCTATTCGCTCCGCTCATAGCCTGCGTATCCCCTGGGGATCCTGCGCCCCTTAAGGGCTGGTTTTCCCAGTCTCTCCGCCACAAAACAACAAAAAGGGAAAAGAACTCGTTCTTTTCCCTTTTTTATGTTTCCTGTCAACATCCTCTTAAAACTTACGCGGCCGTGAACGGCCGCTGCCGGGATATCATTCAGCGGAAGCGGTGGTCATGTAGATATCTTCGGTTTCGGCCCCGATAAGAAGGTCTGTCATAATGGCAAGATAATCGGTTATGTGGCGGGTTATGAGGAAATTCTTCCTGACATAATCAACCGCGTTAGTCCCTATTTTCTCCGCGACCTGGGGGTTGTTAAGGATGTGCCTTATCCTGTAAGCGCAGCCCTCTACCGAGTTGACCGTATACCCGGTCCGGCCGTAAAGTGTCTGAAGCGTTATCCCCCCAACGGCTCCGCCTATTACGGGCTTTCCCTTCCACATCCCTTCGGATACGGTAAGGCCGAAGCCTTCCCGTGTCGATTTCTGAAGTATCATCGTTGCGGCTCTTTGCAAAGCGTTTATGGCGATGTTGGCGTCGGGCGGCAGGTCAAGTATGAATATATCAGGGTCTTTTTCTCCCTCTTCCTTCACTCTGGCGAGCACTTCGGCCCCCTCGGGGTCATCGGTAGCGCCCCCTCCCGCCAGGACAAGGCAGCAATCGTTATGCTGTTTGACCATCTTGAACGCATCTATTACACCCAGCGGGTCCTTGAATTTATCAAAGCGCGATACCTGCAATATTATAGGTTTTTCCCGGCTTATCCCGAAACCCTTAACGATAGAATCCACCTCTTCCGGCGGCAGTTCCTTGTTCTTATCGCTCAGGGGATCGATCGAGGGATATATCAGGAACTGCGGGATCTTCAGTTTTTGGGCAAAACTGGGCAGGGAGAAAATGGCGCCGTCATAAAGGTCCACATACTGCTTCAGGAACTTCCATACCTTTCTCTGGGGGCGGGAAATATCTATATGGCACCTCCAGAGCCATTTAGCGCCGTCGGGCCTTTTTTTGATAAAAGCCGCCGGCTGAGGATCGTGTATGATAGCGAAATCTCCGGAAAGATCGAGTTCCTCACAGTTCTTTTCGTTGACCTCCAGGTACTCCCGGTACATCTCGGGGGTTACCAGCTGTTCATCTCCCTGCAGGGCGTTGTGAAAACTTTTTGTAGTCCTGTAGAAAAGGTCCGTGCCTTTTATCGTCTCCCAGCGGCTTTCTATACCCATTTCCTCGAAAATGGGTATTAGCCTGTGGAGCATCTCCGCGACCCCGCCGCCGAAGCGGGTCGAATTAACATGAAGCGCCTTTTTCCCCTGAAGCCTGTCCGCCAGGCTGTATATCAGGTCTAAAGTTCCGGGAGGCGCTATTTCCCTGTAAGCTTCAAGGCTGCTAACTCTGTTCATGGCTTAAAGACTCCTCACATATTTGTATCAGTTCTCTCCTCAGGTCCTCGAGACTGTACATATAACAGTCGACCCTTTCGATCCTGTTGGCAAGGTCTTCCCGTCCCGCTACCTCGCTCAGCCAGATGGCGAAATCGCTCTTCCCCCTGCTTTCCCTGTGCCTGGCTTCGAATATATGGTTATAGATAGCGCTGGCGTGGACATTCCTGAGGCATTCGATGAATTCTCCCAGGTTCGACGCCGCGCAGTCGGAAGGCATTTCGATTATCCTGGATTTCATGAAATAAAAAGGCTCTCCGTATGTTACCGAAGGGACGAGCCCTATCTTGGAAAGGTGGCCGTCTATTACATCCACCAGCTCGTTCCTTACTTCTTCTATGCTTTTTCCGGCCGAAGGCGTTACCATAGCCAGTTTCTCGCCCAGTACCCGGTCCCTTATCTGTATCGCCGCCCAGTTGGCGAAATCGTTGGAGTACGGCCCCGCGAGGTAGAAATGTCTCAAGAAGTAGCTGTGCGTATGGTAATAAATACAGTCTTCCGGCGCTTCTTCTATCATCTCAAGAAGATGAAGGGCGTTGTCCGCTTTCTGACCGAGAAGCTCTTTTATTTCCACGCAGCAGGAAAATACGAATTTTTCTT
>WJMG01000046.1 GCA_014728075.1 Candidatus Omnitrophota bacterium | reverse complement strand
TCTATGATGTGCTCTTCGGTGTGAGGAAATATGATCTCGACCTCTCGCGGCATTTCTTTCCCGCATACGGGGCAAATAAATTTCATGTTCTTCCCTTCTCCGGCGTCAAATATATTTCATTCAGCGATTAGCCCGGCGCTCTCAGGTATTAGGGGCGGGGGGTTAGGCTTTTCGGGTCCCTGGTGTCAGGTTCCGGGCTACACTCATCTCTCATCGCGCGTTTCCCATTTTATACCCTGCGCCTGTGATCACGAGCACAACCGGACCGTTTATCGACTGATCCCGCCCCGGCTTATTTTTCCTGATCCCCGGACGGATCCCCGAAGATCCCTCCAAGAGCCCCTCCTATGGCGTCAGCCGTGCTTGAGACAGCATCTCCGGCGGTCTGAGTGGCTGTTTCGGCCGCCGGAGCGGCCTGCTGCAGGATCTGTCCCCCGGTCTCTCCCATCTTACCCATCATTTTCTGGGCGGTAGCAAGGGTCTCCGACGAGAGATCCTTAAGCGGACCTATGTTAAAATTCGCGAGGTTCGATATGGTGGTATTCATCAGGGCTCTGACCACTATCAGGCTGACCAGCTTATTAGGATCATCTATATTCTTATATGTCTCATCCAGGCTAATGTTAAACTCTTTGACGGAAGGCTCACCTCCCTTGGAATAATCCTTATAGACCACCTTGCCGATCTTGAGACGGAGACTATCTATCTGTATCTCAGGCATTTCTCCGGCTTTTTCCCGGGCCGGGGCCTTTTGGTCCTCTACTTCCTCCTGGACGACTTTCAGCGAGTCCAGGTTTAAAACCCCTTCCTCGTTCTTGACGACAACGAACTCCTTAAGGTCAAGGCGCATTTCAGAAAGATGTATGGTTCCCTTCATTATGGCCGGCAGGTCATAATCCACATATATCTCGGGCACATCCATCATGAGTTTGTCCCTGAACGCGGGCGGATTATAAAGTCTCAGGCCTTTCACATCCACAAGTGTCTTTACAAGACCTACATCAAGGCTTTTTATCCCCAGCTTTAGCCCTGTAACCGCCTGCACTCCTTTTTCGACGGATATTTTCACGATCGTGTTCTTGGTAAAGACCAGGAGCACAAAAACCGCCAGTACAGCCGTTATGATCTTTATGGCTTTAGAACTCATCATCGCCTCCTTGTTGGAAAATATTACGGTCCGGCACAGGCCTTAAAGGGAAAGTATTTCACCCGTTATCCCGGCGTCAAAAGCTTATGTCTCGTATAAACCGCATTCTACTCCTTAAATGCCCGGATAGCAACAATATTATCCGAATTCCCTGAATGTCTTAAGAAAAAAGGCGGAGCACTCCTTGAAGAGTGCTCCGCCTTGATGTTCGGTCTTACAAAATTACTTTTTTTTAGCGCTTTTCTTGCCCGTCTTCTTAGCGGCTTTTTTTACCGTCTTTTTCGGGGCCGCTTTTTTTGGGGCTTTCTTTTTTACGGCTTTTTTTACCGCTTTCACGGCAGCCTTCTTAACAGCGGTTTTCTTAACGCCTTTCTTTTTCGGAGCCGCTTTAGCTGCTGCCTTTTTCGCGCACTTTGCCATTTCCTCCTCCTTTGCTTTTTGAGGTACTATTCCCAGTCATCGTCTTTACCGGGAAAATCCAGCACGCCGTCCTCGTCCTCCTCATCGCCCTCTTCCCGGGCGACAAGCTTTAACCTCGGCGGCAAAAGCTGCACCAGCTCCAGATCGTTATCGCAATTTTCGCAGACAATAACATCACCGACCTCATCGTAATCTTCGATCTCGACAGGAGCCCCGCATTCCGGGCATCTGGCCTTTCTTTCTTCGGACATTTCACTCCTCCCTTATTATATAGATATACTCGGCTCTGTTGACCCCTCCTTCAGACACATATTCCACATCCACTTCCATACCCTCGACTACTTCCGTATCCGGGTCAAGGTTCTCTATTTCTGTTTCTTCCGTTATGACTATCTCAAATTCCTGGGCTTCGATATCACCGGCAAGGTCCTCGGGGACCATCTCAATGACCACAATGACTTCCCCGTCCGAGCCGGCGACCTTTCCGTACACATATTCGGTGTCCTGTGCCGACGCCGGTCCCGCCAGCGTGAAGACCAGAAGAACGGCTGTCGCGGCTCTAAGAAAAATATTCATTTCTTCTTCCTCCTTGTTTTTGCCCCTCTTTTTTTCTTTAGCGTCTTAACATCTTCCTTGAACACTTCTATATCCGACAATCCTTTGACAATAGCGGTAATAAGTTCTTTGTGCGCCAGGTTTGACGGCTTGGCGAGACGGTACAGCACGCTGTTGCCTCTCCTTTTGTCCTCCACTATACCCGTAAGTCTCAGTCTGCCGAGATGTTTTGAGACATTTGACTGCTCCTTTTCCAGTATTTCACAGATCTCGCCTACCGGTATAGCCCCGTATTTGAGAAGATTTATTATCCTCAGCCTGGTATCGTCCGCGAGTGTCTTGAGTATCTGACGGGCCTTTTTGATCCGCATCGTTATTCTTCTCCTCTATTTCTATATGAACATATGCTCATATAGTTTATCATAAATCACGCTCATGTCAATACATGGACCGTATCAGCTTCTAGCTCTGTTCTTCTTGAAAAGCAGGCCGGACCAGCCTGCTTCGCTCCTGACGCGGACGCACCTGATCGAAGCGTCCCTGAAATGTTCCCTGAACCAGTTATAATTCGTTTTCGATACCCCCGAAACGGCAAGGTATCCTCCCGGGGCGACAAAAGGAACGATCTTGTTTTTCATCTTTACCAGGTCCGCCGTAAGCAGATTGGCGGAGACAAAGTCAAAAACCTTCTTCCGGTGGAAAGAGGAAAGGTTCACCGGCTCCAGCAGGTCCGGATCTACTCCGTTCATCCTGAAATTCGCTGAAGCGTTCTTCACAGCATCTTCCGACACATCTATGGCCCAGATCTCTCCGGCCCCGTATCCTGCGGCGATCAAGGCGAGAATACCCGTCCCCGTACCTATATCGAAAAAGTTCGATATTTTTCCTGCCTTGCTCTCTATGAACTCCGCCATCATCCTGGTCGTGGGATGTAGCCCCGAGCCGAAGATTATGTCGGTATCGATATAAAGAACTATGCCTTCCCTTTTTGCTTTTACCTTTTTACTTTTTGCTTTACCGGGAATGATCTGTATATTCTCCGTAAGATAGAACGGCTTCAGGCCTTCTTTCCATTTACCCTTCCACTCGCTGTCATAAAGCACCTTTATCTCAGGAGATAACCCTGTTGCTTTTCTGATACGAAGAACTTTTTTAGCTGAGGACTTTTTGGTTTTCTCGAAAAAAGACAGCGTCACCTTATCTTTTTCATAAGACTCGACACACCCGGAAAGGTCCATTCCGGACATCAGAAGATCGATCTTTGCCTGTTCCGCCATTAACACATCGGAGCAATGAAATTCGGTCGCGTAGGTTTTTTTCATGGGATATTCAATAACCTGGTATTGGCCTTAGGCGCCATGGCCTCTTATTATCCGCGGGCTCCCCCCCCTCATTTCACCGGAGCGGTCAGGTAAATGTATTTCAGGGGCGTATCTCCCGTGTTTTTCACATCATGCAGTTTTTCCGGGGGCATGTAAACGAGCATGCCCGCCTCTGCTGAAATATTCCCGCTTTCCTCGCATACGACTTCCGCGATACCCTCCAAAAAGACGATAGCTTCTTCTTTTCCTTCCGTCCTGTGTTCTCCCACATTCTCACCGGGCATCAGCTGTACATATCCGGACTTCAATCCCGATGTTTCCGGAGGGCCTCCGAGCAGCCGTTTATATCTTTGTTCTCCCTCAAGCCTTACCTTTTTGATCTTCATGTTTCCTCCTGACTATAAGAGCGGCGAAATATCCGGCACCGAAACCGTTATCGATATTTACCACCGTAACACCCGGAGCGCAGCTGTTAAGCATGGTAAGCAGCGGCGCTATACCCTCAAAACTGGCTCCGTAACCTATACTCGTGGGAACGGCTATCACGGGGCTTCCCGTGATCCCGCCCACTACGCTCGCGAGGGCTCCCTCCATGCCTGCCGCGACCACCAGCGCGTCGGCGTTGACCATCCTGTCGTGATGAGCTATAAGCCTGTGAAGCCCCGCTACACCTACATCGTATATCCTGTCGACCTTCACGCCTATCGTTTCGGCCGTCACCGCGGCTTCTTCCGCGACGGGAATATCCGAGGTCCCGGCGGATATGACCGTCACCTTCCCGGCCTTTTCCCGGCCTTTTCCCGAAACTATTATCCCGGCCTCTTCGTGAAAGACCGAGTCCCCGCGCACTTTTTTCACTTCCCTGAACATCTTTTTGTCCGCCCTGGTCGCCATCACACAGGCCGAAGGCCCGTGCTTCTTTACGATCTCCGCTATCTGCTTCACTGTCTTGCCCCGGCAGAAGATCACTTCGGGAAATCCTTTCCTCAAGTCCCTGTGTGTATCGATCTTGGCGAAACCTATATCGTCAAAAGGCATCTTTTTCAAAGCTTTCATCGCTTTTTCCGGGGAGACTTTGCCCGTGCTTACATCGTTCAGAAGTTTTTCAAGTTTTTTTCTGTCCATGTTCCTCATCCATTCTTCCCGAACGGTATCCTTCGGGGTCTATTGTTACATTTTCGAAGCCGTGCGCCGCGCAAACACCCTCAATAGTGTTATAAGCCTCTTTCCGTATGAGCTTGCCTATATCTTTCCGGGGAACCTCTATTCTTACTCTTTCTCCATATACCCTGGCCCTTACCTGTACGGGCCCGAATGACCTTACCACATTCTCTATATCCTCCACTTTTTTGATCTTTCCCGGTGTTATTTCGGTATCGTAAGGAAATCTTGTGAGATAACAGGATTCCGGCGGTATACCGCCTGTCTCCAGGCCGCAAGCTCCCGATAACTCTACGATATCTCTTTTTGAAAGCCCCGCCTCTTTAAGGGGGCTCTTTATACCCATCTCTCTCACTGCTTTTTCCCCGGGCCGGTATGCCGCCTCATCGTCGGTATTGGAAGCTTCCAGCACATGGACCGCTTTCTTTTTTCCCGCCTTTTCCTTTAATCTGGAAAAAATGTGTTTCTTGCAATGATAGCACCTGTCTTTCCTGTTACCCGCTACCTCGTCCAGGGAAAGCTCGTCCACCTCGAAGATAATGTGGTCTACCCCCAGTGCGCCCGCCAGCTTTTCAGCCGAAGCGGCTTCCCTTGCGGGCTTAGCTGGAGAAACGGCCGTAGCCGCCGTGACATTTCCCTTTCCAAGAGCTTCCACGGCCGCGAAAAGCAGGAAAGAACTATCCGCCCCGCCGGAAAAAGCGACCAGGACCTTTTCCATGGGCCTTAATATCTCCAGAAGTCTTTTGTATTTGTCCATCATAGCGTATAGCGTCAAGTGAGCGCACCAGAGATCAGTGGCCCGGTAAAGTGTCAGAGCAAGACCCGGCTGCAGGACGCAACTATAACAGGGAGCCTGGCACCGGCTATAACTTTTATATGACCTCCGATCAAGCGCGTTCCGAGGAGGACAATTTTTACTATTTAAGATCAAAATATGCGGTCCGTAAACTGTGGTCAATGGTCCATGGCCTCTTGTCCACAGCCTATGGGCCCCGCCTTTATGCGCTAAGCGCCCCTTTTCAATTTGTCCAGTTCACGCCGTTCTTTCTTTGTAGGTCTTCCGGCTCCCCGGGGTCGGGTAAAGGTCCGCGCGTTGAACTTTTTAACGGCCCTGAACTCCTCGATCCTTTCCTCCGGGGTAAGGTCTTTTCTGAATTTTTCTGCCGGTTTGGCCCCGACCCTCTTTTCTATACATCCGGTGACCTCGTAGTCCCATTCAAATCCCTGCTTTTTGACTGTGATCCTGTCACCCACTGTTACCGTCCGGGAAGGCTTTACTTTCCGGCCGCCTACCTTCACATTCCCCCTGCCACAGGCCTCAGAGGCGATCTTGCGGGTCTTGAAAACGCGTACCGCCCACAACCATTTGTCTATTCTCACTTTATCTTTGTTCATAACAGCTGTTTTTATCGGATCGATACCGGGGGGCCATCTGTCCCCACGCGGCTGGCCGCGTGAAGGCGGCCTGTTCCTCCGACTCGCTTCCGATTAGACCGGGCGAAGCGGAAAGGCCCGGCCGACCGGCAGGCGCGCGCCTTCCTATCCGGGATAGGTACCTATCCCGGATAGGTTCCGGTCCCGGATAGGAAATTCGACTCTGGCCCGCCAAAGACCGAAACCTGACGGCAACGCTCATTATATGTTCGCCGGCAACATAAGGCTCATAAGCCCTCCCACGATCACGGTAGTGATCAGCATTATGACCGCGGACTTTGCCATATCTTTAGCTCCGAGTTCTCTTACCAGCACGGTGAAGGTCGCTATACAGGGGAAATATATAGCAAGGATCGTAGAAGCTATCACCAGCTGCTTGTTAGTAAGCCCCAGGGGGCCGAGCATCCCGACAGCGACATCTTTCCTTAAAAAGCCTATGAGCATGGCCGAGATGGTCTCTTTCGGAAGTCCCCAGAGACCGCTCAATACCGGCGCGAAAAGGCGTGCTATAAAGTCTATTATTCCCGAAGCGTAAAGTATATTGACCACGAAAACACCCAGCAGGACGAAAGGTACGGCCTCTTTGAGGAATTCCGATACCCTCATCCAGAGTTTTTTCGCCACGGCCGCGGGATGCGGCCTTCTGTATGGGGGGATTTCCCATAATATTTCCGGGCTGCTGCCTTTCATGACCCGGTTCATTATCAACCCCTTGACCACTAGAAGGATAAAAAGCGTCCCGAAGATCATCATGACATATCTTCCGCCCCTCTGCCCTACCAGACCCACTATCATGGCTATCTGGGCCATACAGGGAACAGATATGGCCATAAGGGTGGCCGCTATGAATTTTTCACGGCGGTTTTCCATGAGGCGTATGGCCAGGGCTCCCGGAACATTACAGCCGAGGCCCAGGATCATCGGTATAATGGCGTATCCGTGAAGCCCGAGTTTATGCATGAGGTTATCCACCTGCGTAGCCAGCCGGGGAAGGTAACCGACATCTTCAAGCAGGCCGAGGATAAAATAGAAACTGAGGATGTAAGGAAGAACCGCGGCGAACGGCACGAAAAGACCCGTCGTAAGAAGCCCGAAAGAAGCGCTGTAGTCTATTTCCCCGTTTATGAGCCTTCCTATGATGACATCGTGGACCGGTCCGCTTCCGCCGAGAAAACCGCTTACCGCGTTCATCAGCGGCATCCATACGCTTTCGAAAAAGGGTTCGAATATGTATTTGATCATACCTTCACCCATGACCCGTATCACCTGGAAAGACAAATATATGACCAGCGCCGCAAGCGGAAGCCCCAGAAGAGGCCTGATGCTGATGTCCTCGAAAACCTCGAGGACAGTATGATGATGATGCCTGATGGTCTGCACGGAAGCGGTTATGCGGCCGATCTCCTCCCATTTCAGCTCCCTGGAGAGGGTTTTTCTTTGCGTACCGCCGGAGTCCTTTATCTGCCTTATTTTCTCTATAAGCTCCTTTATGCCTTCCCCGGACAGCCCGCAGGTGGCCACTACAGGGACTCCCAGCTCGCGGCCCAGCTTTTCGATGTCTATGGTTATACCCTTGTGCCTGGTCTCGTCCCACATATTAAGCACGACTATCAGGGGCTTCTGTTTTTCAAGGAGGTCAAGCGTCAGGAAAAGGTTCCTTTCAAGATTGGTTGCGTCAACCACATTGACCAGTATATCACCGTCTTCGGCCATATTTACCGCTACTTCATCCGCTCTGGAAAGCGGCTCCATATTGTAGACCCCGGGAACATCCACAACGATCCCCATCTCTTTTTCGGAAAGCTTTATATTGCCCTGGGTGAACCCTACTGTAGTTCCGGGGTAATTGGAAATGGTCACCTTGGCTCCCGTGAGACGGGAGAATATGGCGCTTTTTCCCACATTGGGGTTTCCCATAAGAAGTATTCTTTTCGCCATCTCAGTGTTTCTCCACGGTTATTTTACCGGCCATACCGCGGCCGACGGATATCTTGGACTTTCCTACCTGTATGGTCACGGGGCCTCCCCAGAAATGCGAACTTATTACCGTCACCTCGATCCCCGGTTTTATGCCGAGCGCTTCGAGCCTTCGCTCAACGCCGGTGCCTCCTTCGATGCCGGCAACCCGGGCTGACTGCCTGTTTTTTAATTCGGTCAGCTTCATTTATCCGCCTTTCGCGTTCTGTTCTTTTTTCCTTTCGCGGCTTCTTTTACGAACTTAACCAGGTTCATGAAGGTCATGGGGCTTATGGCGTGCTCTATGCGGCAGGCATCAGTTTCGGCGGTCTTCTCGTCGACCCCGAGCACCTGCGTAAGAAATTCGATGAGCGTATCGTGCCTCTTGCGTATACGCCCCGCCATCTCTTTGCCTTCCTCCGTCAGGTCTACATATCCGTACCTTTCGTGCAGTATAAGGCCCTTGGAAGAAAGTATCTTGAGCGCACCCGTCACACTGGGGGCCTTCACTTTCATGACCTTCCCTATATCCCTGACACGGACTATGCCTTTCTCTTCTCCCAGAACGGAGATCGCCTCAAGGTAATCTTCCATACTGGAAGTCAGCTTGTGCTTTTTCTTCATTTTTTCGTATATCATATTACGGCAAAAATTAAATGTTAGCTTATCCTTTCATTGTTAGCTTAAACTAACATTTTTCCAGGCATCTGTCAACTATAAAAACGCCCGGCTTGAGATCCTCTCAAGCCGGGCTGAAAGAGCGCTTTTATTACCGCCGGGGGCATCGATATCCCGTTCTATTTTTTTCCGGCGCCTTTCATCTTCCTGTTAGCTTTTTCCGCTTGTCTGCGGGCTTTTTCACGCGCCCGCTCGGCCTGCCTGTCGGCTCTTTCAGCGGCCCTTTTCGCTTTTCTTTCCCCTATTATTTCCTGTTTTTCCTGGTCGCTTTTACCTATAGTGGCAAACCAGTCGCCTATCCTGTGAAAAACGGCTTCGTCACTGGCTTTTTCCATCGCGGTCGAACTTGCGCCCTTTTCACCGGGCGCCGCTATCCCGTCCACCGTTCCGAAAGCCATCAGTATAACTGCAAATATTATCACGGCCTTCATATTTCCTCCTTTTACCTTCTATTCATTTCTCATCCCTGAAAATGTGTATATCCCTCTGCGGGAAAGGACGCAGAACTCAATTATCATATCTATAAGCTTTTTTGCCGTGCTTATTTCCGAAGCGAAAATAGCCTGCACACCGGGATCCCGCCCCTGCCTTAAAAGGGCATTTCCCCGGATAAGGGAAATGCCCTTTTAAAAGTGGCCGGCTCTTATTTTTTATTGATCTTCGTCATCTTTGCGCCTTCGAGGGTGAGATTATACATCAGCCCCTTCTGGTCGAAGACAAAAGCGACTATGGGCTTGTTGGTAACGGTAGTGTCCAGGCTCCCGTTGGCCCCAACGGCAATTACCGCGACCGAAGCGTCGGCCCCGACTTCCCATCCGGAGGCGTTGCGGAAGTTCTCAAGCGCCTGATCGGTCATAAAAGCCAGAATAATGGATTTCGCCTGTACTCCTATCTGAAACCCGAAAGACGCGGCAACCGTATTGTAATAAGCCACCGATTCCCCGTCGATGATAAGCGGGCCTTCCCCGTACTCGCCGCCTATACCGAACCCGGCTTTCTTTACGCTCGGGAACACAAGAAGCCCCTTTGCTTCCTCCAGTACAGAGCTGGCCCCCTTGGTCTCCCTGAAAAGGTCCAGAGTGGCTTTCGCCTTGGTATCCAGGACCGCTGCGGAATCCGCGAATGCGGCCCCGGCAAGAACTACGGAGAAAAGCATAGTAAGAGCTGTCCCCAGAACAAGTGCCTTTTTCATTTTTCCCTCCTTGATTTTCTGTAACTTTCACCGTTAACTTTTTATATTGTACATCTAAATTTTAAATTAAACCACTTTATTCTGCTCGTCCCGATCGCCGGGACCGTATAAAAAGAACAGCCGGATAAAAATATCCGGCTGTTCAGGTGTTCGCGTTCCCGGTTTCCCGGAAAGCATTACCCTTTCAGTATCTTTTTCGCGTTATCGTCCGCGACATCCGTTATAAAGGGTATGCCCGTCTCCTTCTCGGTATCCCTGTTGGCCGAGAAAAGATCTTCCCTCGAGATCTGGTCCACATCGAATTTCCTCGCCCCGGCGAGCAGCTGCTGAAGCCCGGCGGCGAGCTTGTCGCAAAGGGTCCATACCGCTATGGCGCCGTACGGTATTTTCTCTATCTCCTTTGTCCCCACCTTTTTCTTTACATCGTAGTAGCCCGCGAAAATATCGTCCGCGTCTTTCCCGAGCCCCGATACGGTCTTGGGAAGCTCATCCCAGTTACCGTTCAGCTTTTCCCTTCTGTCCGGATGCAGAACTCCTTCGATGTTGGACCCCACGAATCCCGGTATCATGACCGACCTGCCCATGCAGACGAGCTTGGTGAACGGCGCTCCAAGGGCTAGCGCCTTGAAGATGTGGTCTTCCCTGGCGAGGCCGCCGGCAAAGGCCATATCAACGACATCCTCGCCCTTATCGGCGAGCATTTTCGCGTATTCGTACGCTTTGGCGTGGAGGTATATCGAGGGAACTCCCCAGGTCTCCATCATGTTCCACGGGCTCATGCCGGTGCCGCCCCCCGACCCGTCGATGGTTAAAAGGTCGAGTTTTGCCTCGGTGGCGTATTTAATGGACATGGCCAGGGCTTCCATTCCGTAAGACCCTGTCTTCAGGGATATTCTCTTGTACCCGAGTTTCCTGAGATAATCCACGCTTTTCATGAAATCTTCCTTGACCTTGTCGGTCGAGGAAAGATTCGTATAGCCCAGCCTGCTGTGCCTGGCGAAGGACTTGATCGCGCCGTGCTTGAAAGCTTCCTGTATTTCGGGCTTTGTCGGGTCCGGGTCCACCACATACCCTCTTTCCTTGAGGAACAACGCGTAATCCAGGCTGGTGACCTGTATCTCTCCTCCTATGTCCTTTGCGCCCTGTCCCCACTTGAGCTCTATAACGACCTTATCGCCGTATTTGTCTATCACATATTCGGCGACGCCGTTACGGGTGTCCTCTACATTGAGCTGCACTATTATAGCGCCGTTCCCGTCGTAATATTTCAGAAAAGTATCTATACGCCTGTCGAGTTCCGGCGCCTTGGTTATCTTCCCGTCCTTCAGCTCGGCCTTTTTATCAATGCCTACCACATTCTCCCCCACCACTATGGGAAAACCGACCAGAGAAGCCCCTATGGCGAATGAATCCCAGTATTTGGCCGCGATGAAGGTCGAACCGAGAGCCCCTGTCATTATGGGTATACTGTATTTCGTCTTTATCTCCCGGCCGAATTCCCCTCCTATATTCACATTGGGGAATATACAGTCGTCCGCTGAATCCGAAAGTCCGTTGGGAAGGCCTTTGGCGCCGTAATTGTACCCCTGTATCCTCAGGGAGTTGTAGGAGATCCCCAGATGGGTCGTATTCCTGCTCCCGGAAGTTATAGTTCCGAAATCCCGGGGGTACAGAAGCTTCCTCCCTATCATGCTTGAAAGCCATGTTTCGCACTTTCCTTTACAGGCTGCCGTGCAGAGTGTGCAGAGTCCGGACTCCGCCGCGTCTCCTCTGTTGACCGCTCCGATAGCGTCATTAGTTTTTGGCCACTGAATACTCATCCTGCCTCCTCCTTTTTGATCCTGTCTTGTCCAGAACAAAAAAAGGCGTTACCTTTCCGTAAAAGGTCCCGCCTCTTTGAAAAACTGTCTTTTCCGCGATACATCATAACATACTGTTTTTGCTCTCAAAGCCTCTCTCAGCATGTAGTATTGTATCGCTACTGCTACATTTTAACAAGAAAAAATGTAAAAAAGCGTCACATTATGCTCTACTTCGGCTCATTTCATGTATCGATAAGCGTCAGCTCCTTATTTTTCTGGCACCCGGCAGTACGGTTTCCCTGACTTTCGGCCCGTTCCCGAAGATCTCTTTATATACCTCGCCGTAACGGTCCTTTCCGCCCAGCAGAGAGAAGGTCATTGGCATTACCTTTTTGGCCTCATTCGACATTGCCCCGGCAATATTCCTTATGTCCCATTGCGCGTGCGCATCTTCCCTGAGCCGGGATATATGGTATAGTTCACGGGCGTTCAGGCGCATAAGCACTCTTTTCCTGTGCGCGTTGGTAAGTATATACGGGGCGGCGTGAGGCCGGACCTTTTTGATCTTATCGTAGACCTCGGCCGAACGGCCGGCTATTTCCCTGAAATATTCTTCCTTTCCTATTTCCCTTATATTTTCCGGCACCGTCAGCCCCAGGGACGGGTCGTACCCCTGGGAAGTGATCGTGGACATCCTGTGCCTTTTCAGCTGTCCGAAACAGGCCGCGGAAAGCACTATATCGTAAGTGAGGCTGGCGTACTCGAATTCCCTGAGCATGGTATCGTAAAACTGGAGGTTGCGCCAGGAAGACTTGAAAAGTTGCCTCTTCTCGTCTTCTTTCATGCCTCTCACCACCTCAAGGCAGTCCCCGTAAGGCAGGCTTGACGAGGTGTGGACCAGCGCCGCGGCGACAGCGTCATCGCCATCCCGCGTATGGTCCGCCAGGCTTACCTCTCCCCGGTCCCTGGCCTTTTCACCGTAACCGCCGAGAAAACCCGAAACTTTTTCCTTTAATTCCGGATAGGTCTTAAGGTCCCTGTCGTTGGCCTCGCTGAAGATCACTATGGAGGGAGCGACTTCCGAGACCTGCGAGTATATTTCTCTTCCTATAGTTTTCACCTCTTCAAGGGGATGTGAAGCGAAACGCCTCAAAAGGAGCTCCAGGCTGCGGGCGTTTATCGTCTGTCCGACCTGTGCTTCTGTAGCAAGCGCAGTAACATATCTCGCGTCTTCCTTTGCCCATCCCTCGAGAAGGTTATGTTTCCGGGGATCCGAGGCCAGTTCGGGGTTTTTCCTGAAAACATGCTCTTTGAGAGACCCATAAAGAGTGAAATACGCCTCGTTCTGGGAATGTATCATCGCGGTGTACTCTTTCTCCAGGGGGGTACCCTTTATCTCCTCCGGCACCACGAAATCCTTATCCAGGGTTATGTACCGCTGTGATTTTTCCGTATAGGAACAAAGCCTGAACTTCTCTATTTCCTCCATGGCGAGCCTCGAGGCTCCTATTATATCGATGTTGAAGACGGCGTGTTCGGCAACGGAATGATGCCCCATTTTGAAGATTATCGTGGAATTGGACCTTCTGGTCCTCTCCACCTCCGCCCTGGCGTCCCTTCTGATCTCGCTTATAGGCCGAGGGTCCCGGCTTATCCTGGCGTAAGCCGCGGAAAGCACCTCCGGGGTCAGGTCCTCCCTTTTGCCCGAAAAAGCTTCCATTTCCCTTAAAACACCGGTATCCACATTAAATCCAGCTAAATGGATCTTCATATCTGCCATCCTTTGGTTCTTAAAAGCGATAACTATCGTGTCAAAGGGCCGGAAAACCCGGCCGGGAACGGAAAACTCCAATTACTTTACGGAATAGTAGCATGATAGCACAAAACCAAAAGCTTTTAAATCAAGAAAAGCTCCGCGCCCCGTATTTCCGCGGATCCCCGAAAACACGGTTACGCTTACAGGAGTCTCCGGTAATATTATTTTCCAAAATTTAACATTCTTTTTCCGGATTTGCTGGTAAAATGTATTACGCGGGCGGCAAAAAATCCCAACAGAAAAAAAGGAGGCGTAAATGGTTAACGACCCCGAACCCCGGTGGCTGTTATGCGACTTCCATATACACACCGATAAAAGCGACGGCAAAATGGGCCTCGATGAGATAATCGACCTTTACGGCAATAACAATTTCGATGTCATAAGCATAACCGACCATGTTTACGACAGGCACACCGTAAAGCTATGGGAAGACAACGGAGAGCGGCCCTGCACCATAAAAAAAGAACAATTCGAAGAGTACATGCACGATATATGGACGGCCGCGAAAAAAGCATGGAAAGAGTACCGCATGCTGGTGATCCCCGGCGTGGAGATAACCAACAATCACGACCTTTTTCACCTGCTGGCCCTGGACATAAAGGAATATATTGACCCCAACGATTCCGTCCTTAACATCATAGACGAGATACACGCGCAGTCCGGAATAGCGGTGGCGTGCCATCCCCACCGAAAGGATTCGGAAGAAGAGATGCCTTTCATGCATCTCTGGGATAACCACGAAAAGTACGCGGCGGCCTTTGACGCGTGGGAAGTAGCCAACAGGGACGACCTTTTCAATGTCGTGGGATTAAAAAAATTCAATTACCTGGCCGGGTCCGACTTCCATGAGGAAAGGCATGTATATTCCTGGAAAAGCCTAATAAGGTCCGAAAAGAACACGGAAGCCGTAAAGGAAGCCATAAGCCTCAACGAAAATGTCTCCCTTTACCTTCTGCGCAACAGGAAAGCCTCCGAAACCATAAGCTGACCTGTATCCCCCGCTTCCTTCCGGCGGGGGCAACGGAAATACCGCTGCTGCTATCAGCAGTGTTTACGGTATTTTCCCTTCTTTTCCGGTTTTTTCGGCTTATGGCCGGGCTGGTCCTCGAAATGGTCTATTACTCTTTTAAGGTCCGCTATCAGAAGGTCGGCCATGTCCCGGCTGAAGCCTTCCTTGACCACGACCCGCAATACCGCCAGGTCCTGTATATCCTCGGGCATCGTATAGGCAGGGACAAGCCAGCCCCTGTCCCTTATCATTTCGGAAATGTCGAAAACGGTATAGTTATCCTCTTTCTTGAGCTTGAAGGTCAGGACCGGGATATCCGAACCGTCGCTCACGATCTCGAACGGGCCGAGTTCCGCTATTTTCTCCGAAAGGTAAAGAGCGGTATCGTGAAGCGAACTCATTATCCTGCGGTAGCCTTCCTTGCCCAGCCTCAGGAAATTATAGTATTGGGCCACTATCTGGTTCCCGGGCCTCGAGAAGTTAAGCGCGAAAGTCGGCATGTCCCCTCCGAGGTAATTGACCCTGAAGATCAGATCTTCCGGAAGCTCTTCCCAGTCGCGCCATATGGCCCATCCCACACCCGGATAAACAAGGCCGTACTTATGGCCTGAAACATTTATGGATTTCACCCACTTTAGCCTGAAATCCCATTCGATATCGGGCTGTATGAAGGGCGCTATGAACCCCCCGCTCGCCGCGTCGACATGTATAGGAACATCCCAGCCGGTTTCCCCGTTAAGTTTGTCAAGGGCGTCATTAAGCTCCTTCACCGGCTCGTACTGGCCCGTAAAGGTGGTCCCCATGATGGCGACAACGCCTATAGTGTTCTCGTCGACCCTTTTCAGCACCTCCTCCGCGCTAACCACATACCTGCCTTTTTCCATGGGTATGTACCTGGGCTCTATCTCCCAGTACCTGCAGAATTTTTCCCAGCAGATCTGCACATCTATACCCAGCACCATGTTGGGTTTATCGGCCGGCTTGCCTTTCGCTTTCATCCTTTCCCGCCACTTCCATTTAAGGGCCATGCCTCCGAGCATGGCGGCTTCCGAAGAACCCGTGGTGGAACAACCGCAGCCGTTCTCTTCCTCGGGCGCGTTGTAAAGCCGGGAAAGCATGTTAACGCACCTCATCTCCAGTTCTGCCGTCTGGGGGTATTCGTCCTTATCTATCATGTTCTTGTCGAAAGTCTCGGACATGAGCTGCCGCGCTTCCGGCTCCATCCAGGTCGTCACGAATGTCGCGAGGTTCAATCTGGAATTCCCGTCAAGCATAAGCTCGTCGTGTACCAGGTTATACGCGGTCCTCGGGAGCATCTCTCCTTCAGGCATCTCGTATTTGGGCACGACATCGTTAAGCTCTCTCGAAGCGTAAGTCGGGTTAATTACCCTGTCCTCATCCTTTAACTTGTTAAGTTTTACTTTTTTCGATATCATCTCGTTTCCTCCTCCCGGGACACGGCCCAATCGGGGCGTTTAAAAAGATGTATCAGAAGCGGGGCTCCAGCGAAGAGCACGGTTCCGGCGGTCAGGAACAGCACATAAAAAGCCGGGCTTCCTACAGTCAGCTGAGCGGGCGGGAAAAATCCTACCGTTATGGCGAAAATCGCCCCGAGTATACCCACGCCGGAGACTATCCACATGCCGGCATTCCCTCCAGGGACCTTGTAGGTCCTGTGAACTTCCGGACACAGGTACCTGAGCCTTATCGCCGTGATGAAAAGCATTATGTACATTATAAGATAGAGAATGGCCGTAAGCGCCGTCAGCAGAAAAAAAGCGCTTGAGACATTAGGCATCAAAAGGTAAACCAGCGTGACCGCCGTAACGATCATTCCCTGGACGATGAGTATATGGGTAGGCATACCGTTGTCGTTGGTCCGCGCGAGGAAAGGCGGCAGGTCCCCTTCTTTTGCCGTAGCGAGAAGCCCTTTACTGGGCCCTACTATCCAGGCCGTGACCGCGCCTATGGCCCCGAAAGCTATCAAGGCCCCTATGACCGGGAGAAGCCAGTCTATCCCGTAAAGGCTGAGCAGGTCCTTGAACCCCTGCATAAGGCCTATGGTAAGATTGATCTTCTCCTCAGGTATCACGGCGGCGATTGAAAGAGAGCTCAGGGTAAATATCGCGATTATTATCCCGGCGGCCAGGAAGATCGCGCGGGGATAATTTTTCTTGGGGTCTTTCACCTCGAGGGCGTGTACGGCGGAAACCTCCATTCCGGCAAAAAGCAGAACGACACCCGCCAGGAAGGAAATATTATCAAAATTACTGAAGTCCGGGAAGATGCCGTGCGATGACTTCATGAATTCGAGGGGATTGCCCTTGCCCCACCACAGGAGGCCCAGGATTATTATCAGTACGGCAGGAAGTATGGTCCCCCCTATCACTCCGGCTGTCGTTAGCCAGCCCGATGTCTTCATCCCCTTGAAGTTCATCAGCGTAGCCCCCCAGTATATAGCTAGTATCACGCATACATTAAAAACCTTGCTGTTGGCGAGAGCCGGGTCCAGGAACAGGAAGGATAAAGCCCCCGCCGCGAAAGCCAGTATGGTAGGGTACCAGATAAGGTTCTGTATCCACTGGATCCAGATGGCCATGAAACCGAACCGTCCGCCGAAAGCTTCCTTGACCCAGGTGTAGACCCCGCCTCCCCCGGGCCATCCGGTGGCGAGTTCCGCGGAAACGAGGGAAGTAGGCAGAAGAAATATAAAGGTCGAGAAAAGAAGGAAGAATATCATGGGCAATCCTTCCTTGGCCATCATCGGAAGCCCTCTCAGGTTCATGATAATGGCAACATTCATCATCGCCAGCACGAAAACACTGAGCTGGTGGCGAGACGGTCCTTGAGCGCTCATATCCAACCTCCCTGACTTTTAACTACGCCGCTTCGGCCGTGACCGCGGATCCCCCGCCCACGGCTCAAAGCCAGTTCCTGCGTTTGAAAAATATCAGCATCGAAATACCCACCGCCGCCATGAATCCCAGCACACCGAAATAACCCCAGTGCCATTCAAGCTCGGGCATGTACTTGAAATTCATGCCGTATATACCCGCGATAAAGGTAAGGGGGATGAATATCGAGGCGAACACCGTAAGTACTTTCATCACCTCGTTCATCTTATTGCTTACGCTGGAAAGATATATGTCCAGCAGCCCCGAGACCATGTCGCGCAGGGCTTCCACCGTATCTATGACCTGTATGGTATGGTCGTACACATCCCTGAAAAAAACATTATTTTTTGTTTCTATCAGCACCGCCCCTTCTTTCTGAAAAACGCTTATGATCTCCCTCAGGGGCCATACGGCCTTGCGTATAAGCACCGCGTCCCTTTTAAGTTTATGGATCTTCATCAGGGTCTTTTCGCCGGGAGAGGACGCCAGCTCTTCCTCTATCACCTCAAGGTCCTCGGCGAATTTCTCCAGTACGGAAAAATAATTATCGACCACCGAGTCCATAAGGCAGTAAGCCAGGTAATCCGGGCCTTTTTTCCTTACACGGCCCACCCCGTCCCGTATCCTTTTTCTCAGCGGATCGAAAACATCGCCTTCCTGCTCCTGGAAAGAGATAACATAGTTTTTTCCCAGTATCAGGCTCACCTGCTCTATTATGGTCTGCTCGCTCCCGGGATCGTAATAGATCATCTTAAGTACGGTGAACATATAGCCCTCGAACTCTTCCGTTTTCGGGCGCTGGGATGTATTGAGGATATCCTCGAGAACAAGTGGGTGTATGCCGAAAACCTCCCCTATCTTTTCGACAACGGACACATCGTGCACCCCGTTGACATTTATCCAGGAAACTTTACCATTGGCGTCTTCAGGTATGAGGTCGGCGGGATCCTTTATCGCTTCAGTTCCCGACGAAGCCTCGTCGTAGCGGATCAGGGTTATCCTGACCTCTTCGTGCCTTTCCTTGCCGATATGGATCAAAGTGCCGGGGGCCGCTCCGGCCATTCGGGAAACTCTCTTTATAAGTTTTGACATATGTCTCCCCGGTGGGTTCGGTGGGATAACGGTTAACGGTCCGTTATTTATTATACACCAGGTGAAGGGTAGTTGTACACGCCGGAATAAAGTATTACATAAGAAGAAGGGGGGACGGCAGGCCGCCCCCCTTCTTCTTGAGCGGATGTCTCTTTTTCTTCTTATTTAGCCAGTTTGAGGGACCTTACCTTGACAACTCCCTCGATGCCGCATATTTCCTCTACCAGGGCTTCTTTCGGCTCCTGTTCCACATCTATTATGGTATAAGCGTAATCCTTCTTGCTCTTGTTGAGCATCTCGACTATATTTATGTCGCTTTTTGCGAGTATGGCGGAGATCTGGCCTACCATGTTAGGGATATTCCTGTTCATGACCAGAAGCCGGTAATCGGAATTCTGCTCGAGTTTACAATCCGGGTAGTTGACCGAGTTCTTGATATTGCCTTTTTCCAGAAAATCCTTGAGCTGTTTCGCGGCCATACGCGCGCAGTTGCCTTCCGCTTCCGCGGTCGAAGCCCCGAGATGGGGTATGGCTATGGTCTTATCCATGTTCAGGACCTCATCGTCCGGGAAGTCGGTCACATAACGCTCGACCACACCTTCTTCTATGGCTTTTTTCAGATGGTCGTTGTTCACTATTCCGCCCCTGGAAAGGTTCAATATCCTCACGCCTTTCTTCATAAGCCCGAACTTTTCCTTGTTGATCATTCCCCTGGTCTCGTCGATGAGCGGAGTATGTATCGTTATGTAATCGGCCCTGGAAAGAAGGGAATCGAAACCTTCCGCCCTTCTGACGGCCCTGGAAAGCCCCCATGCGGCTTCCACGGAAATGAAGGGGTCGTAACCGACGACCTCCATTCCGAGTTCCATGGCGCTGTTCGCTACCATGACCCCTATCTTGCCGAGGCCTATGACCCCCAGGGTCTTACCCATTATCTCCTGTCCGGCAAAAGTCTTTTTGTTCGCCTCGACAAGACCGGGTACTTCCTCTCCTTTTCCCTTCAGGGATTCGGCGTAAGCTATCCCTTTCGCGATATCCCGCGAAGCCAGGAGAAGCCCCGCTATGGCCAGTTCCTTAACGGCGTTGGCGTTGGCTCCCGGGGTATTAAAGACCACTATTCCCCTTTCGGAGCATTTTTCTATGGGGATGTTGTTCACTCCGCTCCCGGCCCGTCCCACGGCAAGCAGCGTTCCCGGTATCTCCATGTCGTGCATCTTGAAACTTCTCAGGATTATCGCCTCGGGATTCGCGATCTCGGTGCCTATCTCGTACTCATCCAGCGGGAATATATCAAGTCCCTCTTTGGCTATTTTGTTGAGTTTAAGTATCTTCCTCATAATTACCTCCTTTATTCCGGTGCCCTCAGGCGTTGTTTTTCTCGAATTCTTCCATGAACTTGACCAGGGCCTCTACGCCTTCGACCGGCATAGCGTTGTAAATACTCGCCCTCATTCCGCCTACCGTTCTGTGGCCTTTAAGTGTTTTCAAGCCCCGCTCGGAAGCCCCGGCTATGAATTTAGCGTCCATCTCCGCGTCCCCGGTAACGAAAGGAACATTCATTATCGACCTGTCCTCTTTCCTGACCGGGCTCTTGAAAAGGTCTGATCCGTCAATATGGTCGTAAAGCATGGAAGCTTTCTTCAGGTTCTTTTCCTCAATGGCCTTTATCCCTCCCCGCTCTTTTATCCACCGGAACACCAGGCCTGCCATATAGATGGAATAAGTGGGCGGGGTATTGAACATGGAAAAGGCCTCCGAGTGGGTCTTGTAGTTAAGCAGGGTCGGCAGTTCTTCCGGCGCGTTGCCGATCAGGTCTTCCCTGATAATGACTATGGTAACCCCAGCGGGACCTATGTTCTTCTGCGCTCCGGCGAAGATGATGCCGAACTTCGAAACATCCGTCCGTTCCGAAAGGATGTTGGACGACATATCCGCGACCAGGGGCACTTCGCCCGTTTCGGGAAGCTCGGCGTACCTTGTCCCGTATATGGTGTTGTTGGTGCAGATGTAAAAGTAATCCGCGTCTTTGCTGAACTTGCGGGGATCGAGTTCCGGGATATAAGTAAAGGTCTCGTCCTCGCTCGAGGCCACTATATTGACATCTCCCAGCTTCTTAGCTTCGGCTATGGCCTTTTTGGTCCACTGACCGGTATGGACATAGTCCGCTTTCTTGTTCTTCATGAGGTTGAGAGGTACCATAGCGAACTGCAGTGAAGCGCCTCCCTGCAGAAAAAGCACCTTGTAGTTCCCGGGGATGTCCATTATCTCCCTCAGGTCCGCCTCGGCCGCCTCTATTATGCCCTTGAACTCTTTGCCCCTGTGAGACATCTCCATTACGCTCATACCCGCCCCCCTGTAATCAACGAGTTCGTCGGCGGCCTTCTTTAAGACCTCCTCGGGCAGCATAGCCGGGCCCGCGCTGAAATTATAAACTCTAGCCATTGTGTCCTCCTTTTTTCTGCCGCGGATCGCGGACCGCGATATCGCGAGTTGTCGTCTGCCTGATGACCATGGACCTGTTCAGGCCTGTTATCCTCCGAGCTTCGCCGCTATGAACCTCAGGGCGTTGGTAAAGTCCATGTTGACGCTTACCACCTTATCCGGAACACTTACCTCTACCGGAGAAAAATTCAGTATGCCTCTTACTCCGCATCCCGTCAGTCTATCGGCAACTTCCTGGGCATGTTCGCCCGGTACGGTTATTATTCCCATCTCTATCCCTTTTTCCTTTATTACATCTTTCATCGAGCCTACCGGGTAAACCTCTATGTGCGTCCGTATCCTTTCAAGCTTATTTACGCTTCTGTCAAAACCGGCCACTATCTCAAAGCCGTCCTCCTGGAATTTTTCGTAGTCGAGAAGCGCGGAACCCAACCGGCCCAGGCCAACGATACAGGCTTTTCTTCTACCGGCAAGCCGAAGTTTTGACCCGAGCTCTTTTTTAAGCGAACTGACCTCATACCCTTTTCTGGTAAACCCGGTTATTCCCAAAAGGCTGAGGTCTTTTCTTACTGTATACGAAGTAGCCCCTAAAGCGCCGGCGAGCTCAGCCGAAGAAACGAATTCGACCCCGGTCTTTTCGATGGCTCCCAGATGCCCGAATATCCTGCAAAGCCTTTCTATGGTGTTATTCGAAAGATCCATAATTATCCTTGAGACCCCCCTAAAAGTGCCATTGGTGAATTTTTTCACTAATATACACCCTTATCCATCTTCTGTCAAGTATTATTTTCCATATTTTTTTATCAGATCAAGGCTTTTTAATGTAAATCCATATAAGGAAAAAATTTAAACATAACGGTGATTTTGGTGATTTTTGTGAAATTTTTCACCAAAAAAACCGCTCTCTTCGCCTGCGCTATTGCGGCGCGAGAATGTTCCGGTCCCGCGCCGCAAAGAGAAAGTGAGCCCGCTCCTTTGTTTACAGGTGAAGTTTCTTGACGATAGAGTAGAATTTCTTGAAAACATCGCGCCTGCCGATAACCCCGGCCATCTTTTTGCCTTTCATCACCGGCAGAGTATGGGCGTTCTTGTACTTCATCAGGACAATGATATCCTCAAGGTTGGTATTGGTCTTTATCTTATGGACCTTGGTCGACATGGCAAAATCAACGGTAGGACCTTTTTTGGCGTTCCTGCCGGAGTGGGGAATATCTCCGGAGCGCACCATATCCATTACCATGAAAAGATCGTTCTCGGTGATTATCCCCAGGACCTTCCCCGAAGAGCTCATCACCGGAAGTCCGCTTATTCTTTTCTCTATCATTATTTCGGCTATTTCCGACAGCGTGGCGCTTTTTTTCGTCACGATCACATCTTTTGTCATGATGTCGGACGCCTTTACGGATTTCAGCATTTTGCTGAGGTCTTTCACGCGGTCTTTCTTTTCCCTCATAATTACCTCCCCGGACACCGTGCGCATGAGGCGCGGCGGTATTTTCCTATGATAATATCTCCTCGACTTTTTTTATAAGATCGGAGGCCGGACAGGGTTTTACGAAAAAATCCACGGCCCCTATATCCTTGAACACATCCTTGACCCCCGGCTTGTCGGACTCTATAACTATCGGTATCTCCGAAAGCTTTTCGTCCTTTTTTATGGTCTTAAGCAGCTGGAAGCCGTCTATCTCCCCCTGCAGTTTTATAGCGAGTATAATAAGGTCCATCCATTCGTCCCGCAGTATCTTTACGGCTTCCTCCCCGCTGGGAACGGAACGCGCCTGAAAATCCTTTTCCTGGAACTTATGGGCCAGCTGTTCTCCCTGGTTGATATCGCCGTCCACGACCAGAATCTTTTTCCTAGCCATTTTTACCTCCTTATCCCCCTTTTTTCAGGGAGAACCTGTACTGTTTTCCCGGGACAAGCTCTTTCTTTTTCCCGTAAACCTCTATTACGAACGGCTCTTTTCCGCCTCCGCTTTTCTTCAGTTCCATAAAGAAAGACTTTTCCTTTATGGACACGGAAATCTCTTTTTCCCTGTAATTCATAGTAAAATCGATCTTACTTATCCGGGAAGGCGGCTTTGGCGCTATCCTGAGCTTACCGTCGCCGTCGTCTATACCCGCGAACCCTCTCATGATAATGTCAAGCGAACCTCCCATTACGCCCGTATGTATGCCTTCCGGGGTAGTCCCTCCCTGCACATCGTTGATGTCCGAGTCCAGGACATCCAGATACCATCTCCAGGCTTCTTTCTTCCTGCCCATGACATGCGCAAGGTAGCAATGGACTACCTTGCTAAGCGTTGAGCCGTGGCTGGTCCGCTTTATGTAATAATCGTAATTCTTCCGGAGCATTCCGGGGCGGAAATCATATCCCATGGACCTGAAAATGTAACGCACCTCTCTCAGCGAAAAGACATAGAAAAGCATGAGAACATCAGCCTGCTTGGCCACCTTATAGGCGTTCGGGCTCTTACCTTCCGCTTTAAGTATGCGGTCCATCCTGTGTATATCCCCGTATTTGTTACTGTAATATTTCCAGTTGAGCTCTTTCAGTTTGAAATATCCCTCGAACTGAGCGATTATACCGTCTTCACGGATAATCAGGTTCATGGCGCGGGTTATCTCTTTCCAAAGCTCCGGCGAGCTTTCCTTCAGCCCGCACTTTTCCATCAGCCTTCTGCGTTTATAGGGAGACATTGAATTGAGGAGCTCTTCGGCCTTTAGCAATATCCACACTATGAAAGCGTTGGAATAAGCGTTGTCGGTATAACCGGCTTCGTCAGAAAAAGGCATTTTTTCGTGGAATTCGTCGGGCCCCATCAACCCGTGAGTATGGAACCTCCCGTCCTTTTCCGAGAATTCGGCCAGGCTTGAACAGAATTCGGCTATCGACAGGAATATCTCGGAGCCGTATCTGTCCATGAAAGCCTTATCTCCGGTCCTTTCCCAGTATTTCCACACATTATACGCTATCGCGAAAGAAATGTGCCGCTGGTTCCTGCTGTAATCGGGGCCCCACTTACCGGACATCGGATTAAGATGCAGCACCTGTGTCTCTTCCTCCCCGGTGGAACCGCTCTGCCAGGGGAACATGGCGCCTCTGTAGCCTTCCTCATCCGCGTATTCCCTGGCTTTACCGATACGCTCAAACCTGTATTTCAGAAGCGCCCGGGACACGACGGGCATCTGGTAATCGTAAAGAGGCATCACGAACAGTTCGTCCCAGAAAATGTGCCCCCGGTAGGATTCCCCGTGAAGCCCCCTGGCCGGGAGGGCGGCGTCTATTTTCCTGTTATGCCGGGTCGCCGTCTGAAGGAGATGGAAAGTATGGAAATTTATTATCTTCTGTACATCGTTGCCGTCATCAACATTGAACCCGCAGGTCTTCCAGATATCTTCCCAGGCCTTGACCTGTTTTCTCTTGAGCACGGCAAAGGACGGAGCCTTCCTGACGCTTTTTTTCGCCTCGGCGGCCGGGTCCTTTACCCCCCGGTCCCTGGAAGTGTATATGGCTACCGTCTTCTCTATCCTGAAGGAATCCCCCCTGGAAGCTTTTATCTTTATATCGCGCCGGACCATTTTCTTTTTTTTCCTGAACTTCGTCTGTTCCGGGGAGAACTTCTTTCCGTTACTGTAAAGAACGGTCTTAGAAGCCTGGGCTATGGTGACATCGGACCGCGAGGTCACGACCGAAAGCCACGCTATACCGTCGCGGGTAAATCCCTGTCCGTCCGCTTTCAAATGTCTGGACCTCAGCTTACGGTATCTGGCTACGCCGGTGTTCTCTACCGTCCCGTCAAGCGAGGACCGTATGTACAGGTTCCCTTCGTAATCCTCGGGGCGGATCTCATAGCTTATGGCCCCGATATGAGGATATTCCATGTGTACGATCCTCTCGGACAGCACCCTAACCTTTCTTCCCTTGTTATCGGAAAAGACTATCTCACGGAAAAGGATGCCTCTGCGAAAATCAAGGCGTTTGGTATTTGAAAGCACTTCGCTGTCCTCAAGGGAGATCCATTCGCCGCCGGCCAGCCTGAAGGTCACGGGCAGCCAGTTCGGGCAGTTCACGAGATCCTCGTTGTATATCTTCCTGCCGGCTATTTCGGTGGCCAGTTTGTTGTAGACCCCGGCGATGTAAGTGCCCGGATAGCTTATCCTGGACGCCGAGGCCTCGTTGGCCGCTCCCCTGGTGCCGAAATAGCCGTTCGAAAGAGTGCAGAGGGCTTCTCTCAAGCTCTCTTCCGAGGGCTCAAAACCCTTGTATTCAAGGGTCCATTCGGACGGCTTCAGCTCCTTTGAGCCGTTAGATGTCTTTGATCGCCTGCTCAAAAAACTCCCTCACTTCCTCCGGGTCTTTAAGGCGGAAATCCGCCGCGGATACATGCTCCTCGTCGGATACTATTATCCCGGTGCCTCTTGTCCTTATCATCCTGAAAGCGAATTCGTCGGTCACATCGTCCCCTATATAGATAATATTGGCGTCTTTCCAGTCCAGCTTTATGGCCTCCAGTATCCATCTTATGGCTTTTCCCTTGTCCCATTCGATATTGGGCAAGAGCTCGAAGACCTTTTTCCCGCTCATGAGGCGCAGCTCGTCGTTCTCATCTTTTATAGCCTCAACTTCCTTTTTTATCTCGTCAAGGTATTTGTCTTCATCGACAAGACGGTAGTGGACCGCTACGCTGAACTTCTTCTTCTCGATGAGCACTCCTTCGATGTGCCCCAGCTTCTTCTCCAGCCTGTCTATCGCGTTGTCCACCACGGGTATGACCTCCTTGGCCTTGGGATGCATCATCGTAAGCCCCTCTCCCCTGATGTCAAAACCGTGGCTGCAGGCATAGAGGAGGTCTTTTATGCCCAGAAGCTTCTCGACATCCTCCCTGAACCGGCCGCTAACGATCGATACCCGGAACTTCTTCGCGAGCCTCTCCACGGTATCCTTCATGCGGCCGGATATGACCGCGTCTTCGGGCCTGTCCACTATAGGGGTAAGCGTCCCGTCGTAATCAAGAAAGAATACGGTCTTTTCTTTTTCGAACATATCCCTTCCCGGCCTGAGGTAATACGGGTTAAGATAAATGGGAACATCGTCCCTGAACTCCCAGAGCTGCACTTTGGTAAGCCTGTCTATCTCGTCCCATCGGGAAAGAAGATGCTGGGGCTTCCTCTGGAACCACCTTTCAAGCCAGTCTATCTTCATATAGGAAAGGTCTTTCATCACTATATCGGCCCCGTTTGCCAGTAGAGCGTCCACATTATCCTTCCTGGCCAGGCCCAGCACCAGCCCGAAACCTCCGTTCCTTCCGGCGGCCACTCCGGAAGTCGCGTCCTCCACCACTATGGTCCGCGCCGGGTCCGCGCCCAGGTTCCTCGTGGCGGTCACGAATATGTCGGGTTCGGGTTTTCCTTCGAGGCCGAGGTCCTCCGAGACCACGCCGTCAACCCTTGTCTCGAAAAGGTCGATCGCCTCCGCTTTCTCGAGTATAAGCTCACAGTTCTTCGAGGAAGAGGCTACCCCGACCTTTACCCCGCGGCTCTTCACCTCCTCTATGAACTTTATCATCGGCTCGTACCTCTCGACACCGTCCTCTTCCAGCACTTCCCTGAAAAGCTCGTTCTTCCTGTTGCCGAGCCCGCATACGGTCTCTTTTTCGCCGGTATCCGCGGGAGACCCGAAGGGAAGCTCTATACCTCTGGACTCAAGAAAGCTCTGGACCCCTTTATACCGGGGTTTTCCGTCAACAAAAGGCAGGTAATCGTCGTCGTGGGTGAATTCCCTGAAAGGCTCTCCGTGTTCCTTTTCGCGTTTCTGAAGATATTCGTCAAAGGTTTTCTTCCAGGCGCGCGCGTGCACCAGAGCGGTCTTGGTTATGACCCCGTCCATATCGAATATTATGGCTTCGAAAGCAAAGTCGCTCATCTTCTCTCCTTATTATAATGGGATTAAAACGATAGATGGCCTTTCCGGCCTAATTAATATTAATAATAATAACACATTTTAGCCAAAGTCCCAAATAATACATCCAGAGTATCGCGTGACAGTTGGTCAGAAAACTGAGGGAACAGAGAACTCGACGGCTGTCAGGCCGGCATGCCGTCTTCCCGGTCATGCATGTATTCCATGCACCGGTCCAGCCAGGTGTTTATGTTGTTGTGTTTTATTTTTTTCCGCATCTTGCGCATTCTTTTCCTGCGCTCCGGGGCGTGCATGTTCATCGACCACTTGAGGGCCGACGCTATGTCCTCGATATTATAAGGGTTGACCGCTATGCAGTTCTTTATCTCCGCGATCGCCCCCGCGAACTTGGAAAGCACCAGCACCCCGTCTTCGTCGGAATGCGCGGCTACGAATTCCTTGCAGACCAGGTTCATCCCGTCCCTGAGAGGAGTGACAAGCGCTATGTCGGCGGCGAGGTAAAAAGAGACCAGTTCCTTGAAAGGAAGTTTACCGTAATTATAATGCACCGGGGTCCATAACCCGGTGGAGAACCTGCCGTTTATCCTGCCGATGATCTCGTCGATCTCCTTCTTGAGGCCCGAGTAAGCGTCAAGCTCCTCGCGGCTCGGCACGACCAGCTGATAGTAAAAGAACTTTTCTCTGAGGCCGGGCTCCTCCTCCAGCATCAGTTCCAGGGCCAGCAGCCTTTCTTTTATCCCCTTGGAATAATCTATCCGGTCCACGCCCAGTATGACCTTGGAGCATCCGGCTTTTTCCTTGATCTCGCCGGCCCTTTTCCTGACCCGCTCCAGGCGGGATGTCCTGTCCAGAAGTTCGAAATCAACGCTGATGGGGTTCGCGTATATATTGGTGACGACGGATTCCTCAACCGAGCTCTCGCCGGAGGATCTTTTTTCCCTCCGGTAGGCCTCCACTGCCCCCCTGAAATTCCTGAGGTACTGCTTGTGATGGAAGCCTATGGAATTACAGCACAGCAGCGACTCGAGTATTATTCTCTGCCAGGGGAGAATGGAAAAGATATCTATGTGGGGAAAAGGCGTATGCAAAAAGAAATGTATCCTGGACTCCGGCCGCATTTTTCTTAAAAAATACGGCACCATGAAAAGGTGAAAATCCTGGACCCAGACGATATCGTCCTCGGAAGTGACATCGTTTATGTAATGAGCGAACCGCTTGTTCACGGTCTCGTAGACTTTCCAGGCTTTGATGTCTATCGAGCTTTTTTCGAAGAAATAATGGAAAAGGGCCCACAGGACCCCGTTCGAGAACTTTATGTAATATTCCCTGTATTCTTTCGAGGTCAAAGGTACGACCGCTATCCCGTAGGAGCCTTTGGCGTGTTTTTCCGCGGAATTGATGTCCGCGATATCGAACTGCGCGTACGAATCGTGGATATTGCTTACGGTGTGGCCGTCCCAGCCGATCCACATCCCCCCCGTGGACCTCAGGATGGGGTCCATGGCGGTTATAAGGCCTCCTGTGGACCTTTCCCAGCGGAACTCGCCTTTATCGTCGTGGACCTTGCTGAAAGGAAGCCTGTTGGAAACAACCACAAGTTTAGGCTGTGCTTTTTTACGGGAACTCATGGTGTTATTATATCACAAGCTCAACATTAAGGAAGCATCGAATCATTATCCGAAAGTCCGATCGGTCTTTTGCTCTGTTGCCTGCAGGGCTTCCCCGGCTTCGGCCATTATTTCACTTATAAGCTCCCTGACCGGCATTATACGGGTAACCCTTTCTATGTTGGCCCCCGCGAGGACTATCGCGTTATCGATATCTCCCTCCGCGGCGTCTATAAGCGCCTTGGCTATACAGAACTGGACGGTAGACGGGTCACATGTCCTGAGGCACCTGTAATTACAGTTAAAGTCCTTTTTCTCCCCGCGTAAAACATCTTCAAGGAATTTTGTTTTTATAACCCGGGCCGGCATTCCTACCGGGCTTTGCACGAAAACAAGGTCCTTCTCCCCGGAGGCCAGGTAAAGCTGTTTGAACTCCTCCGCGACCGAACATTCGTCCGTCGCCACGAAGCGCGTGCCTATCTGGACCCCTTCGGCTCCGAGGCGGAAAAACCGGGCCATGTCCTTTCCGTCGAAAACACCTCCGGCGGCTATCACGGGGATATGTTTATTGAACCTCTTTCCGTATTCCCCTACCAGTTCAATAACATCTTGCAAAGCCTTTTCCAGGACATTGTCTTTTCTCATTTTATGCCCGGGGTCCTTAAGTTCCTCCAGACTATATCCCGCTATGTGGCCCCCGGAAAGCGGGCCTTCCACTATCACGGCGTCCGGAAGGCGCTTATACCTTCTTTCCCATGTACGCAGCAGGACCTTCAGCCCCCTGGCGGAAGCTATAAGAGGTATGAGCCGGGTTTCGCTTCCTTCGGCGAATTCGGGCATGCTTACGGGCAGGCCGGCACCGGATATGATGAAATCGGCCCCTTCGCCAGCGGCGGTCCTTACCATATCCTCATAATTGCTGAGGGCGACCATGATATTCACGCCTATCACACCGTCTGTCAGGCTTCTAGCCTGCCTGATCTGCTTTTTCAGGTGTTCCCGGGAAGACTTCGGAACATCGGCCCTGTTCTCCGGGGTATCCGGAGGAAGGCCCACGCTCGCGATGGTCCCCGCCGCCCCGCATTCCGCGACGGCGGCGGCCAGAGGAGCGGTAGATACCCGCACCCCCATCCCTCCCTGTATAATGGGTACTTTTATCTCCAGGCCGCCTGCGATCAGCGGCCCTATTTTACTGCTCATCTAAATGCCTTCCGGTTTAAAACAACAAAGAAAAGATCTTTAAGAAAGATTTTGAGAGAAAGCTTGATAAAGTAGCGGCTGGACGATCACCGGCGTTTCACCGGCTGCTATAATATAAAGCGATCAATCAAAAGTAACCCGTATATTGTACATCTAAAAGCCATGCAAATCAAATTCAAAGGCTAAATGGTTCCGGGCTGCGGCGGGCGGCAGGCGAAAGGCTAAAGGCGCGGTGCGCGCGGCTCGGTACGGCCAGATAGCTTCCGGAACTTGGGGATCCCGCGTCGCTTCGCCCCTTGCTTTTCTTTTCCCCTGGAATTTTTCCTTTCAGGCGCAGCCTGAAACATCCCCAGCGCCCGGGGCCGTGCACAGAGGCGCCATTGCGCGGAGGAACGAAGGGACGACGAAGCAATCACCAGCTTTCCTGTTCCCTGGTTCTCTTTACCTCTACCTATACCTGTGCCTTTTTCACAGCTCTCAACTTGCAGGCGGTGCCCCGCGCGCCTGTAACCAACAAAGGCTAAACGGCTAGATCCTATCCTCTACACGCTGCACCCTGTACGCTGTTCGCTTGCGCTCTTACCTGGCCCCCGCCATACCGTTCATAGAACCCTTGAACCAGTCGTTGTCCGATCCGGTGCCCCAGTAAACCGTCCTGTGGGGGAACGGGATCTCTATGTCCAGCTCGTCGAACCTGTTCTTGATGCGCCTTCTGAATTCCCTGGAGACTTCCCACTGTTTTATGGGCCGTGTCTTTATGCGGAATTTTATCATGACCGCGGAATCCGCGAATTCGTCCACACCGAGCATCTCGAGATCGTCCAGTATCAGCCTGCCGAAATACGGGTCTTTCCTCATCCCGGCCCCGACCTCTTTTATCACTTCCATGACCTTGTCTACATTCTCCTTGTAGGCCACACCTATATCCATTAGCGCTTGCGCGTAACCCCTGGTGAAATTTATCACTATCTTTATCTCCCCGTTAGGGATTATAATGACCCTTCCCGCCAGGTCCCTGAGCGTGGTTATCCTGAGGTTTATATCCTCGACCAGCCCTCCGAGGTCGTTTATCTTGACGACATCGTTGACCCTGTACTGTCCTTCCAGAAGTATAAATATCCCGTTTATGAGATCCCTTATCAGGTATTGTCCCCCGAAACCGAAGGCTAAACCTATGATACCGGCACCGGCTAGAAGCGGCCCGAGGCTGAACCCGAATGTCTCAAGGACCATGAAGACGACTATACCGGTTATTACTATCCCGCCGAGCCACCTGAACAGCTTGGTAAGGGTCCTGATCCTGAGCGAGAACTCGTCCTCCCTTATCTCGTCGGTCTTGACCACCATCTTCTCTACCCTGTTTATCCCGTAATTCATGAGGAAGAAAAGCACAAGACCTATAAGGACGCTCCCTCCGGCTATGCCGAGCTTTTCCAGTATACTTCGCTTAGCTGTCTTCTCTTTGCGGATACCCTGTATCGCTTCCTTAAGTTCGTCTATCTTTGCCTGGTTGGCGGCGATCCTCTCCTGGGCGAGTTTTTCCTGTACCGATATCATCTCGAGCTTCTGCTTCGAGACATCCGCTTCTTCCTTGAGCCTGGCCGCCTCAGCCTCCAGCTTCTCCGCCTCCTCCAGGGCCCTTCTGTCGTCCTCGGCCTCGGCCTGGGCCTTGAGCGCTTCCGCTTTTTCCCTGGCAAGCTTGGCTTCCTGTTCCAGGAGCAGGGCTTCGGCTTCCGCTTTCTGCTTCTCCTCCGCTACCTGGGCGGCCTCTTCCTGCACCTTTTCTATCGATTCCTCTGTCTTCTCGAGCTCCTCTTTCGTCTGGGCTTCTTCCTGTTCCAGCTGTTTCAATTCTTCTTTTACCGCTTCCGCGCCGTTAGACGAAGCTGCGGTAGTGTTTTCGGAAGCCGTCCCCGCCTCCTGCGCTCCGGCTCCGGAAGAAAGGAACAGGACAAGCAGGAAAGCCAACACCATAAACGGCCCGATCTTGATGCATCCTCTTTTCATGGACAATTTCTCCTTTTATTTTCATTTTCAAAAAAACGGTCACCGGGCAAGAAAATACCTGACCCATATGTATACCGTACATAATACCATTGACTGGAACATGAAGACAACGCCGTATTTTGAGAACTTCATGAAACTTATAGGATATCCGTTCTTTTCGCTTATCCGCGACATGACGATGTTGGCGGAAGCCCCGACAAGAGTACCGTTGCCTCCCAGGCATGCCCCGAGAGCCAGGGACCACCAGAGAGGCTGGGCGATCTGTGCGCTTATTAGTAGCGGATCGGCAAGTCCCATGCTTCCCGCGAAATATTCCACGAAATGTTTTACGATGGGTATCATTACTATAACGAAAGGGATATTGTCAAGCACGGAGGAAAAAACGGCGGAACTCCAGAGGATAACGATACAAACAGCGAAAAGGTTCTCCCCCGCCAGATGCAGTACGCTCGCC
>WJMG01000045.1 GCA_014728075.1 Candidatus Omnitrophota bacterium | reverse complement strand
GGCCAACCATATGTGGGAAAAGCTGAACGGTGCTCTTCAGTCACAGGCGGGAGAAAGCTGTAATACGCCCGTTTCGATAAAAATAGGCGAGATAGCAGCTCACGATATCAGCGTAAAGGACTATTCCACTCTAAAGAGGGGCGTAAAGGCCTCCCGCAAAGGCATCCCGGGTTCCGCGCTGAATGAAAGCCGTTTCCGCCTGTCCTCCAGGGACATAAGAATATTCGATCAGGGCCAGAAGTCGAGCGAGGGAAAATACCAGAGGATATGGGCTAAAAAGCGCGTTAGCGTGAAGAAGCTGCTCTGGACGACATCGGGATGCTGTATAAGGATACTCAAGGTCCTGTTCACCCCCGTGCTTATGCCGTATTATTTCTTTTATTTTTTATTCCGGGAAAACAGGGCAAGGAAAAAGGTGCTTTTAATAGCTTCTCCATTGAACAGTTCCTCCTTCAGAGAAGCCGACAAAAAGGGAGGCGTTTTTATCGCGCCGCCTTTCGGGCTTTACCGGATGAAAAGCTATCTGGAAAAGAAAGGTCTGGCGGATGTCGAGGTTTTTGACCCGAACCTTTACCCGGAGGACGCGCTTAAGCGGGCACGGGCCATCGTTTCGGAAGGCAAGTTCGATATAATAGGTTTCAGCCTTACTCATGTGAACATGAGCGACGAAATGAGGTGGATAGAAGCCCTTAAAACGGAATCGCTCGACGAGGATATGGAATGGCCCCTTCTCATAGGAGGAGGGACCGAAGCAACGCATAATTATAAAGAATGGCTCAAACATTCGTCCTTGAACGGGATAGTGATGGGTTACGGTGAAAAAGCCCTTGAAGGGATCATACAAAGAATGGATTCGTTCGAGGGTAAGCTGAACATGAAATGGCATTCGGACCTGCCCATGTACCTGGCCCTGAACCTGCTCAAACACATTCTGAAAAGGCACGCCCCCCCTATGAACCCCGAAGAGGTCCTGAGGGGTATAAAAGGCGTGGCCCTGAGGAGAGTTACCGGAGGTATAGAGATGAACCCGGCCCTGCCGGTGGAGCAGGATGCTTTTCAGGAGCTCACTTTTTTTAATGCCCCCGTCGAGAACATCCCCTATAAAGAATACTGGGATATCAATAAAGCGGATTTCGACCCCGAGAACATGGCCACCCGGGGCGCTACCATAAAGACCATACGGCTTTTTACTTCAAGCCATTGCAGGAATAACTGCGGATTTTGCTCTTCCTGTAATTTTCTGAACGCGGCGACCGGGAAAAAATATGTTCCGGTATTCCGTCTTTCTCCGGAAAATATGCACCAACTCGTGCTGGAAAGCGTAAGGTTGCATAACCCGGAAGGCATATTCTTCAACGACGACGATTTTATCATTGACCGCGGTTCCGGAAGGGAGAGGGTGCTTCAGTTCTGCAGGCTCGTATCCGAATCGAAGAAAAAGGGGGATATTCCCTCGGAATTGAAGCTTTATTGCCAGACAAAGGTCAAGAATATCGCCTCGCCGGTGTATACCCCGGACGGAAGGGATACCGGGGATTACAGGGTGGACGAGGAACTTTTAGAGACCATGAAAGAAGCCGGGTTCATACTTATCGCTATGGGTGTGGAGAGTTTTTCTTCGGAGATGCTGGCAAAGCCTTCTATCGATAAAAAGGTAAGGTCAGACCGGGGGGTCGCCGCCATAAAAGGCGTGAGAGAGGCCGACATGATACCTTTAATGAACATAATCATGCTTCCCCCGGAAATAACGCCGCAGACATTCGCCGAGACCTCTGACACTGTTATAGAGCAGATAAAGAGGGGCGCCCAGCTGAGCCTTGCGCCGTTCGTTGAGTGGTTTCCGGGATCCGGGATCAGCCCCAAAGTGAAAAGCGGGGAATATCCCCACACGACGACCAGGGTCTACAGCAGCAGACGGGACCGGTTCGTCGAGTATCCCGTGACAGTTCTTCCGATAGACCCCAGAATGAGAAAAGCGGCGCTGGAGCTGGAAGAACAGGCCTCCAGGATACTGGCCCACCTTAAAAGGGACGAGAACTGGCCTTACAGATATCCGCCCCAGCTTATAAGGGGCCTGACATACATGGCTGCCGTATTCAGGTCACTGGACAGAGAGGATAAGGTGCGCGAGATAATAGGACTGATATGGGAGCTTGTCAAATTCTCGGGAAGGTCCAAAATATCAGGGGCGTTCCTTTCTCACGAGCAGTTCAACGCCCTGGTGGAAAGGGCCAACGGCCTTATAAAAGAAGACGGTATGAGCATAGAAAAGGCGAGAGATCTTCTTTTTATCGCCGGGGACATAAAACTCGCGAGGAAAGTAACATACAACAGGATAGTTGATCATCTTCTATGTTACCTGGAAGACATAATCGAAAAGGAAAAGAACACCCGCAGCGACCTGGGGGGTGACAGAAAGCTCAGGGAAAGACCGTCGGACCGCGGATCAAGAGAAGAAGAACAGATCGTCAGGTTCATAGCCGAAAATATAGCCCGTATGGAGGACCCTGTGAGGGACGCTGAGGTTCTCAGGGAAGCTAATTCCGAAAGGATAAGCAAGGCGCTGGCACTATTGAACTTTTACGGATTGGTGCGGGATGTGCCGATACTGGAAGATTACTATATTGACAGTGAACATGTCGTGACCTTATATCCCGAGGGGAATATGACCGTAGGGGAGAAAGAGGTTTCAGATGAGTTCAAGGGCAAAAAGGTCATGGTCTTCGAGCCTCATCAGGACGACGCGTTGATACAACTGGGGCATACTCTCGAATCTTCCATAGTAGGTAACGCAGAAAAAGTAGCCCTGGTGACCCTCTTCAACGATCCGCAGGGGGTTACCGACGATTACGCCAGGGATAACGACCCGGAAACTTTCGCCAAGAACCCGGAGCAGGCAAAGAGGTATATAAGGTTCAGAGAGGGCGAGGAATACGCGAAAGCGATAGGCGTAGAGTATATCGACCTGAAGTTCAGGTCTCCTCTCGATGAAGACAAAGCCGATAAGGACGAGAAGGGAAGGCTCAGAGCGTACCATTCCGATTTCAGGAAGATCGGCGCCAGAGAGATAAACCAGATAGTTTCAAAGATGCAGAAATTCACTCCTGATGTCATGATCATACCCTTTCCGAGGGGGTCGTACCATCAGCACCACAGGGATGCCGCGCAGGTGCTAATAGCCGCATTAATAAAATATAACGAAGACAGGGAAAAGAAAGGAGAGCCTCCGGTAAAAATACAACTTTATCTGTACGCCGCGAACATATCAGGTAACGGTTTCTTTTCTTACGGTATAACTCCCAATATATTTAATCCTTTAACTAACGAGCAGGAAGACAGAAAAGCCCGACGGTTCGCGGACCATTACGGATCCCAACTGTCAAGGAACCCTTCATATCCCCGCCATATCATGCAGTTGGATATTGATACCGCTGTTAAGATGCTTTACGCCATTGAAGGGGAAATGTCAGATGAGGATGTCTTCGGCGAAACTCTTTTGAGAAGCCGCATAGGTACGAGTGAGGAATTCCTGAGAGAGAAACAGAGGATAGCCCAGAATAAGCTGAATAACTCGATGCGGATCTTGTCGCTGGTATACGATGAACTTCTCGAGAAGAGGAGCAGGGAGACCGCTGTGATAAACCGGGATGTTCCGGAAACGAGAAAAAGCGCTCCGATCGATAACATCATGCGTCTCAGGATACTCGACGGCAACATTATGTACGAGAAGACACAGGATAACGGGAGAGGGGACGATTTCTCCGGAGATAAGATCCCCCGGGAAACAGCGAACGATTTCGATTTCCTTCCGGTCACCCTAGAAGGCAATAATATCAGGGAGATGTTCGATAGTCTGAAGATACTTTCGATAACGGTCGATCCCTCCGGCATAAAAAGGGATTTCGTGAACGAGAAGAAAAAATCGGAAAAAGTGTTCAGGGAACTCGTAATGGCGTTCTATTACGATGACGCGGACAAGCTCCTTGATCTGATGCGCAGCGAAGAAGGTGCTTCCATACTGAGCTTCGAGATGTTCTCGCGGGAGAACATCTCGGAAGAGGCGGCGGACAGACTGGCAGGGTGCAACATCGTTTACTGGCAGGATATATTACGGGCAAGGGTCAAGCAAAAGGACAAGAAGGGCCGGGAGCCCGAAGAGTTTGTGGTCAGCGGGCACCAGCCGGGATATCACTACTATCTCGGAATAATGAACAAAATAGCCGCCGCGGATGTCTTTACGCTTTCAGACCTTTTCGAGTTCAGAAGGGGAAACTGGCAGAACCGGCAGGCGTTCGTGGACGGTGAAGGCCAGGACCGCTGGCTGACGGTCCCGGTAGTGCATGACGGGAGCAAGTTGATAAGGGGTAAAAAGATAGATAACAGAGAGGAATGGAAAAAGTCGCACTGGAGGATCATCAACGAGGCGTACGAACACGAGCCTTATTTCTGGAGGTACGCGCCCTTCTTTGAAGAGCTTTACAAAAGGGAGTGGGACTCCCTGGTGGCCCTGGACGAGGCTATAACCAGATACATGGCGGTCAAGCTCGGCCTGGAAACCATGTTCATCAGGACATCTCTTATCGGTATAGGTGATGATATCGGCCACAAAGTCGAAGCGATAGCGAACCTCATGGAAAGCGTGGTCCCCCCGGAAATGATGGGAGGGGACAGGGAGATAGTCTATCTGTCCGGCAGGGGCGCTGAAAATTACCTCGGTAAGCTGGAGCTCAGGGAAGTGTCTGAAGAAGCCGGGATCGAATTTCCGGGGCAATTGCTTATCGACAGAGGCTTTCAGCTTAGATATATAGATTATCCCGAGGACGAGATCAAGCTGGCGGGGTTCAATCCGCGAGCTCCCGGAGCGGAAATACTTTTCCAGAGGGGTCCGGAAGCCAGGGACATAGTGTTCTGGGAAGAGGGTCTCAGCCCTAGGGCCAGGGCGGTACTGAAACTCCAGTACATAGCGATGAAATATGTGGAAAAGGCCAGGGAACTGGAGAAGGACAAATATAATATATCGCCTAAAGATTCCGCGAAGCTTTCTTATTATGTGAAGATGCTGGAGTATATATACAGGGAGATAGAGGCCCTGACGACCGATACGCCGGACCATTCCCCGGATGAGGAATACGGCCGGCAGAAGAATATGTCCAACCCCGTGGTAATAGACGCGGAAAACCCTGTAAGTGTTTACGCGCCCCTGCTGGTTGAGCAAGAAGGGGATTTCGGCGGGAACGGGAATAAAGCGGCCGTGCAAGAGGAAGGTCCCGGTGTCCCGGGACAAGGGCCTGAAGCTCTTAAGGAGGATGTTATAGAGCAGGTCGGCCTTTTTACGCCGGGGCAGCCCCATGAAAGGACCGATGTGGTGATAGCGGGCAGGTTCGCTGAAAGTTACAGGGATTTCCTGGAAAAGGAGATAACCGGTATTCCTTACACGGCGGATCGTATCGGTGAGATCAGAACGCTTTTGCCTCACCAGGAAGAGGAAGAAGGATATGAATACGAATTGCTGGATACCGATGAACTTTTTTATCTTTACGGTGAAGAGCAGGGGCAAAAAGATACCGGAACGGCGGAAAACCTGCGGGACCCCGAAAGCCTGGCCCGAACGGCATATGTTCTGATGGCGGCGGGCAGCGGTACCAGGCTGGCCGAGATATTCAAAAAATCATACGAGGACAGAATAGCTATGGGCCTGGAGGACATAGACCCGGACTCCATAGAAAATTATTCCAAGACCACCTTTCCCCTTACAAGGCTGCAGCATAAGAACCCGTTCCAGCTTATAGTGGAATCCCTTTCCGCGATAGCGAGGGACGCATCGACCGATGTTCCGGTCGTAATAATATGCACGGACTCCAGCAGACCGGTCATCGAGAGAATACTGGAGGAGAACGGCAATTTCGGGTTGAAGAACATTATATTGAAGAACGATATACCCGGCCCGCCCATGTTCGATAACGACGGAAGGGTGTTGAGGGACGGAAAAGACATAGTACTAAGCGGAGGGGGGACCGGCGGCACGCTGAGAACGCTGGACGATAAGGGTTTTTCCGTAGGCACCGGAGGGGAAGAGAGAGCAGATACGCCGTTTGAATGGCTTGAGGAAAAAGGAGTGGACAGCCTGTGCTTCCTGCAGTGCGATATGCCGTACAACGCCGATATACTGAGAGCGCTGGGTACATACAAGAACTCCGGTCCGGACCGCCTGGACCTTGTGGCTCTGGGATATACCTATCCCCAGGATAAGGAAGGACACTCACATAAATACGAGCTGGGTACCGTGCTGAGGAGGAAGAAACGGATCGTGTCCCGGGATAAGTTGTGGTGGATAATTAAAGAGCGCGCCCAGGCCATATACGACGCGAAGGCTCAGGAAGCGAAAGAAAAGGGGCTGGAATACTCACCCGGAGAACAGGGGACAAGGAGCAACTGGCTGGAGGCTGAAGAGCAGGTCATAGGCGAGTTCAGGAAAGAGCTGGGAAAATACCTCAGCAGGAAAGAGATCGAAGAAAGGGTCAGGCGGGAAGCTGAAAGGATACACGAGAGCCGTGAAAAAAGCGAAGGCCGTACAATCGTATCGGGCAAGGACGGCGAGCTGGCCGAATGGCGGGAAGCGGAACGCAATGTTATTACCTCCTTTATCGATACCAGTTACCAGGTTGTCGAGTACAGGGACAGGACCAGAAAGGTCAAGCAGATGATATCTAACGCGGAAGAGGAAGGCGAAGGTGACAGGATAGCCGCTTACGCCGGGGGGATGAGGATCTCGCTGGATGTGGCCAGGGAATTCGTCCTGTCGGACAGGTTCGAGCCTGAGGTGCACTGGAACAAGATGGAAAAAAAGAAGAACGACGGTCTATCGGTTCTGGTGAACAAGATACAATACAGCCTGACCGACCTTTACTGGGCCGTTGACCGCCTCAGGATCCTGATGGTACCTTTTAAAAGGGTTTCACCTATGAAAGACCCCGAAAAACTGTCGTTTACAAGGAGGTCTCTGCAGGAAATAGACAGGGAGAACCTGCTGGCAGCGGGCGTAAGCGAGATCGGCGAAGATGTTATCGCGGAGATAAGCCCGCTCGCTGTGATCGAAAGCATAGGAAGGAAAGTAAAGATACTGGATTCCTCCATGGTGTATTTCGGAGGAAGCCCCGCCCCGGACCGCGATTCGGCCAAGAAGATAACCATAGAGGACGATGTGATCATAGAGGGCAGGGTCCGTGTCATACTTGAGGGCGTTAATAATGTTGTTTTCAGGCAGGGTGTCAGGATCTCGGGGGAAGGCGTTCTGCATATAGGAGACCCGTCGGGCAGGGATATCGAAATTTCGAGTTCAATACACCTGGACAGCGGCGAGAAGCGGATAATCAATGACCGCGGGGAGATAAGCATTCCCCAGGATATACGGGCGAAAGCCGAGAGGTCCGGCAGGGTCAAAGAGGAAGCTGCTGACGATACCGAAAGATCCGAAAATCCCCAGGAAAAGGACGGGCCGCAGCCCGGGGATAAGAGACCTGAGACTTTTCCCGGTTCGCCGGCAGGCCCATTATGGTCGCCGGGAAAGACCTTTTTGCTGGATATACTTCTGGCTTCGGGCCCCGTGGCCTTGTTCTTCTTTTCCGAAGGTATATATAAGTATCTTTCCCTGTCCATATTAGGGGTGGTTCTCCTTATACGATGGCTGGCCGGCCGCGTACCCCCTCTGAAAGAGCGGGCCGGGATGATACGCGATAGATTTTTCGAAGAAAAAGAAAACAGCGGCAGACCGGCCGCGACCGTCGATGATGCCGAGGTATTGATCGGTGTGCCCTCCGCCGTGTATACCCTTCTGGATGAGACGGGCAATCTCGAGGCCCTTGAACAGGACCTTTCGGGATCGGTTAAGATAGTCGACGCGGGGGCAGGAGGGGATGAGGAGATGGTCCGGGCAATGGAGCGCGAGGTTCCCCGGGGAGACTGTATAGCCGCGGTAGTGTCGGGGGATATTTTCGACGGGGCTTCCCCGGAAGACATGTACAGAGAGATCCTGGAGATAATATCCGATTTTTCGGAAAAAGCGAAAAAAGATATAGCGCGGCTTCTTGATCCGCGTAAATACAAACTTGCCGAAGGGGATATATCCCGTATAAAAAGGATGTCGGAACTCAAGGACATAATGAAGGTGTTGATAAAAACCATGCCCGCCGGCAGGTCTTACGGGCTGAGTGAGATGAGCGTCAGGCAGCTCAGGATAGAAAAACTTTACAAGGAACTACATGTCGAAGATAAGTACGGCTCCGGTGCGGTAAGATATGACTCCGGGCTCGGGAAAAATGGTCGGACTCATTACCTGGCGCATTTTGCCGACTGGAAAGCCGTTGTTAACGGCGATAAGAAAGGCATTGTGCCCCCGGGGCTGGAAATAGAGGAAAGAAGGTCCTTGATGAATATAGCTAATAAGGAAGAGGACCTCTATAAGGACAAATTTTTCATTGCCGCTCCCCGGAATGTGGTTACGGAATCTGAAAAAGCGGCTTTCAGGCATAAGGTGATCGAATTGTGGATGCTGGAAGGAATTGTGGAGGAAGATGATCTGGTAGTGCTGCCCGCGAAGGATGAGCCCTACGGAACGAGCGAAATACTGAATGCTTTAAAAGCCAGCGTGGGCCAGAAAGCCGTTGTAGAGCCCTCGAACGCCGCGGTCAGGTGCCTTGCCGGAGAACTGAGATACGATAAGGCCGCGGAGGAAAAGGGTGTAGTGCAGCTCAACATAGCGCAGAACGCATCGAGTACCGTGTACACTTACAGGGTACTGGTGAACCTGCTTATCCACAAAGGATCAAGGAAAATATATATTGAAAAGGGCCTGAGAAGTATTATTTCCGGTCTCTTCGTGTTCTGTCCGCAAATAACGAAAATACACCTTGAGGACGAGATACGGCGTTATTACGACAGGTTCGTAAAAGAGATCGCGGTCAAGGCGTAAAGTAAAGGTCTTCCCGTGACTTCGATGCGGGATAAGCGGCAGGACAAGGCGGTATAAACTACCGCGCGGATAGTTGAACGCGTTATATCTCCCGACGGGGGGTATATATTTTTTCGCTCTTTGTTAAGAGTTAAAATAGTTAAATAAAGTGATTGACTGGCAGATGTGAAAATGTTATATTGGAATAACAGATAAAAAGATTAAAAAGCTAGATGTGCGAATTAAACTATTTGAAAGGAGTAACAAAGAAAACCATTTTTGAGAAAAATATGAAAACCCCTATTTCGTTAAGTATCAAAAAAGCTAGTATGCAGGGTATTGACATACTGGTTGGTTTTTGTTATCATAACGCCTAATAGCGTTAGACTATTTGAAAGAAAGAAAGTACCCTACAAACATAACAAGGAGTTACAAAAATGAACGCTTGGCAAAGTTCGAAACGCGGCAATAATGCCGTAAACACCCTTACCGCTATACGCGGTGATGAGCCTTCAGGTATCAGTACCTGGAAACGAAGGAACAAAAGGCTTATCAAAATACTTTCCTTAATAGTAGCCGTCGTCTTCGCGTACCAGCAGGTTGTCTGGGCGCAGGGCGGTGAGGCCGTCTGGACGAGCGTATCGAAAAATAACGCTTACCAGCAGTATTTGGAACAGGCGGCAAACCGCAGGATAGATGTCCCCTATGACATCGCCCAGCAGAAGGAGGTGTTCAATGCCGGAGACGGGAACCTTATCGTGCAGATACAGGACGCTCACGCTTCGCTTTCAGCGCAGTACTCCATAGTTGAACTTCTCGACTCGCTCGTTACCGAGTACGATCTGAGCATGATCGCGCTGGAGGGTGCCGAAGGGTATATCGATACTTCCATCCTGCAGACCTTGCCCGATGAGGAGATAAGAAGCGACACAGCTTCCCATCTCATGAAGGAAGGTCTTATGAGCGCCGGAGAATTCTTTTCCGTTACCAGGGATAAGGATGTCAGCCTTTACGGTATAGAGGATGACGCTCTTTACCGCAGGAATGTTGAAAGCTTCTGCTGGATAGCCGCGGAAAGGGCAGAGCTTGTCGCTAACGCCGATTCGCTCCTCTCCCAGCTCAAATCGCTCGAAGAGAAGATATATTCCAACGACCTAAGCGTTCTTAATAAGAACGCCTACGCGCACAGAGAAGGCAAGATGAGCTTCTCGGACTACTGGAAGGCTATTAAGGGTGTAGCCGAAAAGTCCGGTGTCGACACGGCGCGTTATACTGAACTTGCCAAACTGCTTGAAACCATATCAATAGAACAAACAATAGATTTTGCCGAAGCCAACCTCGAGAGGCGTCAACTTGTGGATGAGCTCGGTAAGGTCCTTGATAAGAAGGAACTCGAAGGGCTGGTGCTTAAGTCCATCGCTTTCAGGAAGAACAAGATATCCCAGGCGGATTTCCATGTCTATCTCGTGGCCCTGGCGGACCACTACGATATACCCGCAGGGGATTATCAGAACCTCATAAAGTTCACAGAGTACATCTCGCTTTACGAGACCATCGAGATAGTACGCCTTTACCATGAGGTCACGCTGCTCGAAGACGATATAAGGAATAAGCTGTACAGGAACGACGACGAGCGCGCGGTATACGAGGCGGTTACCATGGTCTACATGCTCAAGAAGCTCTACAGTATGGAGCTTTCGAACGGTGACTCCGAATTCATAAGAAGGCACAGGAACGCTTACGAACCGTCGGAAATGGCGTCGTTCGTCAGGGAGATGTGCGCCAGGTACGGTGTGGAGATCGGGAGCGGTTACGATGTAAGCGCTCTGACCGAGGGCATTGACGAGGCCATGAGTTTCTATGACCTGGCCGAAGCCCGTGACAGGGCCATTCTCGCCAATACCGTCAGCAAGATGAAAGAAAAGAACGAGAAGGTGGCCGCCCTTATAACAGGGGGGTATCATACCAGGGGCCTTACAAAGCTGATGAAGGATAAAGGCCTTTCCTATCTCGTTATAGTGCCTAAGTTCGAGGACGGTAAGGAAAGGCCTTATGTGGCCGTCCTTACCAAAAAGAAAAAACCATACCAGAAGCTTCTGTCCTCTGACAAATACAACCTCGCTGTGAGGGCTTATTTTTATTCTCCCTCCGAGAACCTGGACGAGCTCAAGGAATCAATATTCCTGGGTCTCGCCGAAGCCGGGCTCAAAGGCAAGGACCTGAAGTCGGAAAAGCTTGAATGGACAACCAGGTACAGGCGCAGACAGGAAGAGCTCAGCAGAACGGAAGACCTTAAAGATCCGGTTTCTCCGGACGACTTCGAGCGTATGCTAATGGACGATATACGGGTAGAGGTCATAGGGAAGACCGCCGTGATAGTGTACAGGTCGGAACCCGTCATGGCCGTCGTCAGGGAAAGCGATGGCTTTTCCATACTTGACTCCGTTCCCGAGAGGCACAAAAGAATAGTTCTCGGAAGGATAGAAAGGATCGAGACCGCTATTCCCGCCGAAAGAGCGGAGCATATCGTAACCCATGAAGAAGTGGTCAACGACCATGTCAGGGAAAACCTTCCCGCCGGACTTTACGCGGAAGACACGGAGTCGAGAAAGGAGAACCTCGAGAAAATATGCCGTTCGGTCTCGACCGCGTATACGGGATTCAACGAAGCGCGTTACGGAAGCGCTGAAGCTTACCTTATACCCATCAGCGGACTTTACGAAAATACCGGTCTCAAGGCTCACATCGGTCTGGGCAGGACATACGGAAAACCCGTTATCTACATCGACGAGGACTTCGCGGAAGATACGGATGTTATCAACCACGAGTTCTACGAGATGATCAAGTGGATGCAGAAAACCTCGGATCTCGGTATTAGCGCCGGGTCCCTGCGCGAGTGGATCGGTGAAGACCACTCCCGGGCACTGGAGTTCAGCACATCATTGCACGAGGAGAACCCGTACATGGTCGAAGGACACAGGCCGGATTCCCTCGATTTCGTTTATGTGGAGCTCGACGACATAATAGTTGCCGCGCGTCCGGGGAGGGAAGTCAACAGGTGGCTTACCAGAAGGTCCAAAGAGATACTGGAGAACGAGCTTGATGATTTTCTCGCGGGGCGTTTCGAGCAGGGTCTTTCCGCTCTACAGAAGGAGTACGAATCGGTGAAAAAGAAATTCACCGAAGAAAACCCGTCGGAAGCCACGGACGAAGTGATGGAGGAATGGGAAGCCCAATACGCTTATCTCATAGTAAAGATAAAGGACGCTGTCGCCGAAAGGGCGAGAGAGATAGACGCTTCCTTCGACGAGATAAAGACATGGCTTGACGAATGGTCCGAATCCATAGAAGCCCCGAAAGACGGCGCTCTCAGGGCCGTTGATGCCCTTCTGCTCGGTGACAGCCTGGAGAAGGCGATATCCGATAAAAGGGTTGAGTTCGACCGCAAGATGGAAGCGGCGGGACTGAGCGAGAACAATATAGGAAAAGAAAAAGTAAAAGAGCTTTCCGGATATTTTGATTCCAGGGCCGGGGAGGTCAGGAAGATAGTCGAGGAAAGAAAGATCGAACTTGAAAGGCAGATAGGAGAGATCGGACGCCGCCTGGACAGATGGCAAAGGTCTTTTGAGAAAAGGTCCACCGCCGAGAAATTCCTTTTACCCGGAGCTATTGACCCGGAAATAAGAAAGAAAAAAGAGGAATTAGCCGGATGGCTGGAAAAGGCCGGGATATCGGAGTCTACGGTCGGGGCCGAGCGCATGAGAGAGATCTCCGTCGAGAAGTTCGAAAAGGCCGAGAATAATATAAAGAAAAGGCTCAGGGAGATGAACGAGCAAAAGGACAGGGAGCTCACCCTGGCCAGAGGAGCGCTCAAGGAATGGCAGACCATAGAGGAAATGAAAATATTCGATGATGAGCTGCTCGACGAAAAGGCGCTTGAGGAAACCGTGGCCGCGCGGAGGTCCGAGCTCGAGAAAGACCTTGCCGCCAGAGGACTTTCCTCCGGGATCATAGGAGAAGAAAGATACTCTTCCCTTATGGAGTATTTCGATGGCATAAGTGAAGAGCTTTCCCAGGCGATGAAAGAAAGGAAAAAGGAGCTGGATGATAAGATAACCTCCGTCAGGAAATGGCTCCTTTCGTGGGCCGCAGTGGTCAAGAACGAACCGCGTGAGCTCGACCAGGTGAAGAAAGCGGGCCTGGAGGAGACCATAGCCGCCAAAAAGGCCGAATTGAGGACTAAGATCAGAGAAGAGGGGCTTACCGCCGCCAATGTGGGACAGGACAGGATAGACGCGCTGGAAACCCTTCTGGAAGACAGGATCAAGAATGTAGTGGCGGAGAGTCTCAGGGAGCGGGCCGAAATACTGGAAGAGAGAACCGCTCTGGTCCGGAAAATGATGGGCGACTGGGTAGAGGAAGTAAGAAATACACCTTCGATAAAGGACAGAATGCTGAAAAAGTCCCAAAGGGACGAGATAGTCTCCAGAAAACGGATCCGGCTTCAGGCCCTCATTACAAAGGACCTCGGACGCGTGCTCAGCGAGGAAGAGGTGGAGACCTTCAGGAGTCACTTTGATTCCTCCGTCAAGGAGATACAGGCAATAATAAAAGAGTGGAGAGCCTCCAAAAGGGCGGCGGTCAAAGAGATAGTAAGTTTCGCCGAGGAATGGAGCCGAGAGGTAGCCGCGTCGGACCAACTGCAGGACAGATACCTTGATACCGAAGAGCTTGAAAAAGCCTATATTGCCAGGAAGAACGCGGTTCAGGATATGCGGTCGGCCGCCAGGGTGAACGACCAGACCGTCTCCGGAAGGCAGCTTGCCCGGATAAGGACCGCCCTCGCTGACTCTTACACTAAGGTCTCACAGCTGGTAGAGGCCAACAGGGAGGCCAAAAAGCAAGCCGTTGAAAGAATATACAGCGACCTGGCCTCATGGCCCCGTACGATGTCTCCGGAACAATATGACCTTTTCCTCAAAAAAGAAGCTCTTGAAAGGGCCGTGGAGGAAAAGAGAGAGTCCGTCGAAAATGAACTTCTCGAGAACAGGATAAACGCCGCGACAGTAGGCCTTGAAACGGTCGATTCGATCTTCGATTCCTTCGCGGAAGCCGTGGATGTGCTGGAATCCCTCGTAGAGGATAACCGCAGGCAGAAACAGGATACGCTTGAACGCGCCCGGCTGATAATGGTCAACTGGGTGGTCAACATCAGCCCGGAAAGCCTGGACGAATACCTCCGCACGGATGTGCTGGAGAACCGTCTGCTTCAGAAAAAGGAACAGGTCCGGAAAATACTCGAGGAAGGAAGAGTGTCGGAAGATACGGTCCCCGCCGAACAGCTCGCAGGCCTTGAGGGTTCCAATATGGAAGCCGAAAAAGAGCTCAGGAGCCTCGTGGAGGAGAACCGCGCTTCCAAGCAGAGGACCCTGGATTCCGCGTCCGCCCTCCTGAAAGGATGGGCCGGAAGCCTGACCCCTGACGAACTTGACCTGTACCTGCAGGAAGAGGAGCTGGATAAAGCTATTGACGACAGAAAAAAACAGATAGGCCGTATGCTCCGTAAAGGCAGGGTGAACGATCATACCGTATCTCCGGAAAAGATCAAAGCCCTGGACGAGTTATACGAAATTTCGGCTGAGAAGGTCCGCATCGCCGTTAACGAGAACAGGAACGCTAAAAAGAATGTGCTTAAACAGGTTCATTCAACGCTTGAGGAATGGCCGGCCGGGCTGACCGAAGACGAGCTCGATCTCTACATTGACGAAGAAGAGATGGAGAAAGCCTTTGAGGAAAAAGAGCGCGAAATAAAAAATATCCTGGAAGAGGGGAGGGTTAACTCCGCCACCGTTGCCCAGGATAAGATACAGGCCGTGGAAGCGGCCCTGCAGGGTGCTTCTTCCGAGATCAGGGCACTCGTTGAAGAGAACAGGAAAGCCAAGGAAGAGGTTCTGGGTGTAGCGGCCAGTATGGCCCGTGAATGGATCTCTTCCGTTGACGAAAATGTTCTCGATGAATGCCTGGACAGCTCCAGGCTTGCGGGATTTATCGCGTCAAAACGGGAAGAGATCAGCAAGCTCCTTGCCGACGGCAGGGTGAACAGTAACACCGTTCCTTCGGATTCACTGGGGTCCGTCTGGGAAGCTTTTGACGAAACCGAGGCCGCGATGAAGGAAATGGTCGAAAACAACAGGGAGTCCAAGGAAAATACTATCCGGACAGCGATCGTGAGCATACAGAAATGGCCGGAAAGTTTCAGCAGGGAACAGATAGAGTCTCTTCTTATCGGGGATGCCCTTGCGGGGGCGGTTTCCGAACAGAAGGCCCGTATAGAGAAGGCCCTGTCAGAAGGCCGGGTCAACGAAAAGACCGTCGAGGCTTCCAGGCTCGACAGCGTATGGCATGAGTTCTCTCTCGCTGCCGAACGGCTCAAAGACATCGTTGACCGGGAAAGGGCGGACAAAGACAAAGCTATAGAAGAAATAAAGACATCGCTTGCCGAATGGCCCGCGTCTCTTTCCGATGAGGAACTGGACGCTTTACTCAACGAGGATAGGTTTGAGAAGGCGAAATCTTCCAGGAAAAGGTCCGTGTCCAGGAAGCTCGCCGCGCATAATATAAATGCCGGTACGGTGCCTTCCGTCAGGATAAGCGAGGTCAGCGACGCTTTTGACAAGGCCGTTATGGACCTTACGAGACGCGTCGAGGACAGGCGCGAGCTTAAAAGAGATGTTCTTAGCAAGGCTAAAGCCCTGATCAAGGACTGGGAAGAAAGCCTGGTCAGCGAGGATATTGACGGTTTTCTGAACGGGCAGGTCTTCGAGGATACGGTAGCCGCTAAAAGGACCGAAATAGGAGCAGTGCTCGAGGAAGGAGGGGTAAACCCCGAAACCGTGAACGAAAGCGAGATATCATCCGTCTGGGAAGATTTCGAAAACGCTGTCGGTTCTATAAGTGAAAGAGTAGAGGACAACAGGCAGGACAAGGAAGGACTTCTAGAGGCCGCGAAAACTCTCATAGAAGCCTGGCCGGAGGAGCTTTCTTCCGCGGAACTGGACGCATATCTGGACGACGCCGGGAAAGCTGAAGCGGTGGAAGCTAAACGCGGAGAAGTCAGGGATTTCCTAGCAAGCGCCAGGGTGAGCGAAGCGACCGTCGGAAGGCAGAAGATGGAGGCGGTGGACAGCGCTTTTGCCTCGGCCGAAGAGAGGCTGACCGAAAGGGTCGAGAATAACAGGCTTTTGAAGCTGGAGGACCTTATGGCCTATATCGCCAAAAGGGCCGAAGCCATAAAGGCCGATATCGAGGACCTGATCGTCCAGGATCGTTTCGAGGACGCCGTCAAAGACCTCCAGGACCATGTCGGCTCTAAAAAAGAGGAATACAACATAACGGTCTCGAATGTCGGGACGGCGCGTATAAGCGAGCTGAACGCCGAACTTAAGCGGCAGGTGGACGGTCTCAAGGCGCTCGTGGAGGAGAAACTTTCCGGCATAAACAGCAGAATGACACATCTGAAAGGATGGCTTATAAACTGGACCTCCGAAGCGCAGGACAAGATCGAGCTCGGCGACGAGGAAGGATACAAGGACGAAAAGGATATAGAGGCTTCTATAGAGTCAGCCAGGAAAGAGCTGGCGAAAAAACTGGAAGCCGAGGGGCTTTCCCCCAAGGTCATGGGTAACCGCCTCTGGGATAACTGGATGAGCAAGTTCGAAGAGTATTTCCATGAAGTCAGGACCTTCGACAGGGAGAACAGGGACGCCAGGCAGAAGGTACTGGAAGAAGCCGCAAAGACCATCGCCGGCTGGGAGAATTCCCTTACCGACGATCTCGTGGACGAATATCTTGACCGGGACGCTCTTGAAGCGGCCATATCCGAAAAGAAAAAGCAGGTGGAAGAGATACTCCGCCTGGGAAGAGTGAACGAGAATACTGTCGACCCGAGAGAGCTTACCGACCTTTGGGCGGGGTTTTCCAGGGCCGCCGACAGCGTGAGAAGCCTGGTCGATTATAACGCTAAAGCAAAACGCGAGGTCCTTGACGAGACCATAGGATACATTAACAGATGGCATTCCGAAGTAACCACGAACGATACTTTGAGGGACAGCTATCTGGACACCGAATATCTGAACGATGAGATCAACGCCCATCACAAGGATGTTTACGCGAAGCTCAGAAAGGGGCGTGTGAACGAGGATACCGTGGGCAGGGAAGCGCTCGAAGAAGTAGAATCGGCTTTTTCCGAGGCGGTTTCCGCCATAAAGGCCCTTGTAGAGCAGAACCGCAAACAGAAGGCTTCGGCTTTGTCCGAAGCGCAGCAGATAGTGGACAGCTGGATAGCTTCGGTTTCCGCTGAGGACCTGGACCTTTATCTGAACGAGGAAAGGTTGCGCGCGGCAGTTGCGTCCAAGCGCAAGGAAGTGGAGGATATTTTTAAAGAGAACAGGGTCAGCAGCGATACGGTGCCCGCGAGCAGGCTTGCCATGGTGAGGAGGACCTTTTCCGAGGCCGTGGACGAATTGAGCCGGCTCGTCGAGACCAACAGGGCTGAGAAGGAAGAAGCCGTCTCCAGGTCCGAAGCTTATCTCATGGAATGGGTGGATTCCGTCAAGGGTGATGAGCTTGAAAGATATGTTAACACCGTGGTATTCCAGAGCGAGGTAGCTTCCAGGAGAGTGGCGTATAACAAAATACTCCAGGAAGGCGGTATAAGCGAAAAGACCGTGGGCGATGAACGCATGCAGGAGATACTTTCCTTTTTCAAAAAGGCCGTGCAGATGATACAGGGCCGGGTGGATTCCGAAAGAGACAACAAACTGGCGCTTATCGACAGGGCCGGCGAGTGGATCGAGAGGTGGATGCGCAAGGTCGCTTCCAGCGAGGACATCCAGCTCAGGCTCGTACAGGAGGGCCGTTTTGAAAAAGAGGTCGAGAGGAGAAAGGCCAGGCTGGAGAGCTTCATTTCCAACAATAATCTCGGGGCCGTGGGCGGAGAGCCTATGGAGTCTCTCATGAACCGATTCCAGGCTGCCGCCGAGCAGGTGAAAAAGGTGCTGGAGGACCGTAAGAAGAAACTCAGCGCCGATAAGGACGGTATATACTTCAACATCGATATGTGGTTGAAGAGGAATACCGAAAATACCGGAGAACTTGAAGAGCTTCTCGTTTCCAGGGCTTTTGACTCGGCCGTTGCCGCCCAGAGGGAGGAAGTGGAGAAAGCCATGGCTTCGCTCGGTATAACCGAGGCTACGATAGGCAAGAACGGCATCCAGGACATCAGGGATTATCTGGACCATACCGTTGACGCTCTGAGCGCCAGAGTAGAAGAGTACCGCCTGCAAAAGATAGGCCAGCTCGACGACCTTCTGCAGAAGGTGACCGGATGGTACAAGAACATAGAATCTTCGGAAGACGCTCTTGATGAACTTCTGGCCGACAGCGCCTACATAAGGGCCATATCGGACAAGAGATCGGAAATGGACCTGGAACTTGAGAAACGCAACATAAGGAGAGAAACGGTAGGGACCGACGCGATAAACTCTTTTTACGCGGGCCTGGATAATGTTTTCGATTCTCTCAGAAAGACCGAAGAAAAGCATCTCGAGGAAAAGATGGCCATAGCCGAGGGGATCAAGGAATGGGTCCGTTCGTGGAGAAAGGATACTGCCGGTTCCTTCGATACGCTCGATGAGCTTTCTTCCTCGAAAAAACTCGAGGCCTTTATCCGCGGGAAAGAAGAAGAGCTTGCCGAAAAAATAGCCGAAGCGAATATAACTTACGACACGATAGGCAAGGAAGCGATGGACAGCCTTCTTTCCGAATTCAAGGAAGCGGAGGCCGATATCAGGGAACGGGTAGCCGAAAGAAAAGAGCAGATCAGGGAAGATAAACGCCGGGAAAGGGCAAGAAAGTTCCGGGAAGCTAAAAGAGCGGTACTCCGGGTGGAGACCTGGCCTTTTGCCTGGAAAAAGAGGCGTGAGAACCAGCGGCTTATGCGGGAAAAGAAGGAAAAGCTCCAGGCGTCCCTGGAAAATGTGCAGGGATGGCTCGATGAGTGGTATCCTTCCGTCAAGATCTCCATAGACGAAAAGGACAAGTCCATGGAGAACATACTGGTGGATAAAAAAGCACTGAACGAAATGATAGCGGAGAAGAGAGCGTATCTCGACCAGATGATGGCGGCGGCGGGCATTAATGACGAGGCTGCCGGTATCCTCGGAGAGGAGAATGTGAAAGGGGTTTACGACAGGTTCTCCCAGATAGCCTACGACATCAAGAAACTTGCCTTTGAGCTGAAGAAGGAGAAAAGGCAAAAAGTCGATGATGTTCTGTTGATGCTCGATAACTGGTATATTCACAGAACTTCCAGCCAGCCCGCGCTCGACAGCCTTTTGGAGGACGGAGCCTTCAAGAGACATTCCGACCAGATAAGGCGGGAAGTGGACTCGGTCTGCGAGCTCAATAACCTGACCGGTCTTACTGTCGGGACAAAGAACATGGCCGCAATAGGGGAAAAGCTCGAGGAAGTCCTCCTTAGGCTTGCCGACGAGGTAAGGGCCAATATGGAAAGCAAGGAGGAGGCCAGGAAGGCGGCGAACAAGTGGGTCTCGGACTGGAGAAACGAAGTCTGGGGCATGTCTCAGGAAGAGGCGGACGGGATATACGAGGAAGGTTCCCTGGAGAGCATCGTCGCGGAAAAGAAAAAAGGTTTCGTGAACATGCTGACGCTGCTGGGAATAACCCGTAAGACTATAGGCAATGACGCGTATTCAAGCCTTGAGGACAAGTTCGATGAGGTTGTCGCGCTTCTTTCCAACAGAGTGAACGAAAGCGCCGACGGGCTTGAGAAGCGAAAGAAACAGCGCAGGTCCATGGCCAGGCTCGAATTGAGCAAGATGATGAGAAAATGGTTTAAGAGCGAACTGGAGACTATAGAGAACGCTGAGACCGAAGAGGACCTTCCGGAAAAGGCGCTTCTCCAGAACAACATCAGGTCAAAGAAGAGAGAGGTCGAGGACGCCATAGCCGAACATTCCATAGGAGAAGCCGATTCCTCCGTGCTGAGGAAACTCTTCGAGGCCAATATGAAAAAGCTGCAGAGAGCGTACCGCGAAAAATGCGACGAGCTCGGTGTCGAGGAAGGCCTTCTGGCTTATGTGAAAGTCGTGGAAGAGCCGGTGGTCGTCGAAGAGGATACGGAAGTCCAGCCCGAAGCCCCGGTAGTAGAGCTTCCCGTGATAGCCGAAGAAGATGTGACGGGTGTAGAGGAAAGAGACGCGGACAGCGAAGACCGTTTGATAGTGGTGGAAACGCCGGAAGAGCACGAAGCCAGTGAAGAGGCGGGAGCTTCGGACCTGGTGGAGATGGAAAGCCCGAGAAGTACCTCCGTGGCCGAGGCGGATGACCGCTATTACAGGTACGCCAACTGGGAGTTCAACTTCGAGGCCGAGGACGCGGAATACCTCCGGAGTATTCAGGAGGCAGAGACGGAACTGGCAAAGGTCAAGCTGGAAATTCTCGGCGAAGCGAGGTCGCTTGAGGACGAGTTCGCGCAGGCCGAAGATCTTAATAAGCTTTACGGTAACCTTACGGCTTTTCTCGGGATCGCCGAGGAAAAGGTCTCTTCGGATGACCCTGGGCTCGAGGAACTGAAGACAGCGTACCGTTATTTCAACTATTGCGCACAGGCTTACGCGCACATCGCCATGCTTCTGGCGGACCCGGACAGCGAGGAGGCGGACGGGATCGAAGTGGCCGAAGACGAGATGGAATCCGTTTTCGACAGATTAAAGCAGCTCAATAAGAGCCTTGACGCTAAATTGATGAAATTAGATGAGATCAGGGCCGCCGCTGAGGAGGTCAGGAAGACAAGAGAAGCAAGGGACTTTTTCGAGGCCAGAGAAAAGGATTTCGGAAAGATCTTCTATGTGAGCGTTGTGAAAGAGTACGACCAATGGCTCGAGGCCGAAAGGCGTTCCGGGGAACCCCTGCTCAGCGAAAAAGTGGCAACCCTTTTCGAGATAGTGGAAAAGGCCATGGCGAAACAGATATCCAACGAGTACAGCCTGAAAGACGCCGAAGCGGTGCTCGGCCAGGGGTTCTCGATACTCAAGGATTTCGCGGTGGATGTAATTATAAAAGGCGAAGGGGTGGTCGACGATAAGACCAGGAAAGAGGTGGAAGAAGAAGTAGAGAAAAGGCTTAACCAGCTTTTTCTGCCTCAAAACGAAGAGGATGAAGAGGCGGTTTCCGATCTCAAGAACAGGGCCAAAGCCCTTCTCGTTGAAGAAATAGACAAGGCGGAAAGCGCTAATTACATAAAAGATTTCATCATCCTGACCCTTCTCGGCGAGCCGGGAGAGGCCGAAGGTGAAAGGATACACCAGGAAAGTCTGGCGGAGAAACTCGCGGAGGGGAATATATCCACTGAGCTTGAAAGGATATCCGCCGGTCTGACCGAGGTCATGGCTGAAAAAGTCTACCTTGATTTCCAGATAGAGTACATATCCACCATAGTCCTGAAAGATGCTCCTGGGAGCGATGTGGAACAGCAGAAAAAGAACGCTGTCGAGAACATGAGGGAGCTGGAGGAGGCCGAAGAGGAGCTTCTGGGTCAGCTCAGGCATCTTCTGATACCTATAGTAGGCAGTGAAAAGGCCGGAGAAGCGGTCAATAAGCTTAAGAAAGCTTCCCGAAGCGACAATAGCGGCCTGAAGAGGATCCTTCAGGCGTTCTTCATGGGTGCTCTTGTGTTCATCCTCAGCAGCTGTGCCCACAGAAAGATAGAAGAGGGCGTGACGGTGAATCCCCAGAGGCAGCAGATGTTCGAGTATTCCGAATCCCGGGAAGAACAGGCCGGAACTCCCGAAGACACCCGGGAAACCTCCGAGTTCGTGGAAAGAGAGGACAGTCCCATTTTTGCTTCTTCCATGTTGACGGACAGGCGTTCCGGTGACAGGGAAGAAGAAAATCTCATTTCGGCTATAGAACTCGATACGGACATGGAGGTCTTTACGGACAAAGGTGTAGTGTTCGAGGAAGTCCAGGAAGAGTACGCCGAGGACGCTTCCGGGGAAAGAAGGGTCGTGAGGATGTGGAACGGCGTCCGTGAGGTGCAGATAAAGTACGAGGTCATATATAACGCTACGAACGATCCTCTCAAGGACGCGGAACCCGTAGGCCAGCTTATTATGGAGCCCTTTATGTACCTCAAGGGCGGCAGAAAGGCCAATCTTGTTTTTCCGGACCCCTCGTCCCTGAGCTCCTGGATGAGGAACGGCGATCTGGTGTTCATGGACAAGGACGGAAGGCGCGTCGCTCAGGGCGATTCCGATATAACGGAGATCAGGAGGCTTCTCGAGGAAGGGGTCATAGTAAAAGCTTTCGATAAATACAAGAATATAGATTTCGAGGTGCTTACGCCTAAGTACGCGGTATTCCTCAAGAGGATGGAGAGGCGCTTCAGGGACCATTACTGGAAGCATCCAGAAGTAGTGCCCTCGTATGTGCTGCCCGTGAATACGGAAAGCGAACTGCACTACATGCGGGCGGTATATTACAATATCCATGGTTTCAACCACAAAGCTTACGAGATGTACGAGAAGACCCTTATGGTCGAAATGAAGAGAATATGCAGTACTCTGGACGCTGCCGACAGGCAGAAGTTCATGAAAAGGATAAGAGGGAACCTCGACGACGACGATGTCGACGGGGCGATGGAAGCTCTCCGGGAGGCTTCCCGGAAAAGCGGAATAGCTCTTGCCGGCAGGGACATTGAAAGGGCCGCTAAGAGCCTGGAGAGAATACACGAGATGTGGGAGAAGGAAAAACAGCAGACTTTCGGCCCTTGGGCGGAACTGGGCCGCAAGTTGAAGACCGACAGACCCCTGGACTTTACACAGTGGCTGCTGGAAAAATACAGGTTCGACTCCCAGACGGACAGGGGCAGGATGGCTGCCGTAGCCGTACTCGGCATACTCAGTGAATTCAACGAAGAGCTTAAATACAGTAAGATGATGGCCGCGGCGAGAGAAGCCAGGATCACCGGCAGGGGATACCTCGTAGGCACGGAAGGCAATCCCGAGCCGTCGACCCTGATCGGTAAAGCCGCCGACAGCATGGTCGGAAGGGCTTTGACCGATGCCGTTCTCGGTCTCAATTTCGGTCCGAACGGGGTAGGGACAACCGTGTTCCTGGGCGACGAGGATAAGCTCATGGGTCTTTTCGTGAGCATATACCCGATGTATGACGGCAGTTACGGAGTTACTGTGGGAGTACAGTACAGGCCCCACATTCCCAAAGGAAAAGCGCTCGTAACATCCCTCATGCCGAGAGCCATAACTGAAGAAGGCGCCAAACCCATGATAGGTATGGCGGAAGATCCGGAGCTCTCCTTTCTGACCATAATGAGGATAATAGGCACCAAGGCCATAATGTTCGCCCATCCCATATGGGGGGGCACGGCCAGCAGCGTCGTTAAATCGGGTTTCGGAATGTACCAGCAGGGCAAGCTGAACAAAGAGCTGCCCAACATAATTGACCGGAGGTTCGCCGGGGATGTCCAGAGACAGTTCCAGGATACGGATAAGAGTCTCAGGTTCACCGAAAGTTTCAAGTTCCCGGGCGTATCCGACCGCATGAGGTCCAGGATAGACAAAGGCTTTCCGGCCAGGCTGATGCACCAGGCGCTTACTTATCATCCTATGATAAACGCCGTTTCGGACGGCGAATCCGTCGATATAGGCAAGAGGCCGCTCAAGGACCTGTGGGCAGACAGGCCCACGAGGCCCGAAGAATGGCAGGCACTTGTGGACAGGGCCGCGGTCAGGATAATAGGATATCCGCTTTTTAATGTCGGCACTCTCCGGTCCGAGAATTATCCCATATGGGAACAGGCGGTTTACGAGGAAAGACTTACCTCGATGATAGTTAGGCAGAGAGAGCTTATCAGGGCCAGAGTGGAGAACGGCGCTACGATGAGCGACATAATCTACTCGTTTTTCGGCGGGGACAATGTGGATTGGGCCGAGAACTCTTATCCGGAGAAATTCTTTTCCGACGGGCGCTGGATAGAAGGAAGCGTTAACGCCGTTTCCTGGTGGACGGGGCTGGGCAACAAGACCGAGATACCCAGATCCGCCAGGCTCAATAACAACAAGGATATGTGGGTGTATATACCGGTCTACCAGGCGCAGGCCGGCGGTCCGCATTATGTCAGCGGCTGGATAGAAGAGCATTACGACGCCGAAGGGAACCTTATACAGATAAAGGCTTCCGACAACGAGGGGTATGTCATAGAGACCATCGTGCAGGAAGGCGGCAGCGTAAAGCGCATAATAACCACACCCGAAACCCCCGAAGAAAGGGAGAAAAGCCTTACCAAGGGCGTCCTCAGGTTCCAGAAAACCGTTTTCGAGGACGGTGAGTTCACCGGGGAGGTCAGCGAGGTCGAGGTAAGGATCGTACATACCGAAGAGGGCTACAGGGCAAGGACGACGGAACGCATATATTCCGTGACCGAAGACGGAAAGCAGAGAGATCTCAGGAAGGTCTATGTGACCGAGGAAGCCGGCCTGGAAGAACGGCAGCTGCTTCAGAGCTACACCATAGAACCGTCCGCGGGGGACGAAGACATAGACGAGAGGTTCCTGATGGCCGACGGAGGGTACATAGTTCGAGGCGTTTTCGGGGCAGATACCGAGATAAAGGACCTGACGGAATGTTTCGACAGGTACGATGCCTCGGGGAAATTGATCGGAAAATACGAAAGTCTAGAGAAAGCCGTTTCGGGTGAAGAAAACCGGCTTTCCGGGAGCGGCGAAGTTGCTTCTTCCGCTATCGCGAGTACGCGTTTTGGCGGCAAGATAACCATGAATGTCCCCGAACAGGTCGAGGCCGAAAAAGTGGTCGTGGGCACGCTTACCGTACCCAGGACCCCTGACAGGCGGGAAGCCGGTGAGGTACAGGTCTTCGAGGGGGCGAGTATTACGAATATCGATGCCTTTATAGTCAGGAATGTGGCTCTCCCCGAAGACGGGTTTATCGCCGGACACAGGATACCTTCTTCCGGAAAGTGCGTGGTAGTGATAGAACGCGATGAAAAAGACCTTTCAAGGATCGAAAAGGTGACCGTGCTCGGTCCGGTGCTTTCCCAGGGAAGGGTCAGGGACGAACTGTTGAGCTTTGAGGCCCCCCTAAACAAAAGCCTCGAATACGACGAAGTGGAGGGTACGGTCCGGGGGGACATGACCGTGCGCGTGAAAGTGGACGATATGGATGTCCTGGACGACAGGGAAGCGAGAGCCCACCTGCCTTTCGGTAAGACCCTCGCGATGCCCAAAGACTCCAGGGTGCATACTTACAAGGTCTACAGGGTCAGGGACGGAGTACATTCGTTCCTGGAGAAAGAGATAAGGATAGTGGAATCCGACGGCACAAGGAATTTTTCCTATCTGGTGAAACCCCCCAGGACCAGGGACGAGCGCGATCAGAGTACGGTGCATATAATACGCGGAAAACACCTCAAGGATTCCCTGGTCGGAAGAGGAAAAGTGCGCATAGTCAGGCAGAAAAGCGAAAGCGCCGGTTCCCGGACCCCTTATGTCGTGACGGGTATAAGGTTCGAGGGTACGGATTACCAGAAACACGACCCGGATTCCAGAATACTGGTCCTAAAGGTCGGTAAGGACAAGGAACTGGAAATAAAGCTTCCCAGCGATTCTGCTGAAAGGGTAGAAGAGTATTTTCTCGGCTCCAGCCGGACGATCACCTGCGACGAGAACGGGGAACCCGCGATAGCCCTGGAGTGGTACAGCCCGATAGACCCGGAAACGGGCCGTTCGGGATATAAGATAGCGGCGTTCCTTTTCGACGAACCCCACGATGTGAAAAAGGTCATGCATACCGAAAAAGCGGAGGACGGCAATCTCGAGAAGACAAGGGTTTCGGATTACGACCAGCTTATCGTCAATGTCCTGGCCGACGACATGCACGAAGTCGAGGGCAAGACAATATTACGGTACAGCCAGCCCTACGAACTGCCCAGGGCCAGCATCTTCAACCTGTTCAACTATTACGACCCGGACGGAACATTGACAAAGACCGTCTATGAAGTGAGCATACCCGAAGAAGGTTTCGTGCTCTACACGATAGATCCGGAATATCCCGGGCAGGTATTCGTAAGCTACAAGGATGCCGACGGCAACCTTCTTGAGCAGAGAGAGGTATGGAAGGGCGCGATGTCCATAGATCTCGAAGCTGAAGGCGTGAACATCGGGGTGGAGGGTAAGCTCGTGAAAATAGAGGAAAAGCGCGGCGAGTATATATACAGCCAGCGCCCCGGCTCCAAAGTGGCTTTTCAGGCTCACGCGGACGATCCTAAAAAGAGCATAGGGGTTTTCGCCAACATGCCCATAGTGATGGGTCAGCCCGGAAAGCACAAGGGCGACCAGATAGTATGGGTCGGGTATAAGGACGGTTTCGTGTATACCCATTACCTGGGAGCGGAAGACCTTCTTGATAAAGACGAGCTCGAGGATCCCGAGAAAAAGGAAAAGGCTGACGCGAGGGCGGCGGAACTTCTTAAGGACGGCGGATTCGATCCCGACCTCAGGGGCCGCACTTTCAAGTCCCGGGAAGACGATTCCCATCAGCCTCTCGGCCTTATCTACGACGGCAGGCAGATCGCTTCCATGGCTTACCAGGGGAACATGGTCTGGACCCAGTTCGCTTCGAGGGAAGAACTCCTGAGGGCCGGCATAGAGCCTGACAAAGCTTCTGACCTGGCCGGCAAGACTTTTGTAAGCCGCATGGATTCGAGGGCAAAGGACCTTACCTTAATACTGACCAAGATGGGGATAGACCCGATAGTGGTGGATGACATAGTCAAAAAGACACTGGGGTCTGACCGTCAGGATTTTACCCAGGTGCTCCTTGACCAGTTGCAGGACATCGGTGTGGAGAACGACCAGGCCGTGGCCGCCGTAAGGGAGTGGCTCGGCGGATTCCAGAAATGGGATGTGGATAAAAGGGCTTTCCGTGTCGAGGTGGGTACTGTTATAAAGGACGGTAAGATAGTGCGCGCCGGAGAGACGGTTAAACGAATGGCGTATGAAGGGGACAGGACCTGGACGCGTTTTACCGAGGATACTCAGGTGCTCAAAAAAGCCGGAGAAGATCCCGGAAAAGTGCATTATCTCGCCGGCAAGACCTTCGTTACCGAGGAAAGGCAGGGCCGCGATATAGTGGTCGGAGAGGTGACCGGATGCGAAATAAAGGAAGGACGGATAACCAGGAAGGGCACCCCCGTAAAGACCTCGTTCATCGATGACGAAGAGGGGGTCCTTTACAGCCAGTACGCTTCCGACGAAAAAGTGCTCGCGGATGAAAGGGACAGGCTGAAAAAAGCCGGAATAAATCCCAAGAAATTCGGCGCTGTGCCAGCTATGGCGGGCAGGGTGTTCGTCTACAGGATAGAAGACCTGGTCGAGGGTGAAACCGACCGGCCGGTAATGGAGCTTGGAGGCGTCCAGGTGAGCGAACGGGGAGTTACCGGTGAGCCGGTGGTCCTTTCGGTCATGGAGTACAAGGACGGTCTCGTATACATACATTACAAAGCCGGAGCCGAACAGCTTAAAGAGATAGGCCAGGAGCGGTCCGCCGGAAGGACCTATGTCGTGCCTGAAAGGAAGGGTTGGGACAGAGAGAACCCCATAGCGGAGGTCATCGGCGTGGTCGTAACCCCGGACAACAGGCTGGACCTCGATAAAATGCAGGTCGTTTCGGCTATAGGGTACGATAAGGAAGGCAAGGCTTATACGAAATTTACCGATGCGGAAGACATCCTCAGGAAAGCTTCTGAGATAGACGCTTTGAGGGCTGCCGGGGTGGACGAGAACATGAAGGGCCGTACTTTCGTTTCCGACGGCATACGAAAAGATCTTTCGGAAAGGGAGGTAAGCGGGGTCGATGTGCGTGACGGCAGGGTAGATGCCCGGCGAGAAAAGACCGAAAGGACTTTCGAGTACAACGACGACGGCAGCCTGAAAAAGGTCATCGACCATACTCAGAAATTCGACGATGAAAAGCTGAAAGATTATTTCAGGTGGTACAGTAATGTTATAGAAGGGATGAAGCACAGGAACGCGTATCTTTCCATCATGGTTGACGAAGATACCCAGATGCGGGAAGCCCTGGGCGAATTGGAAGCGTACCTTGACTCGGGCGACTGGGTGTCCGCGGAAGACATGATAACTATGATGTACAGGGCTACCCCCGAAGCGGAAGGCGAGGACGAGAACGCCGACGATATAAAGGAACTGAGGAAAGCGCTTGGCCTTCTCGGTGATATGGTGGTCAGGAACAGATACCCCTCGGTGGTCGAGATCGAATACCATAAGACCGGCACGGGAGAGCGGAAGGATCTCAAGGCGAAAGAGACCGAAACGCGCAAACGCTTCGTGGAAGGCAGGGTAGTGCCCGAAAAGGTGACGAGGACATTTTTCGACCGTCCCGCCAACCAGCTAAAAAAAGAGGTCAGCCCTATAGCTACCAAGGTGTTCCATTATGTTTCCCCCGAAAGCGTAAGGGTGGACCGCATAGAAGAGCACAATGAAGGTGTAGTTACTTATTACGATACCGGACACGATTATCTTACGACTAACAGAAAGGACATGGAGATAGGGCTTCCGGTCAGAACTGTATACGCGCGCCGGATCGACGGCAGGCAGAAGGAAGAGGTCTTCGGCTATAACACGCTCGATTCCAGGCCCGCGATAAGGTTCGTTCAGCATGTGGTGAAAAAGGCAGACAAGGTTCTTTCCGGGAGCGGTCTGTTCTATGTGTACCTCCTGGGATACGAGGGGACGGAGATAGACGAGAACACTTCACACGCCTTCGCGATGAGGATCGGCGCCGAGATATCAGACGACCACACGGTCTCTCCTGATGCCGGAGAACCTTATGCTTACATAGGATATAAGGGCAATTACCATTACACGAAATATGTAGACAGGGCCTATGTGGACCCCAAGCTCAAGGGAGGCCTTTTTAAAGCGCACAGGATACGCCCCAACCTTACAGTAGCCAGGATCAATCCCGAAAATGTGGGTTTCCTGGTGGAAGACATCGAGAAACAGTACATAAGGGGAGAGATAGATCTTCCCGCGTTCAGGCAAAAACTTTATTCCCTCGACAAGGACAGCCTCGTCGTAAGGGTGGAAGGGTATGAGAAGCTGCTGCTGAAGTTCGGTTACGAGTTCTCCAGGAACCAGAGAGGCGAGCTTGAGCCGGTTGTCCAGTATACGCTGGACCCGAGCGGTCGGATATACATGAGCACAAGCAAGAGCGGCCGGATATTCAAGTCCATATACGACGCCCTGATGCACAAGGCGGGTCCGGTCATAGGACAGGTCGAGGACATAGAAATACGCGATGACGGCCGCGTCAGAGGCAACGAGAAGGTCGTTACCAGGCAGCTTTACGAATACAGGACCGACGAAAACGGTGAAATAGTACCCGTAAAGCTCTACATACAGCACTTCAGGGGAGAGGAAGAAGGCAATGTGTATATTTCCCCGTGCCTTCCCGACGGTAAGGTCCTTTCCAGCTCGATACAGGTGAAAGGCGTCCGCATAGAACAGGAAGGAAAGGACAATGTTCTGGTTTACGATTCCGGGGACAAAGAGCTTGATGTGCTCAAGAGGCTTTTCGTCCTTTCCGACGGCATATATTTCTGGGAGGCCGCCGAACCGGAGCTTACCAGGGTGTTTGTTGACGATGCTGATTTTTCCATAGGTAACCAGACGATTTCGGAAGTCAGGAAGGATGCTGTTTTCGATGACGGGAACTTCGATGTCGTTTCCAGGGGGGACATCGCGCTATACGAGGATGTTCTCGGGGAAGAGCTGTCGGAACTTCTGGAGATGAGAGGCCGTGAGGTCAGGATGATAAGCGAAGATCACTGCGGCAGCCTTCTTCACTGGAAGAACAAGATAGCCCCTCTCAGCGAAAGCGCCAAACGGGATATAGTGGAGACCGGCAGGAACATATATTCCGGTTTCGCGGGAGCATACCAAGGAAAGGATGTTCCTTCGATAGCCAAGGTCTTTGATCTTACCACCGGAGGTGACCCGGATTCCGTGATAAAGGGCGGGAACGATTCCATAGGAAGGCTGGTCTACTCGGCGCGAGTGGCCGAAGGTCTTGAGGAAGCGGAAAGCCCGGAGGTGTCGTTCGGTGACCTGACCGCGAAGATAGACATGATACTGGACGATCCACACGCCAGCGAAGCGCTCGAAAGGTTCTACAGGAACCTGCTGGCCCATCATCCTGATTACAGGGACAGGGAGCCCGCGGTTTCGGAGAAAGGCCATCTTTATACGGACATACTCTGCGATCTGGCTTCCGACTGCGCGAAAGAAGGGCTGGACGAGATCGACGCGAGGACGAGGCTCGATACCATCAACGCTCTTATCGAGGAAAGGATAACTCTTGCCCAGGCTATAAGCGAGGCGGGCTGGGACCTGATAAAGTCCAGGATGTTCAAGTTCACCAAGTGGGCGGGGATTTCCCTGCTCGCCGCGGGATTGCTCATGCTTATGCATATACTCTACGGCAGGGTCTTTTCCGCGCATGCCGGACGCAGTGGCGGCAGCCAGCTTCCTCTCAAAGAGGAAGAGAGATCCGGCGCTGAAGAACAAGTAGCCTATTCCGGCTCCGAAGGTGTGAAGGTGACCCCCGTACAGCCGGGCATAACCGACCAGCAGGACAAGACCATAGCCGGACTCGAAAAGTCCATAACAAAAGCTACAAGGAAGCTTACTTCCGATTATAAGGAAGCGCATGTTGTCCTGAACCCCTTCGGTGTCGTCTGGAACAAGGATGAAAAGCAGTTCGGGGCTGAGGGTAAGAAATTCCCGGTAAGAAGCTATTTCAACGGTTCCGGTATATTCTTCTTCTTTCTCGGACTTTCCACATTGATCCTGGGCTGGAACTGGCCTGTCGCGATCCCCGCGGCAGGCGGAGTGTTCCTTCTCTGGAGCGTGGTGTCTTATGTGAACCTTATCAGGCTCCTGATACCGGCCTATCTCGGCCACAGGATAAGGGAGTCTGCCTTCCGCAAAGAGATGAAAAATGGAGACCTCGACAAGGACCTGGACAAGGCGGCCGGCACACTGTTCGCCGTTACCGAAGACGGGTACGAACAGAGGTCGAAGAATAACGAGGAAGCCGAAGGGGTTTCTTACGGCCGGCTTTCCGCCGAGGATAAGAAAGTTGTGTCCGATACGGTGTTCGGGGCCAAGTACGCCGACCGCATCGCGAAGAGGCTGTACGGGTCCAAGTACGCGGCGCTTGACGATTCCCGGAAGGAAAAGGTGAAGGACGAGCTTTACCGCGAAGAGAAGAAGCGGGCGGTCATCGAGACCTTCAGAAATCTTTATGTGGTCTCGGGAATGCTTTACGATACCGTGAGATTCTTTCTCAGGCTGTTCGGTCTGGAGATCAAGTCTTTCGAGGACAGGGTCCAGTCAAAGAGGCAGAAGCTCGTACTCGAGCAGATGATAACAGCTCTGGATGATTTCAAGAAGAGCGTGCAGGACGCCGCGGAAAAGTCGGGGCTTAAGGAAGAGGAAAAAGAGGCCCTTCTGACCCTTACTGTGCAGGCGCCTTTCGGTGAACTTCACGAGAGGCTCCAGGTCAAGACGATGAAGGTCTATATCCCGGATTACGCGGAATACTGCGCCGACTGGCTGAGGTTCATTAATGAAGAGGACAGCGAAGGTTTTACTCTGCATTCATGGGCGCATTACGGTATTTCGCCTCTGAACTTCCTTATACCGACTTTCTGGGTGCACGGCCCGGCATACGACCAGGTAAGGGCGACGCATGTCTCGAAAAAGACTGTTCCCGCGAAATACAGTACCGATTTTTCCGCAGAAGAGAAGGAGAAGTACGCCAGGGACAACTACGATCTTACCTATGAAGATATGGACGAAGAGCAGAAGCGTTCAATGCAGGAAGAAATGGTCATGCGCCTGAAACAGAGGCTTACGGTCGAAGAGTACGGCGACGGGGTATCTTACGGAACGCTGACCGCCGCCAGAAAGAAGGAGATCGACTCTATGGTGGAAGGCACCGCTTCTTTCAGCCGTGAAGAGCAGTTTTACGGGCTCATGCCGGTACCCGAGGGATACGAGGATGCCGACAGGGCCGGCCAGAGGGAATGGTACAGAAACAGAGCCCTTTCCTATAGGCCGGTCAAAGCGGATGAGCCGCATAACGGAAGAACGGTATACGACGAAAGCTGGCATACGGCTCCCATGACGGTGCTCCCGATGCACGCTACGGAACTTTCCCAGAGGCTCAGGAACATAAGGGAGATGGGAAGGAAAGGCATAGGAGGATCCAGCCTTATAGAGGTAGCGCGTGAAGAAGAAGAGGTTCGAAGGGCCCAGGAATCCGAGATAGTCAAGATGCACAAGGGTCTCGGCGGACCCGGAGCGTCCAGGAGCAGTATACTCGAGCCTTTCAAGAGGCTGGCGCCGGCGCTTATAATAGCGGTGATCGCGGCGCTTCTCATGGGTCCGTGGACTGCCATGTATGTCAGACTGATGGATATTATGGTATGGCTTCCCGACGCGCCTGCTTTCACGGTCTCCATGATCGGTATCAGCCAGTTCGTGGCCATGGCGGCGGCTTACGGCTTCATAAATATGCTGATCAAGATGGCCTTTTTCGGGGCCGGCCACTTTACCGGTAATGAGCGTATAGAGGGCCACGGTTTCGATGTTTTCTTCCTCGCGGGGACGGCCGCTCTCGTAGCGAGCTATTTCACCTCGGGGATCGCTTTCGCGGCCCTGTTGGCCGCGGGTGCTCTCGGCGTAAGGAAAGGACTGGGCACGGTTCTGAAGAAAATGCTTTCCACCCCGGTGGTCCGTAATTTCTGGGGCGTATCTCATTTGAGAAAATTCCTTTACGGCAGCGGGGAAATGGTCACCGACAGTGATATTTTGAACATAATTCCCGAAGAGGTGCTTGCCCAGATGCTTAACGAGATAAGAGAAGACATGGAGGATAAGTTCCCGAATGTGCTTGGCGAAGGAGAGTCAATAGACGCTTCCAACGCCAGAGAGGTCTGGGCCAGGGTGTCGAGAAAATACTCGGGGTTCTTCAGGACGCTCTGGAGGCTCTGGAAAGGTGAGTCAATGAGCAAATGGGCGGTTAACAGGATAAGAACGCAGACCAAGTCCCATTTGATCATATTCCTTATCAATAACGCGGACAGGAAAAAGCTCATAGATGTTATAGAGAACGACGAAAAACTCCCCGCGCTTCCCGCCGAGATCAGGGACGCGCAGAACACTATCCATAATGCCGATATAGTCGAAAGGCTCAGCATGGAGGATATACGGAGGATACTCGCCAGGGAAAGACTCCTTACGATCTTCAAGAGGAACGAGGACATAAAGGTCCAGGTCATGAACGGAGATTTCTCTTACGCCTCTGAGGTGTTCGACAAGCAGCTTCAGGACTACCGGTTCGACCAGGAAGGCGAAGAGAGATGGCAGTTCAGCCGCGAGGAGATAAGGGAGATGGCCCGGAAGGTCGATGAAGGCAGCGAACCCGAGGCCATATTCTATAAACTTGCTGTAATGGATACGGTATTCTCCGGGGACGCCGGAAGGAATGTCGTGCAGACCATCAAGAGCGCGAACGCTTCCTGGCCCGGCGAGATAGACTACATCCTCGCGCTGGACAACGACGACGCGGGAGGAGCGGCCTCCATAAACGAAAAGATCTACGGCAACGAGGAAGGGATAGACGAAGGCCCGGGGAACAACAATCCGTTGTATCACCTCAGGAAGAACATTTACGCGATGAAATTTCCCGAATGGGGTCATAACTATACATTCAACCGGAAGGTCAGGATGAAGCCGCCGATGAACTCGGCCGCCGTGGCAAGGGCCAAACGCATCTATGCCGACAACGACATAGAGGAGCCCTTCTCGGTGGAGCTCGTCGACCAGGAAGACAGGCTCGGTATCCTTAACCTCGGGTCCAAGATGTGCATATGGGGTATGCGCCAGCGTAAGATCCGGGAGCAGCTCAGGGAATTCAACGAAAGGCCCGTGGTGAAGAATGTGCACGACTTTGACCTTCACCCGAGCGTGGACTGGCTTCTCAGAATACCCGTGCATTATCTTCTCAAGACCGCAAGGTTCCTCGCGCAGACATCCGGGATGCTTGCCCGCGGGTCCGAGGACCTGACCGGCGCCGACAGGTGGGGGATGGACTATTCTTCCGAACAGATAAGGCTTGCCGACGAATACGACAGTACCATATTGAGGCTGCGTAAAGCCGCCGGCGTGAGAAGCTCTGATGTGCAGGCCGTTGCCGGAATGAGCTTTGACGATGCACTGGAACTTATAGACGGGGGAGCGAAAGAAAGGGCGAAATACCAGCTCTGGGCTTTCGTGAACGCCTGGAAATACGACATGAAGAGCGTGGACATGGACGAAGTCTCGGAAGAGATCAGGTCCAGGATAAACGATATAAGGAGCAGCCACGGGCTTACCCGGGAAGAGGTCAACGATATCATGGTGGGAGAAAAGCTGGATATCGAGGAAGTTCTACAGTGGAAGAGGAGCGGCGATAAGAGGGAGAAAGGCAAGTACGAGGTCTGGGCTCTCACTCAGGCCATGCTGGAAAAATCCGGAAGCGTCAGGGAGAGCGATAAGGGCCCCAGGCAGAACTTCATAGAAAACGAGTTCTCCGAAAGGCACATGCCCTTCGTAATACAGTCCGAACTCAGGCTGGTCATCACGGGAGACCCCATGCTCAGCAGAGAATCGCACATGGACTACCTTCTCTGGCATTCCACTATACAGCCCGGCCAGACCAAATTCGGTTTTCTGTTCCTGGGCGGTACGGGAAACAATTTCAGGTGGAATATGCTTGCCGGTGTCAAGGCGATAAAGGACGGCGATAATGTTGTCGGACTTATTCCGCTTTCTAACCGTATGGGGCACCAGATGCTTCAGTTCCCGCTGAAAGAGAAGATAAACCTGGAGAGGGCGGATAAAGAAGAGGAACTTTTGATGAAGGGGAGGAACAATCCTCTCATGAAGAGCCTTATAATCCGTTCCATTGTCAGGCTCGCGCTTAGAGTGGCCGATCTGGCCGGAAGTTTTGTCGGCAAGGACAGGAAGATCTTCGTCCCGGCTTCACTCTACGGAGATGTACTGAATAAATACAGCATCCCGGGCGTATGGGACGGCTACAACATTATCGAGGACTCCGAGCTCGGAGGAAGGACGGCTACCCTGGGGCTTATAAACACGAGATCGGAAGGAAAGAGCACGCAGATACTGGAAGACCCGCTCCCGCAGGTTGGTACTCCCTGGTGGTACCAGCGCGCGAGGTGGATATCTCTCCAGACCTTCGGCGCCACGCTTTCTTACCTTCCGGCCGCGCTTATGTTCATGGGACAGTATCTGGGCGCCGCTTTCGTCTGGGGGTGTTTGGGGAGCAGGCAGTTCGTTCTGCCCGGGCTCGGAGCCTCGTTGGTCGGCTTTGTCTTTTTCGGTTACGCCTTCTATTACGGAGGCAAGGTGATATACAATGTCCTTGAAAGGATGGGTGTGCTTAAACAGCGCCAGCACGACATAGATCCGGTGAAAGTGATGGGGTACATGAAATTTCAGTTCATTACCCATCTCTCTTCAGGCACTCTTGCCGCTCTGGCGGCGGGCCTCATGTTCCTGATCACAGACGCTTACGGACTGGTGCTCCTGGCCATAATGCTGCCGCTCGCTTCGATGGTGCCGGCGGCGATAAGGGTCTTTCCCAGATTCGTTAAGCATGTCGCCAACCTTCTGCAGGGCCAGATACCGCTTCTCAACGCGTGGCTCGTGACCACCTTCATCGGTGTTGTGATGTTCACCAGCCCGATGCTGATACAGACCTATATGGGCGCGAGTACCGCTTTCAGGAAATGTCTCATGGACGAGGAATCCATGGCGGAATCCGCCAGGAACCTCCTGGGTATAGAGGATAAGGACTATACTCATTTCTTCGGTCTCAAGGAGATCCTCGAGGAGCATAATATCGATACCGAGAAGATAGACTACACCGATGACGCGCAGCTGATGGATATAATGGGGATTTACATAACCGCTATGGAGGCTCAGGAGGAAGCCCTTAAAGCGATAGGTACTTCCGAGGCCAAAGCGTCCGAGTTCGTGAAAAAGCTCAGGGGGAAGAGAGATCTGCTCCAGGTATGGAAGAACGGGGACTGGAAAGAAGCCGACAATTACGAGTCTTTCGTGGAAGTACTCGAAAACAGTGAAGAGGAGCGTAAAGTCGCCCTGCAGGCTGTAAGGATGGCCATCGGGGAGGCCGAAAGCTACAAGGCTTTCGTGGCCGGGGAGATACGATTCGGCCGGCCGGCCCTCGCAGTCGGGCTTATAACGATGGTGGCCAGCTTTCTGGCTTACAGTTTCGGTTTCCTTTCTTTCGGATGGAGTCTGCCTTTCATTTTCCTGGCAGCTTTTAATATAGCCGGATATGCGAAAAGTTCATTCTACCACAGGCCCATAGCCACGATAGGACGCCTTCCTCTCAACGCCATGAGCTGGGTAATGAGGTCCGTTGTTATGCTCGAATACTTCAACCATCTGGTCGTTGCCGCTTCCTATGCGCTGTATCAGACGCTCGGACGGTGGATGGGCAGTGTCGTTTGGTGGAGAGGCCGTCAGGACCTCGGAAAGGTCCGCTTCGGTATCAAGACCCCGCGTCTTTTCACGGATCCCCCCGGATGGTGGAGAGCAAAAGGTAAATCCATATCCGGCAGGTTCTACAGGGTGGCGCTGCCTCTGCTCATAGCCCCGATACTTACGCTCGGTTTTCTGGTGGCGGGAAAGGTCGCCATAAAAAGGAGCGAGGATACGGGAAGGTATTATGTTGTCCTCAAAGAGGCGAGGAAGGCCCATCAGCAGGGATATATCTACAGTCTTTCCGACGAGGAGCTTTTCATGCTGACCGATGAGGATTTCATGGGAGGCCTGAAAGAACTGCGGATAGATATGGTCAAGGACATGCGTAACCGTGGTGATATAACACCGCGTACCGAAAGGATGTACCGCAGGATGATAGCGTTCATGGAACATAAGAGGAAGGAGATACAAACAAGGAGGGATAACAGCACGGACCCGGATGTGAGGAACGATACGCAGTGGTCCCTCGATTTCTATGAAGCCCAGTTCAGGAAATTCTTCAAGCGGCTTGAATTCGCCGGTATTATCGATGATGGAACGGGGCTTTACGAGGAAGTTTTCGGTACGAGTATAACACCTATGCCCGGAGTCATGTTCCCTTACGGAGTGAGCGAGCACAACAACCTAAGAGAGGATCGCAGTATACCGAACGCAAGGAAGGGGTACAGGCTTTCTTTCTCGATACCCCGGAGGGAAGTATTCGATACATCGATGACGGAAGCCGGGATCGAGTTCAGGTTCCCGGAGAGCATACCGATGGAGTCGAACAGGCAGAGCTTCGAGATATGGATCAAGGTCCCGAACAGGAATGTCAGGGACATGCTTGAGCACAGGGACATTGAGATCTTTCTGCTCAGCGAGGACAGCAGGCGCTATAAACAGGGTACGCGCGCCCATGCTAAGATGATCCCGACGAATGTCGATCTGAGCGTCTCGCAGGACATTATGGACATCCGCGCCATGGAGACCATGAACATGGAATGGGTGCCTCTTACCATAACGCCTGAAGCTCCGAATACCAGCAATTTCAACCCGGATGCCGTTACCGGGGGTATGGTTATCATAAACGAGCCTTCGCAGAAGGACCTGCATCACGCCGAGATACTGATAGCCGATCCCGTACTGGTGACGAGGGGAAGGATAGATCATGTAATATCCCCGGATGCCGCGGTCAGATCCCTGAGGAGGGCCATCAATTCGCAGGCTAAAAAGCTGTCTCTGGCCGAACCTATGCTGGAGAAAAGGGAACGCCCCGTTTTCTCCAGGGTCTACCACAGCGGTCAGGAAGGGCTCAAGGGCATTTCCGGTGTCCGGATCACCGAGGACGGCTCTTACCTTATATCTTCCAATTTCGATCTGGATAACAGCTCCAGAAGAAAGGGAGAGGTGGTGTTCGAACTCGAGAAACAGCTCGACCTTTCCAGGGGGAAGAGGATCGCGGCCGAAGTGGTGCTTCCCGAGGGTTTTATAACTGACGATATGCCCGGGATCATAACCGTTACCGCCGTAAGGAACAACGGTGCCGAGGAGATAGTGCTCGCCGAACAGGATGTTTATGTGGACGGGAATACTCTGAGGATAGAGGGCGGATCAGAAGATGCTATAGAAGGCATAGAGGCGATAAGGCTCGGACTTGTTTCCGGCGACGATTGCATGCTTCCGGTGGAAATTACCGACCTTTTCGCCGTCGAAGCGCAGCCGGTCACCAGAAGGGCCGTAGAGATTACAAGGAACTGGAGGATCCCGGGACCGGACGGTTCGGCCGGTTTTGACCTCGAGAGCGGTTCAATAACAGGAAATAAAGAATACATTGAGAAGAAGTTCTCGGAATTCGCGTCTTCCGGATACCAGGTGGTGAGGATAAATCTGGGTAAGACCGAGCGGTTCGTGGAGAGTGAGTTCGAGGAACTGCTCGAAATAGCCAGGAGCAAGGGCCTTAAACTGGAAGTCATACTTATAGACTTCGTGATGCACTCCAATGGCGAGGTGAAGATGGCGGAAGCCATATCCAGAGCTACAAGCCTTCTCGAAAAATACGGCAGCGATCCGAGTGTAGTGTGGAGCCTTAATGAAATAGAATATGCCGGCCCCGCTTACGAAGAGATCCCCGCTGCTTCCGGAAAGAAAAAACCCTCTAAAATGGAGGACGAGGAGATCTTCAAGCTCGTTTCGGAAATAGCCGAGGAGGTTAACATACGGGGTAAAAGCCTCAGGATAGGCATCAACCTTAGAGAGATACGCTTTGCCTCCAGGATGCTGAAAGCGCTGGCCCGGGAAGGCCTTAAGGTGGAGCTGGATGTGCACGCTTACATCGACGAAAATACGGAGAAGAACACCGAAGAGTACAGGCGCGAGGTCGTATCCAGGCTGCGGTCGCTTCCCGCGGGGACCAGGTTCTACATCAATGAATTCGTGATAAAGCACGGTGGCGGTATGGAGTTCATGATGGATATAATGCAGGAGTTCCCCAATTGCCTGGGGATGGGCCCCTGGATAAGCCTTAACCCCGACGGTACTGAGCCGGACGACAAGACCGGTTCCAGGGAGGATGTAGAAGCTTTTGAGGAATCTCTGAAGGATTACAGGGAAAAGGTGAGCGGAAAACATATAATAAAGATGCCGGGGTCGGATGAAGTGTACAGCTTTGCCACGAAAGACCTCGCGACAAGGGTCAAGAAGAACATGCGGTCAATAGGACGGGCCATGGAGAACGGCAGGTTGAAAGAGGCCAGGATGCTCCTTACTTTTAATAAGCTCGCTCTCTACGACCTCAAAGCACTGTTCGATAACGATCCCGAGGCGGCCGTGAAAGCCGGGGTGAACCTTGACTACCTGAGGACCATGTTCAGGAGCCTTAACAGGCTTGAGTCGGGTCTGAAAGAAAAGGAATCCGATTCGAAGGCGGAAGATCACGACCAGGGTGCCCTCAAGCCCTTCAGGGGCGGAAAAAGAGGAGGGTTCACTATGGTGGAGCTGCCAGTCGGTATAGCGGCTGTCAGTCTGGCCTCCCTGTTCGGCATAAACGGGCTCATAGTTCTCTTCTCGGTGCTGGCCGTGGCGTTGGGGATAAGTTTCGTGATGGGGCGCAGCGCTAAGGTCACGAAACCGGATGTTCCCGAATACGGGCTCGTTATCGGTATTGACGCCGATGTGTTCGAAGAGTTGAAGGCCAGAGGCCTTTACGAAGAGCTTGTCGAAAAGACGGGAGTCGAAGAGTTAGTGCCCATTATTTCCGAAGAAAAGGAAGATATGCTTGAAGAGCTTAATGCGGCTACGGAAGGCAGGCAGGTGGTTGCGGCCCTTCTCGATTACAGCGTAGATATAAAGGATGTGGAAGGAGTGGTCGATGCCGGAGCCCTTAAGCAGGTGCTCATAGACCTTTCCCTGAGGGTGGAAAGTGATTTCATCAGGCTTACATGCCCGGATATCGATATTCTTTCCGAAAAAGAGGTCAAGGCGCTGGCAGCGAAAGGAAGCACCGAAGATATCAGAGGTGTCCTGGGGGTTTACGCCAGAATACTTCCGGTTGCAGAGTCGCTTGACCTGATGCACAAGAGCATATACGACCTGAGGATAAACAGGATCCACAGGACCGTGCTCGCGGAAGATGTGATCACCTCGGATACCAGGGCGTACCTTGAGAATGTCAGGGACGAAAAGGAGCAGCCCACCTTTATCAGCGTATCCGCCGATACGGTGGCTGACATGAGGTTCATCTCTAACAGCATAAGGGATATGTTCCCGCACCTCAAGGGTGATGAGCTGAAAGAGCAGGCTTCGAGGATGATCCAGGTCAGGGTCAAGGATGATAATGTCACCATGTCCAATCTCGGGGAAATGATGGAAAAGACGGGACTGAGCCATTGCCTTAACAGAGAGAATGTAGTTATCGCAGGGAAGGACCAGCTTGACCTCGAGAGCACGATAAGGCTCGTGCGGCAGACTTTCAACGACGCCGAAACGGGACAGATAGCGATAGGTGATACCTCGAACCTTGTAAGGACAGATGAGGACTACAGGATAATGAAGTCCCCGGCCGCGCCGGTATATGTCCAGGTCCCGGAAGGAAAACAGGGTATAGCTTCACAGCTCCTGTTATCGGTCCTTGAAATTACCGCGACCGGAGAGGTTCCCGCCGCTCTCGGAGAGATAAGCGTACACGCCGACGAGAACGGCAGGTTCAATACATGGTTCATATTGATTCCCAACATAGAGAAAATAGATCTCGACAGCTTGAGAAAAGAGATCGAGAACTATGAGAAAATACTCATAGCGGCTTAATACCGGCGGGGGAGATTGAAAATAAGCTAATTCAATTTCCCCCTGAGCCGGCTCCGTATGTCCGGTAAAGCGCAAAAAGGCGACCTTAAGGACAGTAGAATAAAGGGAACGGCAAATGAACAAATTAAGAGCATTAGGATCATTGGAGGTATTTAGGGCATTTAAGGCGTTGATGAACGATCAAAATAAAGGATTACTGCGGTTGGGGAGGTAGGGGCCCCGGCTGAAAGAAAATATCCCTGTTCCGGTTTTTGCCAAGCGGCCGGAGCGGGGATATTTTTAACCTATTACCCATCCGGGATGGGTACCTATCCCGGATGGGTGTCTATCCCGGATGGGTATCTATCCCGGATGGGTATCTATCCCGGATGGAGAGTAGGGGGAATAATAGGAATTGAGCGGAAAGAAGGGTCGTTTTGTTATATATAAAAAAGTAAGAAAAATAAATTGATACGACCCTTATATAATGATATATTATATATAGTGCATAAAGTAATAAAAAGTCAGATATTCGAGCTTTAGGCGGTTTATTGTTGTGTTTTTAAATCGTTTGAAGTTGAGAGCGGGTATTTATATTCGGGGGGATATTTAATGCTTGATCATAAGCGTTCTATTAGAATAATATCCATATTAATATTATTTATATTCACTCATCAACAGATAGGGTGGGTCCAGGAAGGAAAACCCGTCTGGGCCAGCCTTTCAGATCTTGAAAAAGCCGTTTCACACAATTCTCTAGGTGAGATAGACATCCCATACGATCTCGGCGAGGTAACCGACGCCTCACTTGACGGGGGTAATAATTTCATAATTAATGTACAGGACGCGCATGCCTCGTTATCCGCGCAGCATTCGATCGCGTCCATACTGGATACGCTCGTCAGGAACTACGATATAGAGCTTCTGGCCCTGGAGGGGTCCGATGGCTACATAGATACCTCTATTTTGAAGACCTTTCCGAACAAAGAAGCCCGGGACAATACCGCCCGTTACCTTATGAGAGAAGGAAAGCTCTCCGCAGGCGAGTTCTTTTCAATTACCCGTGACGATGTGGAAGTGACCCTTTGCGGTGTCGAAAACCAGGAGCTCTACCGGGCGAACCTGGAAAGTTTCCGGGCAATAATGGGTGAAAGCGCTCTCAACATATCCGGTGTCAGGGCTCTCAAGGACCAGCTCGAAGCCCTTTCGGAAAAAATTTATTCCCCGGAGATGAAAAAACTGGAGAGTGCTTCCAGAGCCCACCGCCTCGGAGAACTCGGGTTTTCCGATTACTGGAAGTCCCTCAGCGCCCTGGCCCGCCAGAAGGGTATTGATACAGGAAGATTTGAGAACATATCAAGGCTCCTCGAGGCCGTCGCTATGGAAAAGAATATCGATTTTCTCGCCGCGAACAGAGAAAGGAAAGAACTGATCGATACCCTTTCCGATGTAATGGACAGGCAGGACCTCGAAGCGGTAGTTCTCAAATCGCTTCTTTTCAAACAGGGGAAATTATCGCCCGCGGCTTTTCACGCGTACCTGGGAAGGCTTGCCGTAGCTTACGGTATAGACCCTTCCGAATTCAAGAACCTTATTTCATACACTCATTATATATCGGTCTACCGGTCTATCGATATAGTCTCACTTTATACCGAGATCGGAGGGCTCGAGGGGCTTATAAGGGAAAAATCGTATACATGCCCGGACGAAAAAGAGGTCTATAAATGGAGCAGGATATGTTTCCTTCTGGAAAAGCTTTTCAAGGCCGAGCTTTCGAACGAGGAAGCCGAAAGCCTTGCCTCTCTCAGGGAAGCCTGCAGGGCTGACGCGTGCGCCGGCTTCATAAAAGACAGTTGCGGAAGGTACGGAGTGGCCATATCGGGCGGGTACGATATTAACGATATTTTTTCCGCCATAGACGGCGCGATGGATTTTTACCGCCTTGCGGAAGAAAGGAACGAGTCGATGATAAGGAATACCCTCTTTAACATGAAAAAAGAGGGGACGAGGGTCGCCGCGCTGGTTACGGGAGGCTTCCACTCAAAGGGGCTCACTGAGCTTTTACGGGATAAAAGCCTGTCGTATCTGGTAGTAGTCCCTAAATTCGAAAAGGGTAAAGAAAGACCTTATGTGGCAGTGCTTACGAACAAGAAGAAACCGTACCGGGAGCTTCTGGACGCGGGAAGGTACCAGCTCGCCGTAAGCGCTTATTTCCGGCATATGAACGAAGGCAAATTCCTTGAAACGGCCATCCCTCTTTTTGCTTCGGATCTCGCCGGAGGCGCGGACTGGAAAACCGCCGCCGGCAAGTGGCGAAAGGAATACGCCCTGGAATACGAAAGGCTCCGGGCGGAAGACCCCGAAAAGGTCGAAGGCAGCCTGAGCCTCGAGGAGTTCGACAGCATCGTGGCCCAGATGCGCCTGAAACTTCTTGACGACGGATCGGTAGTGGTCGAAAGGGCGAAAGACGGAGATCTCACTTATTTTTTAATGACTTCCGGTGAAGACGGCGTACCAGGATCCCCCCGGGTACTGCCGTCGAGCCGGGGGGAACAACTAATGCGCGGAAAAGAGGAGCTTCCGGCGCGTGAAGCGGTAAGGGAGATGCAGCCCGCAGTATATACCGAACGCGACGAACTTATACCGGAACTCGGGATCGACGGTCCGCTTATGAACGAGGTCATCGAGCAGTTCATGGGAGCGGCCAGAATCGACCGCGACAGGGTCATTCGGACGATCAGGGCTAAAACCGGCGTGGATATTGACGAGGCGGCAATGAGCCCGGAACTGGCAGAAGCTATAGATGAGTTCGCGAGCGCGGTAAAGGCCGCGGTCACAGCCGGTGCCGGTGAGGAACAAGAGCGCAGGGAGGAGATCTCCCCGGAAGAAAGGCCGGAAGAGGAAGAAGCCGGCCGCGTTCCGCGCGAGGGAAAGGAAGAGCCCGGTGGAAAAGGATACGCTTTCAGGGAACCCGGCAGGTCTTTTACGCCACTGGTCTCCGTTCTGGGGGCCGCCGGATCTATTGTCCTGGCTTCGCTCTTTCTGTCGGGTAAAGCCATGAGCGCTTTTCTTATAGCGGCTTTTACCGCTTTACTTCTGTTTAACGCCGGTTTTTTTATAGTAAGGGAATATATTATCGTAGCCGTCCGAAAAGGTCTGATAATGGACAGTTTTTACGGAAAGGCCAATGTCAGGGAAGTAAGGGAACGGGCAAAATCCATGTTCGACACCATTCGCAGATCATATCTGTCGGAAGAAAAAGCCCGTGTCCTCGACGGGACCGGTATAAAGGTCGTCAACGCGTATTCTCCGGAAAGGGATATTGAGATACTGGGGAACGCGTACGCCCGCCTGGACAAAAAAGACAATAAAGTTTACCTTGCCGATAACCTGGCAAGGGCTCCTGACTGGGTCCTGGGATTGGTCCTTTCACACGAGATCGCCCACGCTTTCACCACTAGCGAAACAGCCGCGAACATCTTCATGATCTGGAACCTTCTCCGCTCGGTCCGGATAATAACATATCCTTCTTTCAATTCAAGGGTCTACCCCGTGGTGGAGATACCGGAAAGAGGAGGAGAGAGGAAAGCCGCCGAAAAAACCCGTAAATTCCTGGAGAACGCCCGACCCGGCGAGGGAATAGAGGTCGAGCCCGGAAAGGATATAGAGGAAGCGGAGACTTTGCTGAGAGCGGTAATATCCTCGGGGAAACAGGTTTCCGTCTACCGGCGGGGAACGGAAGGTTTCGTTTATTTTCTCCGTGTCGACGATCCCCCATCGTACGAAGCTGTCCCGGCGATTATCGAGGAAGTCAAACTGGATCAGGACCTTGATGAAAGGAGGGCGAGATTCGAGAGGTTCGTTGCCGAAGGAAAGATTTTCGCCGCCTGGGAGGACAGGGACACCCGGGAAAGTTACGCTTACTTTTTCCGGGAGGGTGCGGCGTTGCCGGAATACGCTTCCGGGACCGGAGAGCTGGAATATTTAGGGAAGATCCTGCCCGGCGAGGACGCTTCTCCCTTCTATTCTTTAAGAGGTGCTCCGGGGTACGAAGAGTTCCTGAAGTCGGTGGAAGCGGGCGGAGCCTGGCAGATAGCGGTACACAGGGGCGGAATACTTTCATATAAAGCGCCGCTTGAACTTGACGGGCAGGCCCGGCTCGAACTTTTCGCGTACCTTAAGAACTCCGTTGCCGGCAGGGAAGTGCCCGATATATTCGAGGAACTGGGCAGGTTCGGATTCGAGTTCGCATACGAGGACAAGAACCTGAACCCCGAGACCGGACGGACGCTTTACGGTGTAAGCTACTGGAGAAAAAAGCTTACGGTGGCGGTGCTTGCCTCGCTTATTGTCATATTTTCTTTTACGATCGCCGTGATCGGGGCCGGCCGCATGGGCATTAAAGCCTCTCCGCAGGAAACAGCGCTTACCGAGGTCGAGCCGGCGGTCGAGACCGGTGTTATGCCCGAAGTGCGCGTAAGGCCGGAAGCTAAAGTCCCGGGTGAACGCGGGGAAAGCCCGGGAGAGAGAGTTTTTACGGATCTTTCAGCTGCAGAGAAAGAGTTCAAGGAGCATATAAAGCGGAATTTCGGGGAAATTGTGTACGGCCGCATGATAGGAGACGAGTTCTATAGCCTGAACGACAGGGAAAAGAAAAGGTATTTCGAGGGACTTTTCAGGGAAGCCGAAGCCAGGGAAAGGGTCCGTCTCGTGAACGAATGGATAGACGATAACTGGAGCAGGATAGAGCCTTTACTTTCCGGGTATATGTCCCTGACCAAAAGCGGGGAAACAAGACCCGCTTCACAACAAAAGGCGCTTTTTATACTCCGGGCCATGGACCCGGAGACTTACGGGGAACTCGAGAAGCGCGGAGTCGCCTTATGGAACAGCGGGCTTATTCCCGCCGGAGGGCAGACAATGGGTTCAAGGGGCGCCGGAAGGTGGGGGGTGCCGATAATACAGCTCAATTCCGCAATGGAGGACAATTACGCCGGAATGACCTTCATTCTCGACCACGAGGCCGTACACGCGGGACAGCTTCCCGAAAGCTTTCTGGAATGGTACATCGGGAGGAGCGTGCGAATGGAATTCCTCCAGTTCTTCGGCACAGGTATGCCGCAGAACGAGGTTGAAGCCTACGCCCGGGGAACGGAGTTCCTTAAAAAGCTTATAAATGTCGAGTCGGCCGGAGGCTATGACTTCGGAGGGACCAGCGAAAGGGCTTTCGGCTATATAGGCCAGAAAACGGGTTTCGCGTTCGACAGTTTCATGGTATGGATGCTCAACCTGTCGGCTGTGATAGGAGCGGCGTGGATATTCGCTTTCGCTCGCAAACGGGCGAGGGTGAAAGCCCGTTTTGCCGAAAAGGTGGAAGATTACCGCAGCGAATTCTGGAGGGACGAGGCCACCGGGAGGTTCCATGTGGATTCGCTGCTTGAGAAGCTAGCGATGGGAAGGAAAATAACCTCGGCGGACCCCTATGCCGAGAACGAGATACGGTCAGAGCTTTATCAGCTTTTGAGAAGCTCCGGCGTGGAAGCCCGGGTTGCAGACAGAGAACTGGTCCGTCTGGCCAGATCGACGGTAGGCTACGGGAGGAAAAGAAAAGGAGAGGACCCCGCGGAGACCAACGAAAGGGTTGCAGGAATATATGAGAAAATGAAACTTGTACCCGAAGGCCCGCTCGATCGGGAAGGCATGCTGGAGGTGAGAAAGTTCTTCGAACAGGACGACGAAGGCGAATGGGATTTTAAAAGAGGCAACGGTATAGCGCTTATAGCCGGATACGGCTTCGAGGGGGAGATAAATACGGAATTAAGCAAGATTTTCAAGGCGTTAAGGGGGCTGGAGCCTGACCCCGCGAAACTTTACCTGACGGATACCGATTCCATACATGTCACCATAGCCGGACTGATAGCCAATACGGAAGAAATCGTATATGCCCCCGGGATCGAGAGGTCAAGGGAGCTCATGTTCAGCCAGATAAGGCAGATCGCCTCCAAGTACGGCCCGCTGAAGATCAGGTTCTATTACAAGGACCTTACCGTTTCGCCCAAGGGAGAAATAATAGCCCTGGGATATGTGGATAACGGTGAACTTTTCGCTATGCGCCGGGAGTTCGACGAGCGCGGTATATCTTTCAGGATGACGGATATAGTCCACGCTACCATAGGTAGGGTCTTCGACGAGAAGTACCGTCCCGCGGACTTCGAGAAGCTCAAAGCTTATATAGAGGGCGTAAGAGAGGTGAAGGACGCCTACGGACAGCCCGCCCTGATAGGAGAGGTCGAGATAGAAAGGCTTGACATATGGGACCAGCGCGGCGCGACAAAGAACCTCAGGTTCAGGAAGACACACCTCCCGGTAAAGCTTTACCCGAACAGGTTTGTCGGGTGGTTCGCCCGATTTTACAGAAGGATCTCCGGATACGACCGGGCGCGCGGGAAAAAGCTTCTGCAGGACGGGCTTGAGGAAGACCCGGGCGATAGCGATCACGCGGTGATGCTTTTCAAGATGGGCATAAGCGAAAAACTTCGAAGGGACATCGTGTCTTACCTGCGGAGCAAGGGTTTCGATGTCGCGAGGATAAGAAAAAGCGACGGTCCCGTGGGCATGGACAAGGTCCTGACCAGGTGGGGAAAAGGCAGCGGTCTCGAATTCGGCGTTAAATCGGTCGGCCGCGACGGGATAGATACCGAGGAGGCTTTCGCGGCAATGGAAGAGAACGACGGGAAAAGGTTCATGGACTGGTTCCGAAAGGTAGAAAAGGACCATGGCCGGAAGCCTTCCGTAAAAGAACTGAAATATTCCATAGATTGCCTGAACCGAAGCGTGGAAACGGTGATAGTTAGATACAGGGGGCCCCGGAGCAAACTAGTGAATGATTTCGGAGGTGAAGACGAATATTCCTCCGAGGAGCTGGAGCAGGTCCCTTTCCAGGACCTTTTCAAGAAAGTGGTAGTGGGAGCCACGCATGCTTTTAAAGCGGATCCCAGAAGCATAAGAGGTCACCTCATTAAGCCGGCGCTAACCGAAACGGGCCATATGAGAGATCTCTACAGACTCGGACTAAAAATGGTCCCGGAAAATTTGATAGGCCTCATTGCCAACGGTGTACATTGTCCGAAAAAAGAAGAGCTTTTCGCGGAAATAGACGATTATCTGCCGGACAGAGGGGACTTCGAGGTTTTTATGTATGAAGAAATACCTGCGATGTCCCGCGCCGTGATAGATGATGCGGTAATTTCAGATTCCGCCGGTATCAGTGAACTTTCTAATGTTATGAGAGAATCGGGCGGCAGGCCAATTGCCGTGGGAAGAGTTAAAAGAGTCATCAGGGGACAGGACGAAGATCCAGGACATCGCCATTCGATCAAGGTATGCCGGTTGAATGGAAATATAGTGGGGTACGCTTACATAGTAGAGAGCCTGTCGGGAGGTAAGATAACTTCGACCCATATAGATCAAGTCGCCGTTGCAGTGGATCACCGCAGGAGGAATATAGCGAGGGCGCTTATTGCCCAGATCATCAATGAGGGTGTGGTCAAGGGGTGCGGTGACTTTACTCTCGATGCGATGAATCCGGCTATGGAAAAAGTTGTCTCTCCTTTCGAGTTTGTCAGAGAAGAGGGTATGCGGTTTTCTCTTAGAGGTGTCGAAACTTATGTTCACGGTGTCAGGATCGGTATACCACACGATATACTAGAAGCAGTATATAAGCGTTTCAAGAACCGTTTTGAGCTTCCCAAATACCAGCATTATCTTGAACGGAACTCAGAGCGCCTGGCCCGGATCATCAGAAGCTACGGAAAGCCTGCGGAGGAAGGAGTGGTCGACAGGGAAGCGCTTCTTGCCAGGCTGGAAAAAGAGATAGCCGAGGGCGTGTCCCGTGTCAGGATCACGGCGACCATACCTTTTCTGAGAAAGATATTCCGGCCTATTCCGCTTAGAGGAGTATCCCCCCGAGAATACGCCCTTAAGTACGCCCCGGTGATAGAGGAGACGCTTTTCTTCAGTGTTCCGATGATATTTTCTTACTATTTTCTCGGCGCCTCCAATCCCTGGACGAGCCCGTTAATGGCTTTTTCCAGAATGGTGTTTTTCTTTGCGCACGGAGTTTCTTTGACCTACTCGCACAGGACGGGATACGAAACTCCTTTAAGGGTGGCGGTATGGGGGTTCGCTTTTTCCCAGATCACATTTTACATGCTGTCAGCGGGATATCTGCAGGGGCTTATCAGCCCGGTATCAGCTATAATCGCGATGTCGATCTTCCCCGCAGCCGCGCATCTTTACGAAAATTTCCGGGCGCTTGACAAGGGTCTTGCACCGGCTTCGATCCAAGGCGCCGAAGAGGCCTTCCGTGACGAGGAAAAGCTATCCGCCGAAGAACGCGAGAAGCTGAGGGGGGCTTACCTGGAAATAGACAGGTGGTACGATATCGACGACGAGACCAGGGAGGAAGACCTTGAAAGGAAGAGAAGCGCGTTTGAGACAATAGCCGATTACGGAGATGACAGAAAATCTATTTCTAGGATATGGAAAGCGATAAGAGAAATAAGACATTACGGCCTTGAAGAAGAAAGCATATTCAGCGACGCGCTTTATTACGCGGGCCTGGTCGCGGACAGGCTGGTACGCATCGACGGGACGGGAAGTTATCTTCCCGTTTTCGCGGAGATGATGAACGACCCCCCCGGAGAAGAGTTCGCGGCGCTTATTGAGGAGTATGTTCTGTCCGGGCTGAAAAAGGTATCCTCAGCAGAGGAGACGCTTGAAAAAATAATGCCCCTTTCACTGGCCTGTTCCGCTTTGGAAGAGGGAGCCGTGAAACATGCACTTAAAAGAGAGCTGGACAGACAGCTTTCTTTAAGTACTACTCTGCCGGAGGGGAAACAGGCGGCGCGGGCCCTTGCCGAGGTCCTGAGGTCGTGGAAATGCGATGAGCAATTGAAGCGACAGGCCGCGGAAAAATTATTCATCGTCACTCAAAGCTTACGGGGGAAAGAAAAAGGTCTTATTGTCACTTTACCCCTTCTGGGCGATCTTGTGAAACTTCCGGCAGTCCCTGACGGCATAAAGGAGGACATCCGGCAGAGGATGCTCGACGAGGTAAAGCGCATTGACGGCTCCTGGGACCCGCTTGCCGTAATACCTTTTCTGGTCAAAGGATTGAGCCATCCCGCGGTTTCTTCCGACAGCGAGATGAAAAAAGAGTTCATAAGGGCTCTAACCCGCCTGAAAAGGATACCCCTCAAGGCAAAGGATATCCAGCACCTCCATTCCAGTATTATCGGTATGGTGAACGACAGCATGGACGAGGTTTTCGGCAAACCTCCCCGGGGAGAGCACAGGAAAGGCAGGATATACGGTTCTTACGGGGATTTCAAGATCCAGTTCAGCGGGGGTACAGGCAGGGACCGGGTAAGGGAGGTGCTTTCCAGGCTGAGAAGAAGGTTTTCGGAAGCGAATGTCGAGGCGGAAGTGAGCGATCCGGGGGGCGACCCTCTTACCGTGGCCGTAAAAGTGAAGCCCACCACGGTGAACCTTACGGCGCTCTGGCGGATACTGGGTACGCAGGATTTCAAGATAGACGGGGAGGGGAACTACAGGAAATTCACGCGGCAGGAGATAATACAGAAATTGAGGATAAGGGCTCACATGCTTTTCGAGGGCATCGAGGAGGAACTTTCATCGATGCCTCCCGGAGAAGCTCACGACGAGCTGTACGAAAAACTTAAACAGCTCCGGTTCTATTTCTACGGTGACGGCACCGAGTATTATCCCGGGGTGGTCCAGCTTTTGAAATACCCTGAGAGGATCCGGGAAATACAGGAACACGAAGTCCCGCGATACGCCGAAGATAAAGACCCCGGCAGCATGTATTACTGGAAAAGTTTGAAGGTCATTAACCGCGAGGGCAGGAAATACGCTGCTTACGGAGACTCGCTCCTTATCAGGAACGAAGCCCTGGAGAGGCAAGGACCCGAAGCGGACATGAACTGGAGTTCCATACGGGATGCCGAAAAGATAGGCGAATTGAACCCTTATTTCGCCTACAGGCTTGAGATGCTTTCCGGAGAAGGGATACTTGAAGAGCATAAGAGGCTGACATTGTTCGAGGAGCCGTATTATACCGTGTTCCTGAACACCAGGGACCTAGGTCATCCATGGGAAATGGTGCCGGAGGAAAGCGGGATAGTGTCCCAGGGAGGGGTAAAAAGGTATATATACATGGCCAGGGCGGCCGGAAGTATTTTTAATACTTCCTATCTGCTTAACCTTTTAAGGAGCGGAGCGCCTTCCCGCCACAAGATGTTCCTTCTTTCGCGCGATACCATAGGCGGATACCAGAACCTGCGTAACATCATACATAATAAAGTAATGCGTCCCCTTATAACCGATGAGGATTATGACGCTTCCTTCTACCAGATCGCGCCCCAGATACTGGGTGTCATACACGAACTTTACGAAAGCGGCGAAGGCATCGGAGAGGGCGATACCTGGAAAACGGTCCTGGATTCGATCTGGGACCAGGTAGAATCGTCCCACCTGCTCGAGGGCGTGTCGTCCGGTGAGCATGTAGTGGCCGTAGACGAGTTCGGAAGAGGCACCTACGATTTTATGCTCAAATACATCATAGAAAGAAAGACCTTCGAACGGGACAAGAGAAGATACGAAAGAGAGGTTAGGGAGGCAAGGGAAAGTTCCGCCGGGTTGCCGGAAAAAAGGGTCAAGCAGATCATAGAAGGTATCAGGGAACCCCGTCCCGTTTATGTTAGCATGTTCATAGGGCATAACCAGTATGTAAGCAAGTTCTCAGTTAAGGGATACCCTGTGATGAAAAGGGCAAATCTTGTCAGGGATTTCGGCATAACGGGCCGGAGAGCCGATGCCGTCACGACCGTGGTATCGGATTACGCCGACGCTTCACCGCACCCCTTAAGGGTAAGGCTTGGAGAACGCGCGCCGGTAATAGCAAGGGAAGTGCCGGTGGAGTTCGAGGATTACGATGTCCTTATGAACAATTATCTCCTGAACCTGTTCCTGGTGAACGGTGTGGTGGAATTCCATGATTCACTGGCCTTCAACGCCGTGGCCCGGCTTTTTCTGGAGGACGAGGACCCGGATGTGAGGAAGGCCGCGGCTTCCGCGCTTTCAGCATTCGCGATGCCCGAACTGGACGATAAAGCCAGGGAAATACTGCGCAGCCGGGCCGAAAAGAGCGGAAAGTTCGACAGGGAAGAGGAAGACCCCGGGGTGAGAGAGGCCATGGAGCGTTCTTATCTCGAGATAGCCGCGCGCCAGATGAAGGAAGAGCTGGACCTCAGGCCGAGCGACTCCGGAGAATATATTGTATACGGGATAAAGGACATCAAGGGCTTTCTGGGCAAGATACGCGTATTACTGGACGCGGTCTCCAGTCCTTTTGAAAGGGTCAGGGCTTTGGCTTTCCAGGCGCTTTCCTCGCTGGACAGCGATATAGCCGTCAGGGCGGGCGAGATCTCCGTCGAGGATATTGAGGAGATGACGGCGGCTATACTTCAGAGGCGCTCGGTTATGGAAAAGATAAGCGAAAAGGACATAGAGAAGGGCTTGGAGGATATAGCCGACACCATAGTTTCCGCAAGGAAAAACAACATGTCCAGAGACGACAGCATGATAACAGTAGCGGGACTTATAGGCGCGCAGGCTTCGGGAAAGAGCTATCTGGCGGCCAGGCTGTCCCGGAAGATAACTGACAGGATGAAGGGTCCGGGAAGGGTCCGCGCCGTTGATCTTGCCGATGGATGGCTCCTCGGATACGCCAGAAGAGAGAGCGATGATATAAGGGGGATGTTCGGTTTCAACGGGGCTACGGGATTCGTCAATTTCATGCGTAATGTCAGAAGGGGCCGGGAGGGTCTGATGCCGTTCTTCGATGCGGGAAAACGGCAGCGGGTGCGGCTTCTGGATACCGCGAAATTTACAGACGAAAGGGGCGTTGTAAACGAAAACGATTATACTTACGCGTTGTCGATGTGCATAAGCGCCATAAGGGACGATTATGTCAGGAATTACGGCCCGGAAAAAGAACAGGAGTTCATAGTGCGCGAACAGGAGGCCAGGCTTCTCAGGCTGTTTGACGATGAAGGTAATATCCTGGTCAAGGACCCTGTCCTCAAGCGAACGGTAGAGGAGTGCCTGGACAGGATAAGGTCCCTGAACGAAAGGGGAGCCGCGGCCGGGCCGCAGGACCTTATGGTCGACATAACGAGGCGAAAAGGCAAAGCTTTTATTACGGGGGATATAGTGGAGAGTGTGGCCCCGGAAGACGGCGATGTGTTCATAGTCTCAGGGTCCCTTATAGGAAGCGACGATGTGCTTCTTCCCGGGGAAAGGGGATGGATCTTCGACTCCCTGACGGGGATCTGGGCCCCGCCGGAAGTCCGTCTCGCCCGCGAAATAAGCGACAAAAGACAAGGCACTTACGGGCCGCTGAACGAGAAAGAGATAATATCCTCTTTCAAGAAGAGGCTTGTAGGAGAGATGAAGACCATACAGCCGGGTATGATAACGGCTCACACGATACTGGACAATACGAGCGAGCTCGAGGACCTTATCTTCGGGGACAATATAGGCGGCATCCTTTCCGAAGAAGAAAAGATCGAGCTGTACACCGCGCTTGAGGAATATACCGGGTCCGCGTTCGAGGAAGGATACCTTATAGACGAAGATGGCGCTGAGGCTTTGTCGAGAGCGTTCGCGGCGGGGTCGTTGGCCATGGACCGGTTTATAGAGAACATGAAAGGTATGATTTCGGTAAAAGCG
>WJMG01000044.1 GCA_014728075.1 Candidatus Omnitrophota bacterium | reverse complement strand
TCACCCGATACCCGTCACCCGATACCCGACACCCGATACCCGTCACCCTAAAAGCTACACGCTACTCCCAGAACCTTCCTTGATTGTATCCTTGATCCTAAAATGGCGCCTTACGATTCTGCAGAATTAAGGGATATATACGAGATACTAAGGAACATTGTTACCGCTGCATAATAATGTCAGCATTACCTAGCTTTTCAAATAACATTTATAAATTACCTGTACCTTGACCTTCAGTTAAAAGATTTACAATAAGTTAAGGATACAATTTTTAGCTTGCTTTATGTTGACCTAACAAAAATAGCATTATATAATGGATTTCAGAAAAATGGTAAACCTGCGGTAACGCAGGGGCACAAAGTTATGGGTCTAGATCAGATACTCCCGTAAATATCTAGATAGCCAGACTGCCTGATAAGGGATTAGTCTGACTATTTTTTTTGTATTTAAGCAAAATCAACGAGTTCGTCTACTCAGCAGGGATCTATGATCATGAAAAAAATATCTTTAAGAGTAATATCGTTAATACTCTTCGTGACCATTATTACAGGCCAGGCTCAATTTGCTTACGCTTCTCATAATCTTGCGACCTGGCTTGCCACTGACCAGGATCCTATGAGAAACACCCGGGAAGATATAGCGCGTAAGCTGGAACCGGGCGCCATCGGGAATGGTCAGGCATTGATAGATCTTATATGGGGCAATAAACTTCCACGAAAGACTGAACTTGATCCTGCCTCAGAGAGATCCATAACAGAACACTTGAGTAAAGCAATAAAGATAGCCATCACACTGCACATGCGAAACCAGAATTACTTTCCTGAAGAGCACAGGGAAAGAGCCGAGCAGACTCTAGCTAACCTCATAGAATGCAGATCAAAGCTTAGCCAGCGAGTTTATCTTTTCAACGCTGACATCAAGGGACCTGAAAACTATCTTCTCGGTTTCAACGGACTCGATACAATGGGAGTTATAGGCCTGGAAACTGAGCTTATCGAAAGACTGTGGTCTGTTTCCGCGGAGCGTCTTGCTCAGTATGTTTACCACGAATGTGTTCCGGAGCATACTCAAATAGACCGGGAAACACAGAAAATAGACAGAGAAGACCACCGCCGTATATACGAAGAACTTCAGACGGTTGTTTTCGGGAAAAAAGAGGTTTCTGCGCTTAAAACGGATATGCGCGGCTTTATTTCGGAGAAACTGCGTAAGGGAACGGAAAAGACCGTAGAGCAGATCGTTATGCAGGCGACACCCGAAGAGATCATGGAAGCTGTTATTAAGCCCGTTTCAGGAGTATTGCCGGAAGAGGTAAAGGTATCTTTTGGGCGTAACACACAGGGTGTACCTGTTCTGACTATCGAGCATATGACGGAACATAAAGACCGCCAGATAAGTTTCAGCTATAAAATAGAGGTCCGCGGGAACAGGTTCCTTCAGGAAGACCTGCCGGTCCTGTCGAAAACAAACATACTTGTCGTGCCCGAGGGGGAATGGACAGAAATAACTGTAGAAAAGGCCAGGAATGCTTGGCGCAGAATGATAGTTGCCGATCCAGTACTTCACCCCAGGTTCCGACAAGAGACCTTCAAGTTAGAAGAATACCAGGAAGATGCGGTTGAGGCTATCCTGGAAGATCTTGACAAGAACGGAAATGCCCTGGCCGTCATGGCAACGGCAACCGGTAAGACCGTTGTCGCGTTTGAGGCCCTGAAAAGGTATATGGACAAAGTGAAACAGAACACGGAGCCCGGCAATGATCCCGGAGCGGTTCTCTTCATAGTTAACAGCAAAGAAATATTGAGAGAAGCCGAGGAAAAGCTGCATCTTTTTTACAAAAATCTTTACGCTACCAGTCATATCTACGAAGGGAAGGAAAACTATTCAGGCGATATTATTTTCGCGACGCCGTCTTCTCTGGCCTCGCAGAAAGGTCGTATCGAGAAATTGCTCAAGAAAAGAAGAATAAGCATGGTTATATTCGACGAAGTACACCATCTTCCTGCAGCTCAGAACCGTATAGTTTACAGGAGGATAGCTGAAGAAAGCGAGAAAAATAACTGGGGAACTGCCTTTGTTGGCCTTACAGCTACCGAGGTAAGACCTGACCGCGCAAGCGTTATAGCTTTTTTCAATAAAGAGATAAGCACAGAATATCAGATCGGTCGCGGATGGGAGGAAGGTCACCTTGCCCGCATGCGTTATGTTTCCGGTGATCTTGATATAAACCCTGAAAATAAACGCGTAAGGGAGTTGAGCGATCTGGCAACAGTTTATTCTAAACTCAAGTATCACGACTCCCGTTTCCCACATCTCAAGAAGTTGTACGATACTCACACAGAAGACTTGCTCGATAAACGCGGGCTTATACTGGCCCCTACAGTTGAAAGAGCACAAGCGCTTACAGCTTACCTGAAGAGAGAAGGCCTGGAAGCTATTTGTTTGACTTCAGCCGAAAGGCTGGAAGACGAAGAGAAGTTCCTTGCCTCTTACAGGGCCTGGAAAAACAACAGATGGCCGGAAAAAAGCAAGATGGAAGGGACCCCTGTTCCTCAAATAGTCGTAGCCGTGGATATATTCAAAGAAGGCGTGGATGTCCCGGCCATCAATATGGTCATGCTTTGGACTGACACTAATTCCACGATAAAGTTCATGCAGAGTATTGGGCGGGGCTTGCGTCTTGCGCCATTCAAAACCCACTTGATCGTCGTGGATGCTGTAGGTCTTTTCAGAAAGCTGGATCTGCTGAGATACTTAGGGGCGATGTATCAGCCTCCCGATAGTCCCTGCGCGGATAACGATGGAAGTTCTGCGCAAGACCGGGACAGGAGAGAAGAAGACAGTGAAATGCTGCGGCCGTTTAATTTCTCGATCCTGATGGGAGAGGATGTTACCAAAACAGTCGAAGACTATCTGAACGACCTACCGATGCATTTGGAATACCGGTACAAAAGCTATCCGCTAATACCCGCCAAAGAGTTCCCCAAGCTCGACCGCTATCTTGCGATCAATTCCGGATTTGAGTCGATCGACGAAATGAACAACTATTTAAAAGGCGTGGCGCAAACAATCCCCCAGGGTATAACTAAAAAACTCCTCCGGGAATTCAGGGAAAAAGTCCGCCCCGTCTTCTACTCGTCCGGTGTTTACAACAAGGAGGACGGTCCGGAGATCCCGCTTTTCGGAAGTATGTTCATAATCTTCCACCGTTTCAGTGAACTCTTAATGAAGTTGAACCCGGAAGTTAAAATGGATCATATGTACAAACTGTTCCCGGAGTTCAACCCCGAAAAAGAAGCTTTGCTAAAGATCAGGTCCAAGAACCTCGTAACGCTCAGGAAACATGTTTTTGGAATGGATAGACCCAATATGGTATCAGAATTGGTGAAAAAGATCATAGAAGATCAGGAAATAGAGCCGGAAGGCACTTTAATAGATTTCCTGTTATTGGAAAGAGAATCTCTATTAAGGGAGGAGTTCGATGATCTGGGCATAATCGACGCCGAAGCTACAAGGAGGGATAAGAAAACTAAAGAAGGTGAGATTCTGGTAGGCGGAGAAAAGTTCAGGACAAAAGGTAATATTTATTCCCAATCACATTATGTGGGCATATATCTACTGCATCCGCGCCTGAAAGGTAAATTAAAGGATACGGATTTTGAAAGGGATCCGGAAGAATTCAAGGAATTTCTTGTTTCTCTCGGGCTTGCTAAAGGCCCGGAAGGATTAAAGATATTTAACCATATGCTTAAAAAGAAGATCAAAGCGTATACCGAAGCGGTCGACAGGGGGGGGACAGAGGAGATAAAGTCCGCGGGAACTGAGCTGAACGACATTCTATCCGATGACAATATTGCAATGTTGTCTTCACTGAAGATGTCTCCGCGCCGGATGGAAATATTTCACTCTTTCAACAACGCATTGAACGAAGCGTTTACGAAACTTGGCGACAAACACACCGAACAGGATAAAGAGATACAGAAAAGATTTTCCCGTATACTTGCTATTGTCGGCATGCGCTGGGCCTTACCTATAGAAGTATTTCCCGGGGCCAAGATGGTGCTTACCAGAGCGGGAGCGGACATAAGCAAATTCGAGATTTCCATCCCCGTAAAAACGAAAGGCGCTCCCTTGAGCTTATCGATCATAGAAGATTACGCCGGAAGGACTCATATCTTCATAGGCGACCAAACCCTTACCGCAATGGAAGAACTATATGGGTCCATGCCTGACATAGACAAAATCGTACTTGTGGACAGGATAGTCGATATTCTTTCGCTTCTGAAAAATGAAGTTTGTGGAACAAAGATCTCATGCATTGTCCCGAAGTCAGAGAACGACAAAAACACTGGTTTTTACACGGCGATCTTCCGGAGGATACTGCATACCACCGACTGGGGCGTCATAGGGCTTGTGGACGCACCGAACCCGGAAAGCATCAGGGATTGCGATCTGAATTATGACGACATGAAAGAAAGCCGGCTGAATTTCCTTTCAGAGTGGGAAAGAAACGATCTAAGAAGTCTGATCGAAGAGAAAGGTGGGCTCGGAAGGACGAATACCGGACTGGCTGGGATGTTTTTCTGGCTGACTAAAGTAATTGAATTCGAAAGATCTCTTGAAAACTTTCAGCGCAGGGTTTCCGCGCTCGATCTCTCTGACGAATATAAGGATATCTTCTCTTATGTGATCAATATTATAGCAAGGTCGCACACGGATTTTGCTGTCTACGATTACCTGACAAAACGCCACAGAAAAAATCTATCAGAATTTTGGATGCTTTTTAATCTGGAAGTTATGAACTTTCTTGGCTCTGAATCCGCTGACGCAGATCATATGAAAGACCGTATATATATCGCAGCTCTCTACCAGATACTCAAGCTCAATTTTTTCATAGAGGGAAAAGGGTGGAAAGATAAGACGCGCGTCCGCCAAATGCTGGACAATTATATGAAGTTGGTCAAACTCGAGAAAGACCATGGTCGTGATATCCATCCGGCAGTGTTGGCCAAGGTATCCGCTTACGCTAAAGTTATGGTGCGGTCCTACAGAGACAACAAGACATTTCCGGCAGATGCCAGGGAGAGATCGGAAGAAATACACAAGGAACTGATGGAAATTCAAAAAGCTGAAACCGTCAAAAAGGCCCCCTCCATGGATAAACCACCGTACTTTACCGAGGATGGCTTCTTGGTTCTCGTAGAAACGCGGACATCTAAGAGGGCCAGAAAAAAGACCGTTCACTGGGACCCTGCTTGTCCTCTAATTAAAGGCGCCGGCGTAAGCGAAGTAAAAGACAGTATGGATTTTGAATATCCTGGAGAGAAATATTCCCCTTGCAAGAAGTGTGGCACGCCACCACACAAACATTGGGATGATTATGAAAAAAACTGGAGCAGAAAATACGGCAAGCGCGTGTGGTCTCCTCCGGGAACCGCCCAAGATCGAAACGCGGAGGACGATAAGACTGATGCGGAGGAAAATGCCACTCATGATGACGGAGAAACTCCTTTGGATAATGGAGATATCATGAACATGTATCGGAAATACATTGACGACGAGACAGCCCTTGCCGATAACAAAGATCTTCCCAACTTTGACAGGGAAGTTATCATTAAAGCGGCGGAACTTGCCGTAAAAAGAGACATACATAATTTTGCCCCTGTAGAGCTTCATTTCCAGGCCAAGAATTTCGCGAAGACACTTTTAGGGATATTGTCCGAGAATCCCGAAACAATGTATATCCTGGCTATAGACAGCGATCTTGGGAAGGAACAGCATTCCCAGATCATGGATATATTCAGGGCATGTGACAGAATAGCGGAAATGTTCCCCAACCTCAAATTGGTAAGAAGAAGCGGTTCAGGGGAGACAAAGGATCTTTCGACGGAAGTGAAAGACCTCATAGATGAGGAAAAAGTTGAAGCTCAGAATGTCTTCATGGTCGTCCGGCAGCAGAACCTTCTGGAGAACAGGTTCTCTGCTCTGAAAGACCAGGCCTGGATAACGGCCATAGATGACTCAGTAGGGGGCGGCGCCGCGGAAGGCGTTTACCTCCCCATTTTCGAGGCAGCACTTATATCCATAATGGCCGCTACCAACGCGGACCCGGAAGCTATAAAGAATGTTTATGACTCGATCGCGCTGGACCCGAAAACACAACAGGCCATAACCCTGGAAGTTATAGAGGAGATGGTAAGGAACAGAACAGTTCTCCTGTTACCGAAGATCGACAAGATCCCTCTGGACGACCTCCAACTGATATACGAGAGAGTAAAGAGAGTCTACATAGCGGCGTAATTCACAAAGAACAGTTCACAGGGGGATAGGAGACCAATTTAGCGTGAAGCGGCAAGTCAGAGCACCAGAGCACCGGAGCACCGATCCACACATTCAAGTAAAAAGGAAAAAGGTAAAAGTTAAAAGGATATGTATTTTCTGGAATTGTGTGAACACTGCGTCTTTTGAGCCCAAAAATAAAAATGCTATTCCAGGATTTCCTTTATTTTTTACTTTTTACTTTTAACTTTTTACTTAACCAAGTTATTCACGATTTGCAGGAGCGGCCTCCCGGCCGCGAATTTGGTTTAGCGTAAAGCGTCAAGTCAGGTCTTAGCTCGGAGGTCTTAGGTCATAGCCGCCTCTTTAATGCCTATTCTTTGGGTCCAGGTCCAGGTCTAGTCACCCTGGTCAATGGCCTCTAGCCCCTGGCCCCGAGCCTCTGGCCTGCCGAAGGCCGCCTTTACAATCCCCCGCATAGATGATATAGTAAATTATTCAAGAATATCTGCCGTTTCACGGGGTTTAGCTCCCGTTCCGGCAGAGGCTAAACGCGTAATTTTCCGCCAGGACCGCGGCTTGTGTTTTCGGCCGAAAGCCGCCATATCGATTTTAAACTGACCGGCGCAGATCACGAAAGGTAAAAATGTCCCATAAAAAAATATGCGCGGGGATATCCTCAAAAGCTCTCGGGCGATTTTTTTTCAGCTGTCTGGTATTATGTCTCGCCGCGTTCATCCTGGACCCGGTCACAGCCATCTCCGGGTCCATCCCGGATAAGACGGTCACGGTGGGAGTAGCGAGGGACGGCTCCTGCGCGCGATATACCGAAGACCTGAAAAACACGAAAAAAGCCCTGGCCCATTTATCTGCCGGGGCGGGAAAGATCGTTTTCAAGGAGCCATCGGCCCTTAACTGCGGGTGGGACGCGTCTTCCGTTGAAAAGGTCTTTACCGAAGCCATGAGGGACGAACGCTTCGACATCGTTCTTCTGCAGGGGGGCATGCTCACTCTCCACGCCGCCCGAAGCGCAAAAAAGTTCAAAAAACCCGTAATAAGCGCCATGACGCAGGACCCCGATGTTATCGGGATACCTTACGATAAAAAGACCGGATACCCCGTCAAAGAGAACTTCACCTTTTTAGGTTTCCCGGGCCAGGTCAGGTCCGACATCAGCACTTTCAAGAAGATCGCGGACCTCAGTCAGCTGTCGGTAGTGTTCGACGAGACCCTTCTCACATCCTCACCCGGGATAAGAAAAGAACTGCAAAAGACCGGAAAGTCCCTGGGGCTTGAGATCACCGTGGTCCCCGCCGGCGAAAAGCCGGGCCCGGTCCTCAAAGAGCTGGGACCCGATACGCGGGCCGTCTACCTTACGCCCGTTCCCCGGATGGCCCCGGCCGGACGGCGCGACCTGATCAAAAGTATGACCCGGCGGAAGATCCCGTCGTTCTCTCTTGCCGGAAAGGGAGATGTGCGCGGGGGCGCCTTCGGCTCGATGCTCCCCGATATGTCCGTGGTCCTGCCGCGCTGGACAGCTTTAGCCGTCAGCCGGGCGATGGAAGGCACGCCGGACGAGAGGCTGACTGTAGAGATACAGGTCAACCGGCAGCTTGCCGTCAACAAAAAGACGGCCTCACGGACCGGGCTTTTGTCGTCCCTGGACAAAGAAGGCGTATCCGCGCTACTCACTGTCGGAACGGCGCGGGCCGTTACGGACAAAAAGACCGAAGAGGGGGGCGGAACCCCGCCGGAGGACTTTATCGCGGAAAAGGATCTCTGGACAGAGAGCGGCGGACGGGGACTTTCCTACAAAAAAGCGGTAAAGCTGGCGGAAAAGAAGAACATCGACCTGGCCGTCAAAAAACAACAGGTCGAGATCGTCCGCCAGCAGCGCGACCGTGAACTCACCGGGCTTCTGCCTCAGGTGGAACTGGACATACAGCATTCCCGTATCGACAGCAACAAAGCTGAAGCGGACAGCGAACCCGAGACCAGCTGGAAGACCGGCGCCACGCTTTCGCAGCTGATATTCAGCGACCCGGTCCTTTCGGCGTATCGCTCCGCGGCCGAGATGGTGGAGAGCCGGCGCCTGGAACGCGAGGCCCTGAGGCTGGATGTCGCCGAATCGACGGAGAGCTTTTTCATCCGGTGCCTGACCGCCGAGGCCTTCCTTGAAATAGAGCTGGACAACCTGAGCCTTTCCCGGGAGAACCTGTCGATCGCCCGGACGCGCCGGCGGGTAGGCGTTTCCGGACGGTCCGATGTCTACCGCTGGCGGTCCCGGATAGCCGGCGAAGAGATATCCGTACTTGAGCGGGACCGGACACTCAAAAGCTCCCTGATAGCCCTTAACAAGGTCATGGGCGTGACCCAGAAGTCGCAATGGCATCTCGAAAAGATCTCCCGGGGAAGTCTAGACGCCGGTTTCGCCGCGGACGCTTTCGGTAAGTTCCTTGAGGACGAGAGATCGGTAGATGTCCTGAAGAAGTACGCCCTGGAGACCGCCCTGGGCCATTCACCCGAGATGAAAGCCCTTAACAGGGCCGTAAAGTCCCGGGAAATACTGCTGCGCCAGAAAAAACGCAGTTTTTTCATGCCCGAGATATCGGCTGTCTTCGATTACGACCACAGGATAGACCGGAGGTACGCGGGCATGACATTTTCCGAGGAGGTCGGCCTCGCCCTGGAAGACCTGGGAGAGCCGCTCGGCGCCGGGCCTTCCGATAAAAAGGACCACTGGATGCTGGGGATAAAAGCGAGCCTGCCCATCTTCTCCGGAGGGGCCAAAATAACCGACATAAAGAGGCTGAACGCGGAAACGCTCAGGATAAAAGAGCTGTACGCCAGGGCCCTGCAGGTGGTAGAGGAAGAGGTCTACGACTCCGTGGCCCGCCTGGAGACTTCCCGTCCGCAGATAGAGCTCGCCGGAACGGCCTCCGAGATGGCTAAGAAAGACCTGAAAATAGTCAAGGACAGGTATTCCGAAGGCAAGGCTCCTCTAATCGAACTTCTGGACGCTCAGAACAACGCGAAGCTTCAGGAACAGGCCCTTGTCCTGGCCCGGCACAGGTATCAGCAGGCCGTCACCGCCTTTTTGAGGGCCGTGGCGTGGCGTTCTTTCGTGGATTCCGGAAAAGACCACGACGAATGGTTCCGGGAACTGGCCCAACGGATACGGATAAATAAGGAGATACGATGATACGCTTATCGGGATCGAACAAACAGTTATTGATATCGGCCTTTTGTATAGTTCTTTCCGGAACGGTCCTTTCCTCGGGGGGTTGTGGCAAACCGGGCCCCGGAAAGAAAAAGAACGCGCCGGAAGGCCCCCCGCAGTCGGTCAGGCTCATGAAGGCAAGCCCCGCCCCGCCGGAAGTCCAGAGTTTCCCGGGCAGGACGGAAGCCGAGAACGAAGCCACTCTTTCCTTTCAGGTAACAGGCACCGTCAGCGATATACCGGTCACGGTGGGGCAGAGCGTGGAAAAAGGCGACCTCATCGCGCGGCTCGACGCCTCTTATTACCGGGACGCACTGGACAGCGCGAAAGCCTCCCTGAAAAGCCTCCGGGCGAAGTTCAACGACGCCCGGCTGGCGTTCGAGAGAGACCAGGAACTGTGGGCGAGCAAGGACATCGACGCCGCTGAGATGGACTCCTCCCGGGCGAAATACCGGTCGTTAAAAGAACGCGTGGAAAGCGCCGAAGCGGCCGTAGCCGAAGCCCATGACAAGATGAGCCATACAGTTATATACGCGCCTTTCGAGGGCACAGTTGCGGACAAGCACATCAAGAGGCACGAAGTGGCCTTATCCGGAGAGCCCGTAGCCGACCTCACGGGAGGTTCCGGTTTCCGGGTAAAAGCGAACATCCCGGAGAAATATTTCCTTTTAAAGGACAGGTTCAGGGACTACCGGTGCCGGTTCTCCAGCTACCCGGACGAACCCGTGCCGGCGGAACTTATAGGAATAGGGGAAAAGGCGCTTTCTCCCACAAAGACATACCCGATGAGCGTGAAGGTCGCGGACAAAAAAGGCATCAGCATATACTCCGGTATGGAGGTGGAGGTCCTGGTGACCATAGCCGGGACAAAAGAGAAAAAGGATGTGTTCGTCCTCCCGTCCTCGTCGGTCGTCACGGGAAAAGACGGAAAACCGGCCGTATGGACCTACGACAAGAAAAGCGGCACGGTCACCAGCCGCCCGGTGGAGCTGGGCCGGCTTGCCGCCTCAGGGGTCGAGGTCGTCAGCGGCCTGAAAGGCGGCGAATATGTCGTGACCGCGGGCGGCAGCATGCTCCGCGAGGGCCAGAAGGTACAGCCGGTGGCCGACAACCTGGAATAGGAACATGAACTTAACGGAAATATGCTTAAAGAACAAAAAGTCCGTAGCCATCATCTCCGTGCTGGTGCTTCTGGGAGGGATGGCCGCGTATTCCGTACTTGGCAAGCTGCGGGAACCCGCGTACTCCATAACGACCTCCCTGGTGGTCACCGAGTACCCCGGGGCATCGCCCGTCGAGGTGGAAGAGCAGGTCACCGCGGTCCTGGAACGGCAGATACAGCACATGGGCAGCCTCAAAAATGTCAAGTCCGAGACGCGGGCGGGCATGTCCACCATCTATGTCAATGTAAAAGGCTTCTATTCCGGAGAGGAGCTGAAACAGGTCTGGACCAACCTGAGAGAAAGGGTAAGGGACGCCCGGGATCTTCTGCCCCCGGGGGCCGGAACGCCCGTTGTCGTAGACCATTTCGGCAGGACCTACGGGGTTTTCCTGGCGCTGGCGGGCGAGGGCTTCACATACCCCGAGCTGAAGAAATACGCCCGCTACGCCCAGAAAAGGCTGAAGCTCTGCGAGGATGTCGCCGGCGTCACTCTTTTCGGGATGCAGACGGAGACCGTATCCGTTGAGGTCTCGCGTCAGAAACTGGCCGAAACGGGGATAAGCCCGGCTTCGCTCATGAGAACGCTGGAAGATCGCAACAAGGTCGTAAGGACCGGCAAATTGACTTCCGGAGGCGAAAGGATACAGATATACCAGACCGGTCCCTTCGGGTCGCTCAAGGACATCGAGGACCTCGTAATACGCGGGAAAGACAGCAACCAGCTGGTGCGCCTTAAGGATATAGCCGATATCCGCCTGGCAACCGCGGACCCGCCTGACCCGATCATGAGGTTCAACATGGAACGGGCGATAGGCATCGGCATCTCCACCGTAGCGGGCGGCAATACCATCGTGATGGGTGATTCGGTCAAGGCCGAGATCAGGAAGCTGATGAAGGAACTGCCGGCCGGTCTCAAGCTACACATCGTCAATTTCCAGAGCACCGCCGTTAAGAAAGCTATCAACCGCTTTATCACCGGGCTCATGCAGTCCATCCTGATCGTGGTCGCTGTACTGGTCCTTTTCCTGGGTTTCCGCAGCAGCCTGGTGATCGTCAACGGTCTTCTGTTCAACATAGCGGCTCTTTTCATAATAATGAGGATGTTCGGGGTCAATCTCCAGAATGTTTCCATAGCTGCCCTTATACTTGCTCTGGGGATGATGGTGGACGATTCGGTGGTAATAAGCGACAACATCCTGGTAAGGCTCAGGCAGGGGAACATGGATCGCGACACCGCGGGCATACAGTCGGCCAAAGCTACAGGGTTCGCCCAGTTCATCGCCACCTTCATCATAATATCGTCCTTTCTGCCCATATACCTCGCCCAGAGCGCCACGGGCGTCTTCTGCGAATCACTCTTTCTCGTGGTCGCCATCGCCCTGTCCGTCAGCTGGTTCCAGGCGATGACGATAGTACCGGTCATCGGCGGATACCTCTTCAAGGTCAGGGAAAAGGGCAAAGAGACCTTTTCGAGCCCCTTATACAGCACATACCGCGGCATCCTCAAGGCCGGTCTGAAGCGCCGCTGGATGGTGATAGGCCTCATGGTGGCGCTTTTTGTCCTGGCAACTCTCTTTTCCGGGCTCATCAAGCAGGACTTTTTCCCGCTCGCCGACAGGGCACAGTTCCAGATCAACTACTGGAACCCGCAGGGCACCGGAGTGGTAAAGACCTCCGAGGACCTCGGGAAAATAGAGAAACACATCCTGTCGCTTGAAGGGGTCAGGTCCGTCGCGGTCTCGGCCGGTTCCGGCCCGCCGCGGTTCCTGCTGGGGTTCACTCCCGAACAGCCCAACCCCAGCTACGGGTGCCTTATAGTGAACACCCGCTCCGCGGACGATGTACCGGTATTGATAGACAAGGTCAGAAAGTACCTGAAGTCCGATTTCCCGCAGGCCAACCCCGTGGTGAGCGGCTTCCCCATGGGAGGCGCCCCCAGCATGAAGATCGAGGCCAGGTTCTTCGGCCCCGAGCCCTCCGTCCTGCGCGAGCTTGCCGGCCGGGCCAAAGCGATAATGAGAGAGAAGGGGGGCGTGGATATACGCGACAACTGGCGCCAGAAGGTGAAAGCCTGGCGCCCGGAATACATACAGTCCCGGGGCGTTATGACCGGGATAACCAGGGAGGATATAGGCAGGTCGCTGCTCACCTTTACCGGGGGTCTGCCCATCGGCGTTTACAGAAAAGCGCAGGACATGCTGCCTATCCTGCTGAGGCTTCCCGCCGGAGAACGGGACAACAACGCCGGCCTTGACACTGTTCCGGTATGGGGAGAAGGGTCATCCGGGCCCGTACCGCTGGGAGCGGTGGCAAAGAACACGCCTCCCGGGCTGGAAAACCCCATAATACACCGCCTTCACCGCATGCGCTACATAAGCGCGCTCTGCAACCCGCCCGCGGGCGAGACCAGCGTTTCTTTCCGCAAGGAACTCCTGCCGCTTTTCAAGGAGAAGATAGAACTGCCGCCGGGCTACCGTCTCGAGTGGGGCGGGACATACAAGATGATGAAGACCTCCAACGACAGCGTGAACGCGCAGCTCCCCGTTGCCATGGTGCTCATGATCATCGCCATCGTGGTCCTTTTCAACGACCTGCTTCGGCCCTTCATGATATTGCTCACCCTGCCGCTTTCGATGGTGGGCATTGTGATAGGCATGCTGCTTTTCGGAAAGCCCTTCGATTTCATGGCGAACCTGGGTTTTTACTGCCTGATCGGTATCATGATAAGGAACGGCGTTATCCTTATCCTCGAGATAGACAGCCTGATCGGGCAGGGGAAGGACCCTTACGAGTCCGTAGTGGAAGGTTCCGTTTCGCGCCTGAGGCCGGTACTGATAACGGCGCTCTGTACCAGCCTCGCGATGATACCGCTGATAGGGGACAGACTTTTCGGCTCCATGGCGGTCACCATAACATCCGGGCTCATATTTGCCACATTGATCACCCTGATATACCTGCCTGTCCTGTACGCCATGCTGCGGCGCGTCCCCGGCAAAGCCTGAGGTCCGCCCCGGGCGACCTTGGCCTAACCGGCGCTTTCCGCCGGGTCCGACCTTTCTTTTCTCGAGATATAGAGGTTGATCAGGTAGGCCATGTAAAAAACGAGGTAAAAACGCCCGATCAGTCCTTCCAGGATGGTCAGTGTCTGGGCCATGCCGGAGACCGGTATAACATCGCCGAACCCGATAGTGAGAAGCGAGATAAAGCTGTAATAGAAAAGAAGACCGTAGAAGCCCGGTGTGCCGGAACGGGCGGCGTGCCGGCCGAAATCGAAGGAACCGGGAGCTATCAGCTCCTGGTTGACGAACAGGCTGGTCCACAGGACGCCTATCAATATGTAGACACACAGGCCGCCCATCACCGTATCGGCGCTTATCCGCTCCTGGCGCGCCAGGTTGCCCAGTATGAGTACCGTGACCACAAGAAGGTATGCACTGGCAAGTCCGGTAGCCACCACCATAACGGATTTACGGTCGATGAAATAACCCGCGAGTTCCGCGAGGATAGCCGCCGCGCCCAGTATTATCGCCAGCGAAAAGAAACGGCTTCGCCGTACGCTGTAAGCCGCCGCCGCGAGGAAGATATAATAGATCGTGTCCCCGACGAACCCGGCCGCCCTCGTTCCCTCGAAGATCGGATTGGCCAGCATAAGGATGAGAAATACCCCCAGAAGCAGGGCGAAACGGTGAGTGTCCGCGGCGACACGGAAGAAATATGAACCCATAGATCGTTCTCCTTTTTTGGTCCAACGAGTTAAAACGAACGCATGTACCTAATATATACTAAAGTCGTGTTTTACTCAACAGGGTATCGCCACGGCGTCGCGCGTACCGGGTACCGCGATACGCATAGAGCATGGGGCATAGAGCATGGCAGAGGGTAAGCGTGAAGAGTTAAGCGTCAAGTTAGAGGACAAGAGCACCGATCCACACATTCAAGTAAAAAGGAAAAAGGTAAAAGTTAAAAGGATATGTATTTTCTAGAATTGTGTGGACACCGCGTC
>WJMG01000043.1 GCA_014728075.1 Candidatus Omnitrophota bacterium | reverse complement strand
GCTGCTCAAAGACCCGTAGAACACGTCGAGGCCTGTCACCCCCTCTAGGAAATTCTGTGCTCCGGGCGGCCTTAAAGGTGTTTGCGGCCCCCTTCGCACCCTTCGGGCTGTTGGGAACCACAGCAGAATTTCTTTGAGAGGAAACCCATGGTTTCCTCTCAACATCCGCCTTAGGCGGACTGCTCACCTTCCTTTTAAGGTATTACTACCCGGAACTTACATGATCCTTTGTCTTTCTAATTACAGTTGTTTTTTTCAAAGAACCAAAGTATAAATATGTGATCCCTGGTCCGTCGCCTCAACCTATACCTGAACCTGATACAGGAACAAGTTACTTGTTTTTGTGTTTCATCGCCCGCTGCATCTCGCGGTCGGCTTCCTTCTTCTTGAGGTCGTGCCTTTTATCGTAAAGCTTCTTTCCTTTTCCTATCCCCAGTTCCACCTTGGCGTAGCCCCTCCTGAAATAGATCCTGAGGGGAACGAGCGCGTAACCCTTCTGGCTGATCTTTACTTCAGCCTGGTGTATCTGCGAGTGGTGCAGAAGTAGTTTCCTCACCCTTACGGGATCTATATCCTCGTTCGCGAACTCGTAAGGGGTGATATGCATGTTATAAAGAAAAACCTCACCGTTGTCAACCCTCGCGAAAGCGCCTTTGAGGCTGGCCCGGCCTGCCCTTATGGACTTTACCTCGCTGCCCTTGAGCTCTATGCCGGCCTCGTATGTCTCTTCTATCTGAAAGTCCCGAAAAGCCTGCTTATTCGAGACTTTAGCGTTTTTTTTCATTATATTTTCTAACTTTATTATAACATAATCAGCAAAAAACTCAACCTCTATACCTCTACCTATACCTGAAAGCAAGCGTCATTTGACGCTTGCTTTTATTTATAGTATAATCCTCTACATCAATTGTCAATGGAATTGATGGTTATTTGAAAAATATAGCTATTTACTGAACAGTGGAACAATAGAGCATTGGACCGCAATAGAACATTGTCGCTATCTATTATTGCTCTATTGCTCCACTGTTCTATTGCTCTGTAAAATTTCTTCGAAATTTTACTGCGGGCGTGGCGGAACGGCAGACGCGCATGGTTCAGGTCCATGTGGGGGCAACCCTGTGGAGGTTCAAATCCTCTCGCCCGCACCATAAAAAACACCACTTGAATATCGAGTGGTGTTTTTTTATGTAAAAGTAACCGTTATCAGGAACCTGCCCGCGAACAATTACTTTACCGCACCCTTGTCTTTTGCCTTACAGGTGATATACTTTCCATGATAACCTGCGAAACCAACGGGAGGTGGTTAAACATGAAAACTCTTGGCAACATCATAGCGGTCATAGGCGTGATCCTGATGATCTTCACTTTTATAGCCAGGTTCACGGGCGGCGAACCGGGAATACTGGGCATGATAGTCCCCGGGGGCCTGAGCGCAAGCGGCATGTACTCGGGAATAGCCTGCCTGATGCTGGTCGCGGTGGTGCTGATACTTAACGAGGAATAAGATGCGCCTGAAACGAAAAAGCCCGGCCGAAAAGCCGGGCTTTTTTGTTCTGGTCTTTATTCGTCCGGATCAGGCGCGAACCGCCTCACCGTGGCTTACCAGTCTCACCCCTCCTTCTCTGATCTTCTTTTTCCATTTTTCCGAAAGCAGAGCTTCCAGTTCCGCGGGACCGTTCGCGTACCAGGGATTTTTCTCAAGAAATTCCGCGTCGTACGCGCAGGGATGGACCGCAACCTCGGTCAGACCTTCCGCCGCGTTCTCGATGAACATCCCGAGCACCTCTTCGTCCACCCTCCCCGCGTGGTAATGCCCCATAAAAAGGTCGTTATGCTTAACTTCCCGGAACTTGCGTCGGGACAGAAGCGCGAAGAACTTGAGCGCCGAATGCCTTAAAATATCCTTCACTGAAAGGGAGACACAGAAACCGCTCCACTCGCAGGGAAACCTTACATATTCCACACCGGACCGCCCGGCAAGAGCTATAACCTCGCTCAGGATACCCGGGAACATGTGAACATGCTCGTGGGAATCTATGTGGGTAACGGTCAAGCCCTCCTCACGCAAAGCGTCCAGCTGGGCGCCGAGTTCTTTTCGCAGGTGTCCGGCCGACACTTTTCCCGCGGCAAGCCTGCGGAAAAGGCCGATATAAGTAGCGGGAAATCTCCCCTCCTCTCCGAGAAGGGAATACACTTCCGAAGCGCTCGAAGAAGCCGGTTTAAATCCGCCAGTGAGTGTAATGTGAAGTCCCGCTTCGGTCACGCCCGCGTCCTTAAGCATGGCCGATGCCTCGCTGAAACTCTCTCCGCAAGGCATTACGCTGGTGCCGGTCACGGCTCCTTCTTCCAGGCACTTTATGACGGCTTCGTTTACACAGCTCGATAAACCGGCGTCGTCAGCATTGATCACGAGTTTCTTCATCTTGAAATTCCGGAAAAAAGTTTCGCCTTGAGCATATCACGGAAAGTGGCCAGTATCACGGGCATTGCCGAGATGTGGGACCTCCCTCCTGAACGGGACTGGAATACCAGGGGATACTGCTTGACCTTTTTCCCCCTCTTCTTGGCATGTATGAAAAGTTCCACATCCACGAAAGGGCTTCTTGAGATGAACTTCAGATCGTCCACCAGTTCCCGCCGGACTATCTTGTACCCCGAATTTATATCCTTGATATCAAGGCCGAACAGCGTCTGGACCAGGGCATTGTATACCCCGGAAATTATCTTTCTTTTAATAGTGTCCCCCTTCTTGACGCTGCTGCATCCGGTAACGATATCGTACTCCTGTATCAGAGGGTAAGATTCCATTATGTCCGCCACGCTCACCGGCATGTCGGAATCCATGTACATTATAATGTCTTTGGTGGCTTCCTTGAACCCTCTGGCGAAGGCCCCTCCGAATTTCGTGTTCTTCTCGAGCCTGTAGAATCTTATATCACCGGAGGTTTTAGCCATAGTCTCGACGAGATCTCCCGAAGAATCCGTTGAGGCGTCGTCCACCACAACTATCTCGTAATCGGGGGCGATCTCACCCGCCAGGGTCCTGAGTATGCTGATGGATTTTTCTATGTTCTCCCATTCGTTGTACATGGGAAGAACGAAAGAAACACTGTAGTTAAGGTTCATCTCTACTCGATCCTTATGACCTGATATTTGCCGGCGTCGTCCCCGCGGTTGGTCACCAGGACATACTCCCCCGACGAAGCTATCGGATCCGACATCCTGCCGGGCTGCTCACGGTCCAGCTGCGCGTAATGTTTTTCCTGAAGTATGCACCAAACACGATCTTCACGCGCGGTAAATTCCTTGAGCGCGTGGTACGGATGGATATCCTGGACCTCCGTTGTTCTCGCGTAGAAGGCTATTCCCCTCCGGTGGTCGCATTCACCCCCGACTTCCTCTCCTTCCCGGGACAGGTCCTTATATCTCAGGGACAGGTACTTGCTTGACTCGAAGGCGTCGATTACGGAAAAAGCGTGAAAGGTGACCGGAACTATCGTGAGCGCGACCAGAAGCACTATGACCGAAAAAGCCTTTGCCTGTTGTCGCTTTATCGAAAAAAAGACCGAAACACATCCCAGAAAGACAAGGAAGGCCACCCAGGGTATCATGGGATGCAGGGAAACCCCGTATCTGTCCAGGCAGATATAATACCCGACGGCAAACCCGGCGGCTACGGAAAAGGTGAAAAATCCCATAGAGGCGCCGATCCACGAATCCCTGCGGGAGATGGCACCTTCGCCCGACAGGATCCTTTCCCATGTACGCGCCATGATCAGTGGAAGTACGGGGAAAAGCGGGAAAATGTAGGTGACCAGCTTGGTCCTGGATATGGAGAAAAAGACGAAGACCACAAGGAACCATGTAAGTAGAAATCCTTTTACACCGGGCACTAAAGCGTCTTTTTTCCCCTTACTCCTGAGATGGTCCCACAGGGAGACCGGCAGGAACACGGTCCAGGGGAAAAAACCCGCAAGGACGATCGGGATATAAAAGAACGGGGAATCCCCTATCCTGTGCTCTGGAACGAGAAATCTTGTGACATTCTGAAAACCGAAAAACTCGCTCAGGAACCTTTCACCGTGCGTAATATAAGCGTAGAGGTACCAGGGCAAAGCCGCGGCCAGAAAAGCCAGCACACAGGATATTACGGGTATTTTCCCGAAAGATCCCCACTGCCGGCTGACGGAAAGGTATATTAGAAGAACGAGGCCGGGTATCAAAAGGCCTATGGGGCCCTTCGTAAGCACGGCCAGCCCCATCGAAGCCGAAGCAAGGATGAAATAAAGTTTCTTTTCTTTTCGCCAGCCCAGAAAGAAAAAAACGAAAACGAAAAGGATAAATACCATAAGGGCCATATCCGTCACACAGGCTCTTGCCAGAACCACATACTTCATGCTCGTGGCGGCTATAACGGCCGCCAGGAAACCGCATTTTTCGGAAAAGAATATACGGCCGAGCAGGAAGATGCCCAAAAGGCCCAAAAGAGCGAGGATCACCGAAGGAAACCGCGCGGCGAACTCGTTGACACCGAAAACCATAAAAGAGGATTTGACAAGCCAGTAAAAAAGGGCCGGCTTCTCGAACTGAGGCTCGCCGAAAATAAGCGGGGTCCCCCATTCTCCCTCGGCCAGCATTTCTCTCGCCGTTTCCGCGTAAAAGGATTCGTCCGGATCGGTCAGAGCCATATCCCCCAGGCCGAACAGGAAAATAAAGGCCCCTAACAGCAGGAATGCCGTTATGTATAGTCTTGTTCTCATTACATCTCCAGTCTTTGTATATTAATATATATAATAATTTTAGGAAGTCAATAATATTCTTTCAGGGTATTCGGGAATATGCGATATCCCGTAGATGCCCTATACACAGACGAGCTCGAATATCGGCTTTCGGCAGGCCAGAGACTCGAGGGGTGGGGACAGGTACCGCTTTGTGTCCGTACCCGGTACAAAACCAAAACTGTAAGTGGTCACCGGGACGCCGGCCCTCCGGTTCAGCGGCGCTCTACCCTGTTTTCCTTTCTTCACACTTGACTCATAACTATATATAATATATACTATTTTTCAAAAAGATTTTTATTGTATAACATTTAAAAGGCCGGCATGTTTGGATTCCTCAAAAGAAGAAGGTGGCGCAGGTTCGGAGAAATAGCCGTCAGCAAAGGCCTTGCCTCGCGCAAGGACATCGAGGAAGCCATAAAGACCCAGAAAGAATACGCGGAAAATCACAAGGTACAGCGGGAAATAGGCGCGATCCTTACCGAAAAGGGCATTTTGACGCCCGATGATGTAAAATCCATATTAGAGGAACAGCAAAAGAACCAGGACAGCCTCATGGCCTGGTTCTCCGCTTTTTTCGGCTTGAGCCGTTAAAACATTCAACAAGGGGGATTTAATGAAAAAACTCGTTTCCTTATTCCTGACAGGGTTACTGCTCTTCTCGGGCACGGCCACTACCGCTTGGGCCGGCCCCTGGACGCTTAAACAGGGAAAAGCGTGGACTGAGGTCTTCACGAGATACTTTCACTCTCGAGATTACTTTGACCCGAAAGGTGAAAAACATCGCTGGCCGGACCATGGTAATTCAGAGATATGGGATGTGGAAGGAAAACTGGAATACGGAGCAACGGATGACTTCAACCTGCTCCTCGGTATACCCTATACCTGGAACCGCTGGGCCAACGACTACGGTACCGCCTGGGACTTCGCGTGGGGCCCCAACACCGGAAGGACCCACAGGGAGGGTTTTAAACAGATAAATTTTGGCGCTAAATATCGGATAATGGAAAAACCCGTCGTGACCTCCGTTCAGGTGAAATATTTCGTAGATACGGCGAGCGACCAGGTAACACCCCCCGACCTTTACGAATACGGCAATTCACTGGATGTTAGAGCGCTGGTCGGTAAAGCCTTCAACATAGACAAGAAGTTGACTTACTTTTCCGTGGAGAGCGGCTACAGGTTTAACGGCGGCCAGTTCGCGAACACTTTTCCCGTATTCGCAGAACTGGGTTTTGCCCCCGTGGACAGGCTTATGCTTAAAGGAGAGATCGATTGTTCCTTCTCCCACATGGACACGGGGTACAGGAAAGACGGCGTAACCTGGCGGGTAGGTACCATATTTAACTTACTTGGGAAAGGGTTCAACAGCATCGAAAAAGGCGGGGATTCCTCGCTCAACCTGGAGCTCCAGTATGGACAGACCCTGTGGGGCCGGGGCGACGGTCGAGCCGACAGGTACCACAGTGTTAGCCAGGCTCAGGAATTCATCTTTAAGGTGCAGGCTTTGTTCTGAAAAACGCTGGCTTAATAAGAAAACAAAGAACCGGAGAGCTTCAGCTCTCCGGTTCTTTGTTTTAGGAATAAGGTATCGGCCTTCGGCAGCTGTGAGGCCGGGGCCATGCGCTATGCTCCCGGATCATGTTCCATAATATTCCTCATCCCCCCCCTGCCCTCATATATCCGCTGTGTATTAAGTTTCAAATGACTTATTAAAAGCGCCTGTACTTCTACATGCCTCATTTATTGTTTTTCATTGAAAATGTCCGATGTCGAGGGGCAACCCGGGGGGATCGGGACTCACCTGTAAAACTCCAGCTCTCTTTCCATTTCTTCATTGGCCTTGCGAAGAACGGTCGCCGGGTCAGCGTTCCTGAAGATCGCCATCTGTATGGCCTCGTTCACGAACCTGGTGCTGGAATCCCAGGCCAGTACGGGCGGGGGGCCCTTGGCGTCCTTTGCCTGCCTGACCAGGACATCCTTGAACTCTTCGTTCATGGGAAGGTCTTCCCAGGCATCCATGTTAGGCGGCAGGTAGGCATCCTGTGTAGCCATTGAGCCTTCGTAAATGGCCGTCTGGCTTTCGGGGGTGGACAGGAATTTGATGAACTCCCAGGCCTCCTTTTTCATCCCGGACATCGAGAAAATGCCGATCACCCTCCCCCCTATGAAAGCCGTACGCCTGCCGGTAGGGCCTTTCGGAAGAGCGGCTATTGACCATTTTCCGGCTATCTCCGGGGCGCCCCCGGTAAGCGTGATAATTTTCCAGTTGCCGGCTATCGAAAGAGGATAATCTCCCGTTCGGAGCCCCTGCTCCATGGGGACCTGTGTCCTGGGAACGCCTTCTTTATAAAGGGCCGAAAAAAAACTCAGCGCTTCGGCAGCTTCGGGAGTATCAAGTGTGGGACGGGTGTGGTCTTCATTATAATAGCTTCCACCGGCCTGCCACAAAAAAGGGGAAAAGCCTATCCATTCAAGGGATCCCCAGTCTATTACCATGCCCTTGCCCTGGACGCGCAGGGCCTCCAGTGTATCCATGAGTTCAACCCAGGTACGCGGCGGATCCTCTATTATATCAGTGCGGTAAAAAAGGACCTGTTCGGTCATATCGTAAGGTATACCGAACACCTTTTCCCCTATCCGGGTGGAATCCAGTATCCCCGGAAAAATATGTTTCTCCATGCGGGCGATGTCTTCGGGGAATGCGGCCCTGAGGTCCACCATGGCGCCTTTCTCCCCGAACTCCATACCCCAGGTAAGGCCCATAGTGCCTATATCAGGCGCCACTTCGCCCGCTATGGATGTCAGGTATTTGCTGTGGGCGTTCCCCCAGGATATGGCCTGACACACTACAGAAATGCCCGTCTTCTGGGTGAAAGTCTCGCTGATGCGGGTTATGGTCTTGGCCTCGCCTTCAGAACCCACTACCCAAACGACCAGGCGGTTCTTTGTCTCTACTCTTTCTCCGCATCCCGCGCAGAGAAGCATATATGCCGTGAGGGCCAGGAAAACAAAGGTCTTTTTCGCGGAAAGCATTGAAATACCCCTTCGTTACGCCTTGGCGAAAAGGTCGTGTATGACCAGGGCTCCGGCGCCTATCGCAACGACATCTTCGCCGAGGCTGGTGGGGACTATCTTGACTATTTTAACGGACTCCTCGTAAGCCCATTGGCGGACGGCCTTCCGGACGGAAGAGAAAAAGAAATCACCGGCTTTCTCGACTCCGCGCCCGATAACTACGACCTCCGGGTTGAAGAGGTTTATCAGCGAAGCGATCTTGGCGCCGAGGTAATTTCCCGCGTCCTCGAGCGTCTTTATCGAGGTCTCGTCCCCGGCGTCGGCTGATTCTATCACCATATTGAAGTCGATCCGGTCGAGATCACCGCCGCATTTTTCAAGAAGAACGCTTTTTTCGGGTTTGGTCTCCTCGAGAATAGCCCTTATCCTTACGGGTATTCCCAGGTCTATGCCTCTCGACCTCATGCAGCAGCCGTAATCGTAACTGGCCCAGCATTTATCGGGGTCCGGGCTTCCCTCATTGGGCGGGTTTATATTGAGCTCACCGGCGCTCTTGGTGGCGCCGTAATAAAGCTCCCCCTTTATGATCAGACCGCAGCTGGAATCCGAACACAGGAATATAAGGTTGTCCGCGGTGCTCTCGGCGCCTATACCGGACCATCTTTCACCGAAAGCGGCAAGCGTAGCGTCGTGTTCTATAATGGTCGATATCCCGAAACGGCTCTCCAACTGGTTAAGCAGACTGGTGTAGCTTACTATCTGTTCGTTCTCCACGGCATACCTAACGGTACCCCTGTAACGGTCGAGGACCCCCCAGATGCCTACTCCTATACCCTTGATATCCGAAGCCGAAACGCCCGATTTCGCGACGAGAGCTTCCGTCATATCCAGCACCCTCTCGGTCATCTTCTCGAAGGACTCGGACTCCTTTTTGACCCTGGACCTGGCGATGACCTTTCCCGAAAGGTCAAGCACCACTCCCACTATAGAGGAATCTATCGTCAGGTGCGGCGAACCAAGGTCGATCCCTATGCTGTAACCGTACTGATTGTTCAGTTTAAGGAGTTCCGGGCGCCTGCCCCCGGAAGAGATATCAAGGCCCGTCTCGAAAACGAGTTTGTTCTTAATATACTTGCTTACATAATTCGATACCGTGACTATGTTGAGATCGGTAAGCTTTGAGATCTCAGCCCTGGAGATCTCCCTTCCCCTGCGTATAGCGTCAAGTATATTGAGGTTCCTTCTTTCTTTTTCGGAAAGCCTGTTCTCTTTTAAGATAAAGTCTCTCATACCGGTTCTCCTTATAGATGCGCCCTTTTGATGAACTTTGGCCTTTTATTTCCCGCCGAATATCCCGGGATCCCTTTTGACCGGTTTCTTGTACCATTTTTCAACGACTTCTTCGGCGGGTTTGTTCTGGAGAAGAAATAGCCGGTTGTATTTACCGCCCATGTTCACATTAGTCCCCCAGTACCACCAGTACGCACCGTAAAACCAGTCTTTTTCCCAGAAGGTCTCGAAAAGAGCCCTGTAATAATCTTCCTGAATACGGAGGTTCACCTCGCTCCTGGGATAATGTTCCCATGGCCTTATGGCGGCACCGTCGGCCGAACAGCAGCCTATCTCCGGAAAGATAATGGGCATATCCACTCTTTGCTGGAATTCCTCTATTTCATCCACCCATTTCCCCCAGCCTTTGATCAGATCTTCGTAAGGCGGATCTATCTCCTCTGTAAGGGGAAAATACGCGTTGATCCCTACATAATCCAGGTCTTCCCAGAACCTGATGTCCCTGTACCTGTCCCAATGCGCGGCATAGGTCAAAAGCCCTGAATACTTTTTTCTCACTTTGGCTATAAGGTCTTTCCAGAGATATCCCTTTACCGTAGCGGCGGTAGAAAGCTCTGTGCCCAGGCAGAACATCTCGACATCCTCTTTTTTTGCGATGTCCACATAATACATTATGAAATCAGTGTATTTCCCGAACCATTTATCCCAGTCCGATTCTTTCAGACATCCGATCTCGCCCCTCCAGCTTCCGTCTGATTTATCCAGGAGGTCAAGATGGGGCTTGAGCATCACTTTCATCCCCAGCTCCTTGGCCTTGCGTATGGCGTGGACAAGGGACTCGTCCGAAGGCGTATTGGCCTTTCTTCTTATATCGCCGGACCAGCAGTTGGTCTGGTACCAGGTGACCAGTATACTGACATAGTTACAGCCTGTTCCGGCGAGCTTTTCAAGCGATTCGTCAGAGGTGGGCTGTTCGTAAGCGTCGACGGACCATGTGACATATCCCATGCCCTTCTGGAATTCGAGCGGTGTCCTGGTCCCCATGACCGCTTTACCGAGGAAAAAGTAGGCACCCGCGCCTACTACAGCGACGGCTATTATCACTGCCGCTATGCCTATGATAAGGCCTCCCCCCGCGGCCGCTTTTTTTGCCTTGCGCCCGGCGGATGAAGGCTTATTACTGCTGGTTCTGCCTTTTGCCATGATCTCCCCCTTCGGTCTTTCTATAAAACCGTTAACAGGATTTAATAAGTTCTGATTTTCGTCTCAAAAAACAAGCCGTAAGCCTTTTGAGTTTTTTCTGGCCGGCTTACAGCTTGTCTTTTTTATCTTCCCACTCTTATATTATCGATGTAAACAGGGCCGTTGTAAACAGGTTTGTTGTTAGAAACCACCCTTATAGCTATCTTCCGTATATCCTCCGCGAAAGTCTCGTCAGGGACCACCCTTTTCCAGTCGTAACTGCCGGGCTCAATGCTGGCCTTTATCGTTGTCCATTCGCCGGGGACAAGAGGTATGCTCTGGCTCATCTCGACGAATTTCCAGTTGCTTCCAACCGTAAGGATTATCTTGGCCTTGAGCCCTTCAGGAGCGTCGGCGGGAAGATAGATATCGGTCATGATCGCCCTGTAAGGGCTGATGTCCAGGAATTGCTGTATCTCGACAAGGCCCGCGGCCCATTTTCCGCCGGGATAGTCCATCATGACCTTCATACTCGCCTCGCCTTTGGAAGCCGCGTCCTTGGAGACCAGGGGAGGGTTCTGCGCCACATAATCGGTCTTGCCCAGCGCCCACATCGGGACTTCCCACCCGTTAAGGTTGGACTCGAAATCGTAGAAAGTCCTTTCTTCGGTTATCGGCTCAACCGAAGGCACCGGGGGGACCTCCTGCTCTTCGGCGGGCTTGGTGGCCGTCACTTCCCTGTCCGCCTCTTCTCTTTCCCTGCCGCAACCCGCCAGCGCCAGCCCGAAAGCCAGTGCGGGAACCAGAAGAAGCGGCAAGCCTCTCTTGCGAAAAAATCCCATAATACTGCTACCTCCCTCTTGAGTGATCACGCTGCCGGCACGGGCGTTCCCCGCGGCCGGCGCGCGCGGGATCAGGCCCTTTTCGGGGCCGTTAACGCTGTTGTCATTCTATGACCCTTACATTGTCTATGTAAAGTTTACCGGTATAAGCCGGCCTGTTGTTGGACTCTATCCTTACATCTATCTTGCGCACATCCTTCCGGAAGGATTCGTCGACCTGTATCCTTCTCCAGTCGATACTACCCGGCTTGAGGTCCGCGCTTATGGTCGTCCACGCGCCGGGTTTAAGGGCGTAAGTCCTGCTCATCTCCACCCATTTCCAGCTGTCGCCGACGGTAAGTATCATTTTCGCCCTGAGGCCCATGGGGGCGTCCTTGGGCAGATATATATCAACGGCGAGAGTACCGTAGTCCGTCCAGTCGTAATACTGCATGATCTCGACGATCGCTCCGGTCCACCTGCCGCCGGTGAAATCCACATCCATTATCATGCTTGAATCGCCGTGGGAAGCGTAATCGGACGAAATATCTATCTCGTTCTGGACCATGTCGGGTTTTTCAAAAGCCCAATCGGGTATTTCCCAACCTTGCAGCCCTTCCTCGAAATCGAAAAGGACAACTTCTTCCGCGTAAGCGGATCCCGCGAAGAGAAAAGCCGCCGTCATAAGCAATACCAGACTCTTTTTCATTCTATGACCTCCTTCTTATTTAAGAGTTTTGAGTTATTGAAGTTCCTTGACCCACTTTTTCAGCACTTCCTCTGCCTTCTTGTCCTTGACCGTGAATCCCAGGGGGCTCCACCTGTCCTGGGGGAAGTACTGCCATATGTAGTATCCCTTGAACCAGTTCCTTTTTGAAAGCGCCCTGAAGACAGCGTCAAGGCAATCTGCCTGTTCCTGCTGATCCTCTATGTTAGTTATGGCGACCCACGGCTGGGTGTTTGCCCTGTCCGCCGAAGGGTACCCTATTTCGGTAAGTATGACGCCTTTTCCGGTCAGCCCGTTATCTCCGAGCCACTTCTCTATCTTATCGGCTATCCCGTCCCAGGCCGCGGTAAGCTGCTCGACGGTGGGATCGCTTTCCTGTGTAAGAGGAAAATAGGCGTCTATCCCTATATAGTCCATCCGGTCCCAGAACGGGACCCCTTCGTATTCGGTCCAGTTGGCGGCATAAGTAAGCTCGCCGTCGTAAACCTGTTCCACCTTATCTATAAGGCCTTCCCACCGGTGAGTCCAGGCCTCGAAGGTGGTGGCTTCGAGCTCTGTTCCTATACAGAAGATCTCCACATCGTTCTCCGCGGAGAGTCTGGCATACCGCATTATGAACTCATCGTAGCTGTCGAACCACTCTTCCGAGGCCATGATGTTAATACGGGCCTCATCCGTGCGCGGATCGACATGGGGCTTTATCATTACCCTGAGCCCTATCCTGTGGCAGGTCTTGATGGCGTGCACGAGCGCCTCGTCGGTGGGGGTATCCCCTCCCTCGACATCATTGGTGAAAACCGTATCGGACCTGAGCTCGTCCTGGTAAGCGGGTACCATTATGGCAATAGTATCGTACCCTATCTGCCTGAGCCTGGCCAGGGTGAGATCGGAAGAAGGAAGGAGGAACTCGTTGGCCATCCAGGAAGTGTATACCACCCCATGCTGGAAGTCCTCTTCACTAAGAGGAACGGGTTCCGCCGCCATTCTTTCCAGAAGCTCTTCCGCTTCTTTGGCCTTCTGCTGGTCGTTGCCCCGGGACAGGTATTCCGTTTTGGTCATCCCGGCTCCGGGATTTTCGGAAGCCGGGCCGTAGATCTCGACCTCCCATATGGATATACCCCAGCTTTCATTAACCCTTTTCAGGCCGATTATCCTGAGATACCGGGCTTTAACGGGCGGGAAGGAGGCTTCCATCGTGCCTCCGGTCCCCTTCGTTTCGTGGTAAACATCTTTCCAGTTCTCCGCGTCATTAGATACCTGTATCTTGTATTCGGTCGCGTGAGCCCTTTCCCAGCGGACCACGACATTGCTTATCACTTGCTCCCCTCCCAGGTCAAAATAGATCCACTGAGGGCCTTCGATATAATCGCTTGACCACCGGGTAAGCATATCCCCGTCAGCGGGGGCCATGGGGTCCGGTTCCGGAGCCCAGTCCGGGGTCCGGTCGAACGATGACGCCTCGGCATCCGATACCTCAAGGTATACAAGCTCTTCCCCTTCGGGGACTTCCACGACCTCTATAAGGGTTTCCGAAGCTGTAAGGGTTTCACTTCCGGCTTCGTCATTTCCCGCCTCCCCGTCGGGGGAACAACCCGAAACGGACATTATTGAAAATAGAAAGAACAAAAGCAGTACCGGTAGTTTCTTCATATCACCTTTCCTTAAGTTAAAATGGTACGGTTATTATAGCACACGGCGGCAAAACCCGCCATCACAAATCTGAGCTGAGGTGTTCACCCCCCCTCGCAAATACCTTACAGAACGGGATTTATGCCTTAAGCCCCGTCATGGCCACACCCTTTATGATGTATTTCTGAAAGACCAGATACACTATGAGTATCGGCAGCGTGGCTACTACCGCCCCGGCCATAACCATGGCGAACTTGGACCCGAACTGGCCCGTAAGCACGGCCAGCGCAAGCGGTATGGTCCTCATCCGGCTGGTATGTATAACGACCAGAGGCCATACGAAATTATTCCACTGCTGCAGGAAAGTAAAAATAGCCATGGTTGAAAGTACCGGCCTTATCAGAGGGAGTATTACTTTCCTGTAGATCATGAACTCGCTGCAGCCGTCTATCCTGGCCGCGTCAATGAGGTCGTCCGGGATACTGTATATAAACTGCCTGTTCAGGAATATCCCGAAAGCGCACCACGCCATCGAAGGTATGATAAGACCTTTATACGAGTTAAGCCATCCGAGTTTTTTGACTATGACGAACCCCGGTATTATGTTGACCTGCCAGGGTATCATCAGAGAACCTATAAACAGGAAAAATATGATATCCCTTCCCCAGAATTTATGTTTCGCGAAGGCGTAACCCGCCAGAGAAGTGGCGAACACATTGAAAAGCGTTACCGCGCCGGCAACAAAAAGACTGTTGAACATATACCTCATCATGGGCATCATGCTGAACAGGTCCTTGTAGGGCTGGAGAGTCGGGTTCTTTATCATAAAGGTCGGCGGAAAAGCGTGTATCTCCTCAAGGGGTTTGAACGAGGTCACAAGCATCCATACATAAGGAAGCGCCATGGTCACGGCGCCCGCTATGAGAAAGACATAAATGAATGTCTTGATTACCAGCGATTCTTTTCCTATTCCTGTATCCGGAAACATGTTTTAATATCCCTTAAGTTGCCGTCAATACCTGACTTCCGTCTTCATAAGGCGCTTGTTCACCATGGTAAGCACGAATATACATGAAAAGATCAGATACGCCAGCGCCGAGGCGTAACCCATCTGGAATTTCTGGAACCCTTTATCGTAAAGATAAGCGACTATTGTCAGCGCTGAGTTAAGCACTCCTCCTATGCCTTCCTGGCCTCCGGTCATGATATAGACCTGCTCGAACACCTGGAAACTGAAGATGAAGCTCATCATCGTAACGAAAACTATTGTGGGTTTAAGCAGCGGGAGCGTTATATTGAAGAACTTATCCCAGAAACCCGCTCCGTCGATGTCGGCGGCTTCGTACATCGCCGAGGGAATGGTCTGGAGACCCGCGAGAAAAAGTATCATATTGTATCCCAGCCCGGCCCATATTGACATTATCATTATCGAAGGAAGCGTCCATTCCGGGCTCGCCAGCCAGTCCACCGGCTGGAACCCCAGCTTCATTATCCAGTAGTTCAGAAGTCCGTATTTCTCCCCCGCGTAAAGCCATTTCCAAATTACGGAAACGGCCACTATGGCCGTCACGGTAGGAAGGAAGAAAATAGACTTAAAAAAGTTCTTGAACCTTATCTTCTGGTCTATGGCGACCGCCAAAAGAAGAGAAAGACAGACCCCGGCGGGAACAACGCCAAGAACATAAAAAACGGTGTTCTTCATCGCTTTCCAGAAAAGCGGGTCGTTAAAAAGTATATTCCTGTAATTTTCAAGCCCCACGAACCTCGGAGAGCTTAAAACATCGTATTTGGTAAAAGACCACAGAAAGGAAATAAATACCGGGGCGAGCTGAAAAACGATAAACAGGGCAAGAGGAACTATTATGAACAGATAAGATATCTTCTGCCGGTTAAGCTTCTGTAAGAAAGTTTCTTCGCCCATTCCCGCCTCTAGGTTTATATGCTGTTCCTCAGCGCTTATTTGAGCTCATATTCTACAAAAATTCACCAAAGGTGTCAAACTTATCTTATACCCATGTAAAAAGTATTGCAAAAGCCTGCCCCGGTCTTTATCCCATCTTTTCCGGCTGAAAAAAACCGCCCCGGGATCACTCTTTCACGGGGCTGAAAGTATCTATGATCCTTGCCCCGTTATCCGACGATATCACATAATCCCCGGCCGAGGCGGGTACCAGAAGCATTCTACCGCCCGGGACAGCTTCCGGTATTCCCCTCTTATTTTCCCCGACCGCTATATCCGCGCTTCCCTCCACTGCCACAAGGCTGTGAAAGCTGCCGTTCCCGCTCACGGAGTAAGCGGCTCCGGGGGACAGGGTTATCCTGTTGACCTCAAGGCCCTTGTCCGAAAAGTTGCCCGGCAGCCTTTCCAGTTTTATATCTTCCGTGTCGTTCAGGACCTCGGGCGCGTCCTCAGGCGCCACTTCAGGCTTCATCTCCCCGCACCTCTCCACATCCAGGGTTTTCCCGGCCCCGGGGTATCTGGAGGCGTATCCGGGAAAAGCGTATCTCACGGGATAAGTGGCCCCGTCCTCAAGTGACTGCGTAGGGCCGGGTATCTGCGGCTCGACTATCTCTATGCCCGGTCCCGCCGCGTGAAGTGTGCCTGAAGGCACGGCCACGACATCCCCGACGCCTACGGGCCTGTAATTATAGAAACTCTCAAGCTCCTCCTCGGCACGCCTGAATTCCTCAAGGGCCTTCTTCACATCCGGGCTTGCGTCAGGATTTTCGGCCGCCACCGCCGCGTTCTTTACCCTCTCCATCTCTCTTTCGAGCCCGGAAGATATCATGGTCTGCACGAGAGCGTCCAGCCTGTCCCCGTAGATCTCAAGCGCGTCCCGGTATTTCTCCGTTACACCGCTACCGAACGCTTCCACTTTTTCCGGACTGAAACCGATTATCACCGCCGGGGTCTCCCAGGCAACTTCCCTGTCCACACCGGTTACGACCCACAACTCGTTCTTCGCGTCGTGGAACTGGACGGAAAGCCTGTTCTTCGGTGTGAGTATCTTGACCAGAGGGAGCCTCGCCCCGAAGGACCGTACAACCTTTTTCCCCAGAACTTCCGGCGCGCAAATCTTCATAACTTCCGAAAAAGGGGACCTGCAGCCGCCGGAGACAGCTATCGAACTCTTTTCTCCCTCCTCGGCGCCGTACCAGTATTCGCCGATGCCTTCCACCCCCCAGACCTTGGGCTCCCGGTACGGCTCAAGGTACACGGGTTCCCCCCGCCTGACAGCGTCAGCTATTTTCATTGCGGCTTTCGATCTTTCGGTATCGCTGTTCACCTTTCCTCCCTTTCACTTTAAGCTTATGCTTTAGTATAGATCTCTGTCCGTTCCCTGTTTTTCCCTGCGGGACTTTTATCCCGCGCCTATGTCGGCGACCATTTCCGGAACTATCTCGTACCGCTTATCCGCTATCTCTTTAGCCCTTTCTTCCGATCCCGCCGCGGCGTAATTCCTGAACTCGGGGGCGTTACCGGAAGGCCTGAGGTGGGATACTTCTTCCCTGCCTTCAGCCGTAACGAAAGTGATCCTTATGCCGTCAAGGAAGTTCAGCGACTTTATTTCGCCGAACCCTTTATCCGGGCTGAAATACTTCTTTAGCCGGGACCTTATTTCCAGGAGCTCCCTGTCCAGTTCCGGCGTCCGTTCACCGCACTCAGCTTTAAGGACGGCCGCCTGACCCGAAACATCGAACTCCGCCTCCCTGACCGGCGCCTTATCCGGTGAAAAAGAGCGTATTATCTCGCGCCCCATTTCCGAGGTATAACTTTCGGCGCCCTCGTCCTTATTATCGACCACCCCCGCCGCTGTATAGAACGGAGGCAGTTTGGAGGAGGCCACTTCCGAGATCTTTTTATCCTCGCGCGCCGCCAGAAGCATGACCGCCAGCATGGGAAGCACCGCGTCACGCGTAGGAAGCGCGGGAAGCCGCTTACCGTCTATGTTCCAGTCGCTTCCCGTAAGAAAACCGCCGTTCGATTCCCAGCTCACGACCCCGGCTTCCGGATCTTCCGCCAGTTTGTCGTTCATCGCGGCTATAACATAGGGAGACCCTATCCTGGTCTGACGCACCTCTATCCCTTCGGCGGCAAGGGCTTTTACCACGGCGGGGTTCACGCTGACGGGTATGGCCGCGAAATCGGGTTCAAGGTACATCGAAACGAGAGCTCCCAGCTTGTCCCCGGGCAGGAAATGCCCGTTCTCGTCGGCAAGCAGCGGCCTGTCCGAATCCCCGTCGGTTGATATTATGGCGAAAGGAGAGTGCTCCCGGGCGGACCGTGAAAGGATATCCGCGGTTGAAGCGGATATTTTCTCGGTATCCACCGGAACGAATTCTTCGCTTCTTCCCACCGGAACGACCTCCGCCCCGAGCCCGGAAAAAACGGCCGCGACCAGGTCCCTTCCCACTGCCGAATGCTGGTACAGAACTATTTTCCGGCCCTTGAGGCAATCCGGGGGGAAAACATCCAGATACCTTTTCAGATACATCTTTTCGGCTTCGTCCGAGGCCTCGGGAAGCTCTTTCCCCTCTCTGAACATACCGTCAGCGCCGAAAGCCGTTTCGTCCCAGCTCTTTGAATACTCCTCTTCCCTCGCGGAAGCAACATTACGCAATATATCCGCTTCGTCGGACTTCAGCACCTCCCCCGTCGTTTTGGTGAACTTTATCCCGTTCCTGTCATCGGGGATATGGCTGCCGGTCACCATTATGCTGGGCATACCGGAGCGGAGAGAATAATTCGCCAATACAGGGGACGGTACAAGCCCCGTGTAGACCGCGCCGCAGGCTTCGGCTCTCACCGCTTCCACCACCGCGGCTATTATCCGGGGCGTGCTGGAACGCCTGTCACCGCCTACGGCTATTCTTTCACCGGCGGAAATCTCTCCTCTCTCCTTAAGGAAACGGATGAACCCGCGGGCGTTTATATAGCATTCCATGTCCGTCATCGCGCTGACAAGGTCCCTCAGTCCGCTCGTACCGAACCTGATGGGTTCAATATCCTTAAGTATTTCCTTCCTGTCCTTTAGCATAGGCCTGCTCTCCGTCATGGTCTTCCTTTCCGTTATTTTCCCCTGTTAATCTTTTCAGCTCCCGATCGGCCCGTGAAAGGGCGCAGGGGCCCTGAATATCGAAAATTTCGGCATACCCCCGAGCGGTGAACGAGCTTACATCCCCGAAAGCGAGCATTCTCCGGGCAACGGCCATCCTGGCTTCTTCTTCGGGAACGCCCCTTCTGGAGGAGAGCTCCTTCACTCTCGCGGAGGGAGCGGGAAAAGCTCTCTCCCGCATCCCGTTCTCAAAAATGTTCCTCGCTTTTCTGACATCCTTTATTGTAGCATTAGACATCATCCGCGCTATTTCCGGATAGGTATATAGATTGTCGTAAACGAACGCGCCCTTCCCTTCCCGGGCTTTCCAGTCCTTTGTCCCGTCCCGGGCGATGTCCGTCCTCATCTCCACGGGAAGCCTCTCTCCAGGCACGAAAACATGCGCGAGCACCTTTCCTCCCATCAGGTTCACTTCACGGGCGGCGACGCCGTAACATAGAGAGCCATAAGCCTTGAGGTCGATGACACGGCTCCCTATTACCACCGAATCTTCCGCGTAGACCTCTTCTATTTCGGAATCGATTATAACACAGTTCTTGACACTACCCCTCTTTATGCCCGAAGCTATGATCACTGAGTCCTCCGAACTGAATCCCGGACCGGTCTCGGAGTCTACCGTCCATTTATCCTCGGCCACACCGAAAAACACCCTTGCGGCCCTTCCTTCAAGGGAGTCGGAGGTCAACAGCCGGGTATTCCTCAAATAAAACCTGTTCTGTCCGTAATCCCACCAGTAAGAATCCCTCCCTACATTACTGGCTCCCACAAGAGGCTTTCCGGTGGTTTCCGGAGCGGCGCGTGTAAAGAATTCTTCTTTGAGTTCTTTCATCCTGTCCCAGGCGGATCCGGCCTCTTCGGGCGGGACCCCCTTAGCCCGCATAACCCCGATGTATTCCCGCCTCTCTGAAGTAAGCGGCTGCCACCAGTCGGGGTCCGTATCCGACCGGCCCTTCCTGCGCTTAAGGGCCTCTAGGTTATACGGCATACTTATAAGCGCTTCGAGAAAACCGAAAGAGACGGTAAAAGAACCTATGCTCCTGCAGACTTCTTCAGATCCGGGAGGCAGGAGCTTCCTGACCTCATCAAGGGGAAGTTTTTCTCTCTGGGCTATCCCCCCGTCTTCCCGGGGGAGCAGGACACCGTAAGAACTGATTCCCTCGTTAAGAGGCACGACCTCGCCGAATATCTCTACGGGAAACGCCGGGGCATTATCGATATTTTCCTCGTTCAAGATAACCTGGTCCCCCCAGAACACACAGAGCCTTTCTTTTCGGGAAGGAGCGTAAACACTCGTCTCCCTTAGCACGGCCTCCAGCATGGTCATGGGCTCGGAACGGGTCCCTTCGGTATCTGTCACGGTTATCATTCCCGGAAGCCTGATGTTGGGCTTGGAGTTGGCTTCAGCGGCGGGAAGCGGAGATACCCGGGTGCCCTTGCCCGCGTTATGGAACATGAAAACGGTCTTTCCCGAGGAAAAAGACAGCATCGCGCCGCATATATCCTCTATATCCAGGCCGTCTTCCATATCAAGAACGCCCAGTTCTCCGGCTCTCATCGCCGCCTCTACGAACCCGTTCAGGGTCCCAAAACCGTTCCCCGCCTCTCCATCCCACAGGGCCTCGGAAACTGAAAGGACGATGGCGTCCTTCTTAAGCACCACCCCTGAACCGTGCACCCCGTCATCCCCGGTAAGCCTTTCCTGCCAGAAAGAAGCCTGAGTATCGGAAGAGTTTACCACTATCACTATGTCCGCCCCGATACCGAGGGAGGCGGCCCGTGCCATACGCTCCGCATTGTTAATAATATTATTTTCCATAATATAGAAACCTGTCAGCGTGTTCGATCACCTTTATCCGAGAAAGGCCGCGTTATCAGATTAGTATATGATAATTCGGGGATAACCGCAAGGATTAGGTTAAAAGGCCAAAGGTGGAGATCCGGCGCGTCCTTCACTGTAACCGGGCCTGAAACCGGACATGGAGAAAAGCATTCAAAAAGCCCCTATGGCCTGTGGTCTCCGAGCCAAGGCCTGACCCGGCGCTTACCGCTAAAAAAAGGGCGGGGTCTTCTAGACCCCGCCCTTTTGATCTGAGTCGTTGTTGTCGTCGTTCCGCCCCCTGTATTAGACCGACCACATGACCTTTCTTCTCTGTTCCAGTTGATCGCTGGGATCAAAAGGCTTAATAGGCATTTTAAGAAGAAGGTTGTTCACAAGGAAAGCCAGCCAGCCGAAGGTATCGTCCCGGAATTGCGCGGGAAGCGCTTCAAGCTGATCCTCAATCTCGTTCCTCGACAGGAGATAGTAGAGGTATCTCGGAGGAACGGACCTGCCGGTAAGCTGGGCCAGTATCTTCCTGAGATCGGCGGCGGCGTTATCTATATGCTCGTTCACGGTCAGCTCCCTTATCTGTTCAGGCTTTACCGTTGCGAGCGTAAGGGCCGTTCCTATGACCTCCCGGTTGAAGAACCATCCTTTGTTGTCGATCTCGCTGTCCTTATGTATGTCCGGTATGGCCAGAGTCCTCAAAGTTCCTTTTTCGCCGTAGAGGAATTCCTTTATCTCTTTCGCGTAAAGGTCCGTATCCTCGTCCAGGTCCTTAAGCGCGTCTATGTTCGATTTCGGGGCGACGAGTATTCCCACGGCTCCCTTGTTTATGGACTTTTTGGCTAGTTCGCTGAGACCGCCGTGCGGATTATAGGTCTCTATCCTTATGGTCTCGCTTATGTACTCCTGTATGAACTTCTCCATCCAGGAAGCGGAACCCACACCGCTGTCGGCGAACATCTGCTGGGGCAGGAAAAGGTCTATCTGGCCGGCCCTGATCTCCTTAAGGTGTTTTTTGACCATGTTGTAGACCGAATAAGCTATTTCCTCGATATCGGTCTTTTGATAGTCCACTCTTACCACGGCGTTCTTCACTGTCCCTGTACGGACTATTATGTAATCGTCGAACCCTTCGGGGACCACATACCTTTCACCCTCTTCCAGCTCCGCAATCACTTTACCGTCCGAGCTCCTCACGAGATCTACGCTGCCTTCCTTCACGGTAAGCACATGTTCCCTGGGAGATATAACCTCGGGCACTGCCATCTCGTCTATTATGTAAAGTTCATCCAGGGACGAGACCGTGGTGCCGAAATCCGCGAACACCAGCCTTTCCTCGCTGGCCGTGCCGGCGATACCGTTCTCCTTGCTCCTGATCGGTTCTTCCAGCCTCCTCAGCGCGGGGACCGGGCTGAAAGTATCTATTATCTGAGCGTCCTCATCCGCCACGATGGTAAGCGTATCTACCGTAGAAGGTATCACCATCATCTCTCCGTCGGGAGTGGCAGCGGGTATATCGTAGCTTACTCCGCCAATGATCGCCCTGGCCCGCCCCTCTACCGTAACGAGGCTGTGAAAACTCTCTATCTCGCTTATCGAAAGCTCTTTACCCTTTTCAAGGCTTATCCTGCGGACCTCAAGCCCTTTATCGGCGAAGCCCCCGGGCATCCTCTCCATCATGAGGCCTTCCTCTTCCATCACCACCTCGGGAGTATCGGGTAAAGCCACATCCGGTATCATCTCTGCGGCCCTTCCCACATCAAGCGTCTTTGTAGCCTCGGGGCTTCTTGCGGTGTATTTAGGGAAAGCGTACCTTACGGGCCATGTAGAACCGTCTTCCAGCGACTGTGTAGGCCCGGGTATCTGGGGTTCGAGTATCTCAAGCCCCGGACCGGCGGCGTGCAGCGTACCGGCGGGTATCGAGACCACATCCCCGACTTTCACCTCCCTGTAGTTATAGAACCATTCCAGATCTTCCCTGGCTTCGTTAAGCCGTTCGAGCGCGTTATGGATAAAGTTCTCTCCGTTCCTTTCGACAGCCCACTCGGCGGCCTTCACTATATCCTTCTGCTCGTCAAGAAGACCTTTATAACCCCCGGTCACCATCATACCGGCCAGTGAATTAAGCCTGTCGCCGTACCTTTCAAGAGCTTCCCGGTACGCTTCGGTAACCTCGTCCCCGTAACGCTCAACTGACTCTTCGCTGAAACCTATGATCACCGAAGGTGTTTCCCAGGCCGTTTCCTCGTCTATGCCGGTGATGATCCAGAGCTCGTTCTTGGAATCGTGGAACTGCACCGAAAGCCTGCTCTTAGGCGTAAGTATCTTTACCAGAGGTATGGACGCCCCGAAGTTCTCGACGACCCCTTTCCCCAGCAGTTCTTCGGGAACAAGATCGACAAGCTCTTCCAGCGACGCTTCCTCGCCTTCGGCTGAAGCGGTCGAGCTGTCGTCACCTTTCTCTATACCGTAACAGTACTCGCCCACACCGTTCACGCCCCACACCTTTAAGTGCAGGTACGGCTTAAGGAATACGGGCTTGGCGGCGAGTATGGCCTGTACGACCTTGCCGAGAGGAGTATCGGACCGGGGCATGTTCCTCCTGACCGCCTGGGCTCCGGGACTTTTCATGTCCCTGACTATCTGAGGCACGATCTGAAAGCGCAGCCCTGCCATTTCCTTTGCCCTTTCCTCGGTCTCAGCGGCGGTGTAATTCCTGAATTCCGGCGCGTTCCCGGAAGGCCTTATGTGGTATATCTCCTCCTTGCCCTCGGCCGTGAGGAAGGTCATCCTGACGCCGTCGAGGAAATTTACGGAAACTATTTCGCCGAAACCCCTGTCCCTGTTGAAATACGCGGAGAGTTTGTTCCTTATCTCCCGCATTTCCTCTTCGATATCCGGGGTCAGTTCGGCGCCTTTTACCGCCTCCACATTACCCGAAGCGTCGAAACTGACCTCGGTTATATCCGGGTTTTCCGGAGAAAAGTTCCTGACGATATCTTTCCCCATGGCGCTGGTATAATCCTCCGTACCCTTGGCGTTATCGTCGATTACGCCTGCCGCCGTAGCGAACGGGGGAAGTTTGTCGTCTATGAGCTCGGCAACCGTCTTTCCCTCCCTTTTCGCGAGCAGCATAGCCGCGATCAGCGGAAGAGCGGCATCCCTGGTGGGAAGCGCCTTGAGCGTGTTACCGTTTATCTGCCAGTCGCTTCCCGTAAGGAACCCTCCGTTAGCTTCCCACGCCACGACTTTCGCTTCGGGGTCCTGTTCCAGCTTTTCGTTCATCGCGGCGATCACATAAGGAGACCCGATCTTTGTCTGTTCTATCTCGACCCCTTCCGCGGAAAGACTCTTTGCCACAGCGGGATTGGTGCTTACCGGAAAAGCTGCGAAATCGGGCTCGAGGAACATGGACACGAGCGCGCCCAGCTTGTCTCCGGGCAGAAATTTGCCTCTTCCATCAGCAAGAAGCGGCCTGTCGGAATCGCCGTCGGTGGAAATAATGGCGAACGGCTCCTGTTTAGCTGCCTCAGCAAGAATATCGTAAGTCCGGTCCGATATCTTTTCGGTATCGACCGGCACAAAGCTTTCGCTCTCGGCTATGACCCGTACATCCGCTCCCAGGGCCTCGAATATCCTCTGGATGATGTCCTTGCCCACGGCGGAATGCTTGTAAAGCACAACCGTTTCTCCCTCGAGAGGCCTGTCCGTGAAAACCTCGGCGTATCTCTTCACATAAAGTTCCACGGCTTCGTCGTTGACGGGAGGAAGCTCATCAAGGGGCTCTTTGAAAAGGCCTTCCTCGTTGAACTTCGTTTCGGCCCAGGTCTTGGAATATTCCTCCTCCCTCTCTTTATCGACATTGGCCAGTATCTCTTTCTCGTCACTCTTTAACACCTCTCCGGACTTTTTAGTGAACTTGACCCCGTTCCTGTCGTCGGGGATGTGGCTGCCCGTGACCATTATGCTGGGTATACCCTTCTGCATGGCGTAATACGCCAGCGCGGGCGATGGCACCCTGCCCACGAAATCCACCTTGTATCCCATGTCCTCTACAGCCTGCATGACGGCGTACATGATCCTCGGAGTTGAGTCCCTTAAGTCCCCGCCTACAGCTATGTCCTGTCCGGGCACGAGTTCGTCCCCTCTCGACCGGAGGAACCTTATGAACCCGCGTGTGCTTATGTAAACATCCATATCGGAAAGCCACTCTTCGTCCCTGCCGTACCCGGGGTTGTAGACAAGGGCCCTGAGACCGCTTGTCCCGAACTTCAGGTCCTTGAACAGGTTCACCCAGCTGCGCCTGTCGACTATGTCGTAGAAAACATCGCTTCTGGCGGCCTTCTGCAGATCTTCGGAATTCACCTCACCACGGCTGGCGGAAAAATCCCTTACCTGTTTGAAGGTGTAGACATTTGTCCCGAAAAGCGTCTTGTCGTTGATCTCTTTCCCCTTGGGGTCGTAGCCTATGGGCGCTTCCATCCTTGTGTGGCCCGGCCCGAACCTCGGGTCCTCGATATCCGGCCTGAAGGCGTCCGCTATGAGGGTCTTGTCCGCCCTCACGGTTCCCGGGTCCACGGCGTAATACACTATACTGTTCTCAGCCTCTATTTCCCTGGCCGTGGTGGTCTCGATGTAAGAGTTCTCGGCGATTATCTTACCCTGCGAGTCGTTGACTACGCTGTTCACGACCCTGGAACCGGGAAGAAGGACCGTAACGCCCTGTATCACTGAGTTCCTGACCTCGATATCGTTCTCCTCGTCCCTCCATCCCTGTTTCACCTGGTCCGCCGTCAAGGCTATCCTTTCACCGTTGACCAGGAATACGGCTATTTCCTCGTTGGTTATACCTCTCATCCTCCTGGCGTCCTCGGCCCTTATGGCGTCCAGCCCGTCGGGCGAAAGGTCGGTCATCACAACGGAACCATCGGGACCGATCTGCTGGTTGGCCCCTATTATGTCCGAAAGCATGTAGAACTTCTCGTTGCTGAGGTCCAGTATTCTCTTATAAGCGAACCAGTGGCTGTTCTCGCCCATATCTATGTGGCCCACTACCCTGTCCATGTCACTGAACAGCTCGTTGTAAAGTATGAAGAACTCGATGGATTCCAGAACGAAATCCTGTTTTTCGGGATTGTTATAGATCTTTTCGATGGCCGCCGCGGCGTCTGCGTCGTCTATCACGGACATGAGCTTTCCGTAAGCCTCCATCAGTTCGGCCTTCTTTTCCGCGGCCATTTCTATATTGCCTTCCTCGTCCCGTTCAAGAGACCTCATCGATCTGAGGGTTTCGGGGTCCGGAAGATCAGGGAGCTCTTTCCCCGAAAGCGCGTTTGCCAGGGGAACTATCACCTGTACAAGGGCCGGGTCTATGTCCCTTGACATCCCCGCTTTATTGTCCTCGCTCGAATCGATAACATCGAATATGTTCTTGACATTGGTCCAGTAGTCCATGAGGGCGTAATGCATCTCCCTTCCCATACTGAAAGACCCGAAATCAAAAACCCCTTTGGGGGCTTCCATCAGCGTGCGCATCTCCTCTGCGTAATCCGGGTTGTCCTCGTAAAGGCCGGTCTCATCGTTCTTCCTGGTAAGCACCTTGTTGGCGAGGAATTTCTGTATCTGTCCGGATTCTCCTATTACCGCGGTACCGTAATCGAAAAGGTCCTTCTTCTTGGGGTCTTCCGGCACCTTTATAACGAATTTGTCGAAATGGTAGTTAGTCCTTGTAAGTTCGGAAAAATCAAGCGTCCCGTAGGCCATCTGGTTGGCCCAGAAAGTATCTATCCGGGACCCGTCGTTGGAAAGGGCCAGAGGGGCCGTCGATAGCACGACGCCGGCCATAAGCTCGATGTCAACCTCTTCCCCTTTCGCGGCCGTCTTTACCTTACCCACGACTTTCTGTTTGGCCCTGGAGTTCTGGAGGGCCTGGGTAGCAGGTGACGCCCTTTCCCCCTTACCGCCGTTATGGTAGACCGCTACCTTAATATCCCCGCTCTTTACCAGGGAGTCGAGGTCGGTCTCTTCGAGCCCGTTCCTTTCGGCCCAGGCGGCGAACCTTTTCCCGGCATCCCTCCAGGTGTTGAACTGGCCGATTATCTGGCCGCCTTCGGAATCATCAAGGGCCGATATAACGCAGACCCTGTTGTTCATCGCGGCGTTGTCCGTGCTCCTTCCCTCGAAAAGCTTGTCGAGCGCTTTCTGCTGCGCCTCGACCTCCTCGGGAGTGGAGCTGCTGACTATGATGACATCGTATCCCGGGTAATCCTTATCGGTAAGTACGCTCTGCATCCTGTCCAGGTTTATCCTCCGGGTGTAAACGCCCTTCGCGTAATCCTCGAGTTCGTCCTCCAGGGCCTCGGCCCTTTCTGTTTTAGACGGGTCCCCTGTAGCCCTCAACGCGGCGATCTTTCCGCGTTCCGACTCGATGTGCTCCCTTGCCGCGGAGCCGTACTTAACATCTTCCCTGAGAAGGTCCTCGATATGCGAAACACTGCCCAGAGAAGCCATTATGGGCCTTATATCCGCTCCGATCTGGTGGTTAACATACGCCTCCTCGTTCTCGAACTTGGCGATTTCCGCGGGATCGACAAGGCCAAGCGCGATCCTTATGTGAAGTTCCTCGTGCGCGGCGAAAGTATCTTTCTCCCCGGGTGAAAGTTTATCGAACAGGGACCTTCTTATATAAAACCGCTTTTCGACATCCTCGTAACCTATTTCACCCCTCGCGAAGGCGAGCCTGGACCTTCTGGTCCCCGGATGGCATTCCACATCCCCGGGAGCGTTGTATTTTCCGGCCGCTTCGGCGTATATCTCATCGTCAAGCACTACGAAAACACCGCCCGTAGCCTCGTTGGGCACCTCTATCCGGCTTCTGGGAATACCCGCGGCTTCCATAGCATCAAGGGTTTCCTTTATGGCGCTGTCCATCGCTTTTACCTCTTCCGGGGTAAGCGAATCCTGCGTCCCTCTTTTCACATGTTCGCTTCCGGGGCTGAACCTGTCCTCGAAAACACCGGAAATAACCGCCTTGGTCCTGTCGTCAAGGGGTTTACCCAGGTTCTCGGCCGCTTTTTCGCAGAGCATCAGATAGGCGCCGCTCAGGGACATCCACTTGTCGCCGCTCAATTCTTTCCAGAGATCCTCCGGAACGGTCTTCTCCATCCTGGATACCCATCTGTCGACATTTTCCCGTACCCAGCCCTTCATCACATCTTCTGCCACTTCCCGGTCGCTCAGGGCGTCCTCGAGATAAGCCATCTCGGCGAGCTCGGGATCGTCAGCGAGATACATGTCCACCAGCTGGCACCTGAACTGGGCGCCGAGGAATTTTGCCCTGGCCGCCGCCGGAGCCTCTTCGGACAATTTCGCTCCGGGCATGGCCGCGCTCTCGGTTATTATATCCTCGAGAGAGGTCCTCTGGTTGGTCAAAACCTTTATGTAGGGCGTCTCGACATCTTTTGTTATCTTGGGGGTCACCACGACATAGGATATCCCTTTCGCCTCGAGCATTTTCTTTATTCCTCTGGTATGGAAACCTCCGGCTATGAGCACGCACCTGTCGTTGTCCTCGTTACTGAGAAAGTTCAGGGTATTGTCTATAAGGGCTTTGTCCCTTTTCATGGCGATCTCGTAAAAATCGATCATGCGGGGCATGTTGGAGCTGATCTGCGCCGGCACTCCGTTTATGGCGTAGTTCATCCCGTACTTGTCCACCATGCTCTTAAGGAAAGACATCACATCCGACAGGGTAAATTCTTTCTGATAGGCCTTAAGCCTGTCGTAATCGTCGTTCGTCAGCTCTATGTTCACCAGGTTCACATACATATCGAGCATCGACGAGTATTTATCAAGTTTTCTTTCCGTCCCGCTGGTAAAAAGTTTCTCTTTAAGGGCCGTTTCTATAAGGTCTATTTCCCTGAAAAGCTTCTCGTTGTCTATGCCCTCGTAGAGTTTAGTGTATATGTAGTAGTAGAAAAGGTTGGGGAACTTGTGGACCATGTCAATGTCGTGTTCCTTTGCCAGCTCCCTCAGATATGTATAAAAATCCACGGCCTTGATGTGGCCTTTCTTGAACCGGATACTCTCACCGACCAGTTCGGTCATCTTCTTCTTCGACAGCGTCTTGCTGAGAAGGTCGATATACTCGCTTCTTTCGGAATCCACTATGTCGAAATCTATCTTGTCCTCGTATTCGAGTGTCTTTTCCAGTTTTCCGAAATTAGGATAATCCCTGTTATCTATGCGCAGATCGCGGGTCTTTTTGGAAAGATAAGCGGCATAATCGCTGAGTTCCAGGCCTTTGCCGTCAAACTCCCTTATTTTGGAATCGACTTCACGAAGCCCGGGTGTATATATTACGGATTTCAGCCTGTTGGCGATATTGCCGGTGTTCTGAAAATACTTCTCGATCATATCCTTGTACGGATATACTTCGGTGAAGGCCTTGAGGTTCTTTATGTAATAGTCGCGCGTTTCGGACCCGAATATAGTTCCGTTAAAATCGGAAGTTATTGAGAAGAACTCGGCACCGGTGATCTCCCCTTTCTTCATGAAATAAGTAGCTACTTCCTTGCGTATCTCCTCATCGGGAAAGGCCTTGAACCATGTGGTATCCACTATCCCCTCGGCCCCCTCGACCGAGATGATGTTTATACCGCATTCTTTGGTAAGCTGTTCCAGTATCCTGTTTATGTTGCTCTGGGCTTCGTAATTACAATGAGCGTCCTGTATATGGACCACCATCTTGCCCGATTCTCCGTCGTACCTGGATTTTACGGTACCCGCGTCGATACTCACGCCTACTTCCTCCGATAAAAGCGGACGGGCCGACACATCTGCCGCTTCCGGAGGAGCGATATCCGCTTCCGGTACCGCGAAACTGGTGTTGTAGAACATGAAAGTGAAAATGAGCAACACGCTCATCATTTTCATAAGGGGGTTTCCTGTTCTTTTGATACCTGTCATGGCCTTTCTCCTTTTCTTGTATTATATATAGACAGTTTTTATCTAGAATGTACGGATAAAGCAGTATATCCGTTACCATTTCGAGTAACGGATTATCTTACTTTTTTATATTCTTACGCCACAAATACAGTATATCGTAAACCTTATCAAAAGTCAACCATAGCATTATAACTATTTTAAACCTTAACGGAGGTGCCTTTTTTGCTTACCTTTTTCTCTTTTTCAGGCATTAGGCCCTGGTCAATATCTCTCTTACATACCTGTTATATATCCTTTTTTCGGCCTTGAGATCTATCCTGTCGATTTCGGGCAGGAATGTGAATATATTGAACCCTTCCATCTTCTCGATCATCCCCTCCACTTCTATGGCGGATATTTTCTTCCTGTCGGACATTATCTCAAGCGTCAGCCTGTAAAGCTCGCTCACCAGGCCGTCAGGCATATCTACCAGGACCATGCTCTCGGAGGTATCGGAAGAGAACATCGATCCCGGCTCGGTCCTGTCAAGATCGACCACGGCGGCCTTGTTAGCTATGGCCACTTCGTTCAAAGCGGGCCTGGCCCCGTAAAGGGACGCTATCTTTTCCATTATCTCTCCGGGAGTTATCTTCTCGCGCCCGACCACGCTTATGACCCTGTCTCCTGAAATATAGTCCGCGAGCCCCGTCGCTTCCAGAAGCCTGTCCATCTTATCAGCAAGCTCTTCGTTCTTGAAAACAAGAATGTCCTTTACGGGGTCCTCTTCCCCTTCCGCCAGGCCCATGATCTCTCTCCTCCGGCCTATAGCCTCGGCGAGGAATTTCAGATCCGCTGCTTCGTTAACGGCCGTTACAAGGTACCGCCTGCTCATTCCATCTACTCTTTCCGTTTTAAGAGCATCAAGATAAGATACAAGGCCCCGGCTGAAATCCTTCCTGTGCATCCTGTAAATATTCTCGGCCCTGAGGTCAAAAACACTTTTTTCCGAAAGATAAAGAGGATATATTTTACCTATATATCTATCCTCGATCTCCCTGAACACATCCCTGAGAGAAAGCATTCCGGAGATATCCTTTCCATCGGCAAAAGCCACTTCCGGCCGCGTACGCTTATACACTTCTTCCACCATCGCCTGCGCGAAACCCAGAACGGCGCTTTCCGCGGCATCATCCGCGGAGACATCGACGATACCCGCCATTACGGCTCGGGGATAGAGGTTTTTCCTCTTCTCTCCGAATTCTTCAAGCATTTTTCCCCTGTCGGAAGACGAAAGCAATACAACCCTGACACCCGTCATCGACCCGAGTATCCCGCGGACATCCCCGCCCAGGGACTCGTAAGCACTCCTGCTCATACCTACAATGACCACATTCTCGTCTGAGGGTCCCGCGGGCTCTTCCGCGGGGTCCGGCGCGAGGAACCCTTCCCCGATCGTCGCCGGTTCGTACCCCGTAGCGTAGGCGATGACGGTGGCCGCCAGATGGCACGCTCCCAGCACCAGATAAGAGGCCAGAACGAACATCCACCGCCCGGGGCTCCACAACGCTTCCGCGCCCGGTATTAAAGGCAGAGCTGACACCGTTACGCTGATAAGGGAAAGCACCGCCGGCGCGAGGTATGTACCCGACAACCTCTTCGCCAGACTTTCGGCAAGATAAGGGCTGCGGCTGTACTCTATTGCCTCGTCAAGCCCGCCAGAAGCGACCAGCTCTTCCGTTCTCCGGAGAACGGGCTCCATGTATTCCCTTCCCCTGAACTTGATGTTCCTGAGAAAATCAAGGGTCTGCTCCGGATCCTCGAATTCGCTTTTGTTCATATAATATCCGCCTACCTGTTTATAGTAGTTATTGCCCATCTCGAAAACATCGGCTACGGCAAATATGGAAAAGAGAAGCTTCTGGCGCTCGGTCCATCCTTCCACATCCTGATCAGTCGGCTCCTGCATGTGTCTTGAGATGACCAGCCTTACATCCTCGGGGATCCGGATACCGGCCAGATAAAGAAGGCGTATGGACTGCATGGCGTGATCAGCATTATTCAGAAAAGCCGCTGTTCCCGGGGAAAGCCGCACTCCCCTTTTAGAGAGCGCGAGCGCAAGCTCTGAAGGGCTCTTGCCTTCGGGGTCTATACCGGCATTCTTCAGCTCCCTGAGTATCTCCCGCTCCTTTTCTTCGTGAGGCTTATATCCCAGTACGCCTCCTATATCGTGCGCGAAAGAAATGGCCTTCAGTTCTTTCCATTCGGGAGAACCTTCCTTTATTCCCATGGCGCGGGCTATGGCCTGCGCGTATTCCCAGTCGGCCTTGATATGCTTTCTGAGTTCACCGTAACGGCCGTCGACAAGAGCTAGCACCCGGTCCGGCGAAAGCTCCGTAATATCCTTTCCTTCGGGAGGCGAGTGCGATCCCACCGATCCGTGCAGAAAAACGAAAACTATCCTGGAAAGCGCTACGGACAGGACCGGCATCATACTGTTCCAGCCGAACAAAACAACGGACAGTGAATACGGAAGCGCGTAAAACAGCGCCTCTTCCAGCCAGGGGGCCACTTTAAGGGAATATGGCCGGAAATCCGTGCCGGGGAACAGTCTCCGCCTTATGGCCTCTATGGTCGGCGGCCGCGCTTTTACCGAAATCATACCTTTCATGTTCTCTATAAACCGGTCCATGGCCAACGACCCCGCCGCGAACGCTCTCGACAAAGCCTCAGCGCCATCTTCGTCTATAAGGTATCCTTCCTCGAACGCGGACCCGGTATATTC
>WJMG01000042.1 GCA_014728075.1 Candidatus Omnitrophota bacterium | reverse complement strand
AAACCTCTAATTTTCTAAATCTCTGCTTCTTCATGATCCTAAAGCTGACATCTGACCTCTGATGTCTGACATCTCCTTATTTCTCCAAATTCTCCGCCCCTCTGCGAAGCCGCCGCACACACTCCCTGAACCTGCGGAAATGCCATACCAGAAACCCGGCGAGAAAGGCCGCCCCCGCCAACCCCAGTTCCGCGAACAGGTGCAAATAATCCTGGTGGGCATAGCGTAAAAACCCCCATATCGCGGGAAATCTTCGAAAAGGCATGAACATATCCGAATAAGTCCCGAGGCCCGTTCCTGTAGCGGGGAATCTTAATATCATCCTTACTGTATCTACCCAGATGTACGGCCGTAGGAGAAGCCGGTGTTTACCGCCTGAATACATATACTGGACCGCGTGTATAAAACGCCTGAACCTCTGCAGAGTATTTTCCGGGCCGAGCCACAGTATCATTATTACGAAGAGCGTGAACACCGCCAAAGCCGAAAGCTTCATTTTGTTCTGTCTTCCCTTTACACTGATATTAATAATGACCAGCATGAACACAATAAGCGCCAGTCCGAAACTGAGAATACCGCCCTTCGAAGAACTCAAAAAAAGCGCCCCCGCTATTACAACGGAAAGGAAAAGATATATGAGTGTCTTGTTCGCCTGTTCGGAAGAGAACCAGACTATTTTATCTTTCAGCCGCTTTATATGCCTGAGAGGCGAAAGGAATAATCCCGAATAGAACATGGCTATGGCGAAGAACCCCGTCATTTCCATAAGGCCCGCGAAATGGTTATAACAAACATATGGCCCGAAGTTCTTTCCGGGCTTGTCCACTATCCAGAACATCCTGCCGTTCCAGCCGAGCCACTGTATTATGCCGAAGAGGCCGACGGTGAAACCGGCGATGATGATGGCATTTATCAGCTTATTCAGGAAAGCGTAATTAAGCTGGGGATTACGAAGATTGTTTGAGATTACGGAGATATATTTAGCTGATGTCTGACCTCTGATATCTGAAAGCTTCCCTTGCCTGCCGGAGGACGATATTCCCGAAATTATCGCGCAGAGGACCGTGAAATAGAGCGCGTTTGCGGGCATGTGGAGATTGAAGTCAACGAAGCTGTGGAAGAGTATCGACAGAACGCCCATGATAGCGCCGAACATGATGAAGGCGGGGTGGATGGAGCGGGGAGTTCGGGTGTCGGGTGTTGGGTGTCGGGTGTCGCCCATTTTAAGGCGAGGGGCTAGAGATTGCCGCGTCCTCTGCTTCGCCGGTTTGGCTTCGCAGAAGTCCTCGCAATGACGCATGTGGATCCTGGGCATATATAATATTTTAGAGAATATAACGAAATAGATAAGAATGAAACTCACGAGCTTAATAAGGTAGCTTATTGTGGCGCGGGGGTATACGCTTAGGGTTTGCCAGTTTGGCGGATCGAACATATATTCAGCTCGTAGCTCGTAGCTCGTAGGTGATAGGCATTTAATGACTTCCGCGGGTAAAGGAATTATGTAGAGGATGTTGATGATCAGGAAGGCCAGGATGGCGATGGAGGTGGGCTGTTTTAATACCTTTAAGAGTGTCAGAGTATCATCGCTCGCGTTGCTCGCTCGTGTCAGAGTGTCAGAGTTAGATCCTTCGCTTCGCTCAGGATGACGCTGTTGTGTCAGAGGGTCATCGCCTCCCGCGGAGGCTTGTGTCAGAGTGTCAGAGATTGCTTCGTCCTCTGCTTCGCCGGTTTGGCTTCGCAGAAGTCCTCGCAATGACGCCTGGAGGGCGGAGCCCCGATCCACAGACGAATTATTTTTATGTGATCCCCGCTCAAAACCATTGCGGGGATGACAATTTTCACTTTTTAAAAAGTGGAGGTTAAAAAGAATTACCGAAGTTAACGCGATTATTGAGTAAGACCAGGTGTGAACACTCGCGAAGGCAAAAGGAGCGAAGAAAAGGAGGAAGATTATGAGGGAGTCTTCTATGTTAGATCTGGTAATTTTCATATTTTTGCCTTCAGATATCAGGCGTCAGATGTCAGCTTTAGATCCTTCGACTTCGCTCGTTCTGCATATCGCGTACCGCAAACATGAGGGGCAAAGCCCCAATTGACAGGAACTTCCTTAGCTGAAAACTGATATCTGAAATCTGATAGCTTGCCTACGCTTTGTCATCGTGGATGTACGCGCCGTGCTTCTTCCCGTAATATTCGTAATAGTAGTAATGTCCTCCTGTTTTCCCTTTTTCCACCATGTTGAGTACACCGCCGATCAGGTTTTCGGATCCGACGGACTCAAGTATCTCTTTGGCTTTGGAAGCGGCGTTCCTGTTGGTCTCACCGGCTTTAACGACCAGTATAACGGCGTCCACCTTTCCCGTGAGGACCACGGGGTCCGTTACCGCCAGGACGGGAGGGGAATCTATTATTATCCTGTCGTATTTTTTTGAAAGTTCTTCCAGGAGCGAATCCATCTTGCGGGACCCCAGAAGCTCCGAAGGGTTGGGCGGGATCGCGCCGCAGGCGAGTACATCCAGGCCGGGTATGTGGGAAGTATGGACGGTTTTCTCAAAATCCTCCTCGCCTGAAAGCACTTCAGTAAGCCCGTGTTTTTTCTCGACATTGAAGGCTTTCTCTATACGGGGTTTCCTGAGGTCCGCGTCCACGAGAAGCGTCTTCTCACCCGTCTGGGCCATCACAATTGCAAGGTTTATGGCTGTGGTTGTCTTCCCTTCCTGGGGACCGGAACTCGTCAAGAGAAGCACTTTTCTCCTGTGCTCGACAGCGGTAAAGGTAATGCTCGTGCGCAGACTTCTGTAAGCTTCGGTGACGGTGGATCTCGGGCTTTCGGAAGATACGAATTCCGGGTCCGCTCCGATCTCTTCCGCGTCCTTCGGAACGGCTATTGAAGCGAGAGCCGGAAGGCCTACCCTGTTCTTGAGGTCTTCCGGGGTCTTGACGCTCTGGTCAAGACTTTCCATAAGAAAAGCCGCGGCGCTGCCCCCTAAAACTCCGATGAGTAACGCTATAATAAAACTCAATTTCTTCTTTGGCTTTGAAGGTCGCTCGGGAACGACCGCTTTGTCCACTATGCTTATGTTGGTAACCTTAAGCTCGCCCATAACCTCGGTCTCGCCTACCCTCTGGAGAAGCGACCTGTAGATATCCCTGTTCGTGGAAACATCCCTCTTCAGGATGTTATATTCTATGGATTTCTCCCCTTCTTCCAGCTCCTTCTCCCTCTCCTCCTTTATCTTTTCCTCGACCGATCCTATCTCGGACTTTATGCCTATTATCTCGGGGTGTTTGGATTTGTAATATTCCCTTTTCTCGGAAAGCTCTATCTCAAGCTCAGCCTTTTTTTCCAGAAGCTGGTCCATCATGCTGACCTCGCTGTCGGTGGTATCTGCCAGAAGGCCATGCTCCTTCCTGTATTTCTGGAGCCTGTATTCGGACTTCTCGAGCTTGTCCTTGGCTTCCTTTATCTTGCCCTGGAGCCAGCCGGAGGCGTAACGCGAAGCGTTGAATTTGGTGTCGAGTATATACGCTATGTAATTTTGGGCCCACAGGTTGGCTATTCTGGCCGCGAGCGCGGGATCGACATCTTCCACCCTGACCGCAACAAGCTGAGTATTCGGCATAGGACTCACGCTTACCCGCTCAAGAAGTTCTTCCAGTCTTTCGTTCTCGGTAAGATCCCCAGGCGCCACCTTTCTACCGGTCCACTCGCTCCATGGGACATATCCTCCAAGAGCCTTATCCACCCTTTCGGCGATCACCCGGCTTTTGAGTATCTTGTACTGGGTCTGGTAATATTCCCTGCCTGTATAGGTCTCGGCCTGAACTTCCTGCATGTTGACGACCTTCGGAGCTTCCTTCTGTATAAGCACCTTGGTGGACGCCTCGTAAACAGGCCTCATCATGAAGACCCTGATCAGGGCCAGAGTGCAAAGGATTATCGTGGCGGAAATTATCACCCACCTGCGCTCGTACAACACTCTCGCGTATTCTCTTAGGTCTATTTCCTGCTCGAGGAAGGGGTTCTGGGGAGTTTGGTTATTCATATAAATCCTTTTTAGGTGATTACGAAGATTAGAAATTCAGATTACGGAGATACCGGTTAGAAATCAGATCTCGGATATCAGATTTCAGCTTTTTTATTAAACCCGTTAACATAGCCTATATCTCATCGTTTTTTCAAACCTCTAATTTTCCAAATCTTTATTTCTTCATTTTATAAAGCTGACACCTGACCTCTGACATCTGATGTCTCTAGAAGAAGCTCTCCGGCACCGTGACTATATCCCCCGGTTCAAGCTGGACATCGTCTTCCTCCTGGCCCTTGTTGATGATGTCGTTGACCCTAACGGGAATGGAGATCTTCGAACCGTCGGGAAGGGTACGGATGATCTTGACGGCGTTGGTATTGGCTATCTTGGTGAAGCCCCCGGCCAGGGAGATGACCTCGACCACGGAAAGCTTGCCCTTTATCTCGAAATTGCCGGGCGCGTTAACCTGGCCAATAACGGAAACCGTGCTGTATTCTTCTATGAAGACCGATACCTGCGGGTTCACGAGGTAGTCTTTCTCCAGAAGCCGGGTCAGTTTATTTTCCAGTTCGTTTATGGTAAGGCCCGCCGCCCTCACCTCGCCCAGAAGCGGAAAATTTATCATACCCTTAGAGGAAACCCGCACCTTGCGCTCCATCTCCCTGTCGCGTCCATAGAAAACATTGATCACGAGCACATTCTCCGGGCCTATACGGTATTCGGTAGAACCGTTCATGGCGTTATCGGCAGGGTAAGCAATTGAAGCGGTTGAGACGGCGAAAAGTGTTATGAGTAGTATAGTTAGTAGGTTTTTCATAATTTAGGCATTATATAATAGTAATAGTGATATGTAAAGGAGTTTGGAATTCGGGTGTCGGGTGTCGGGTGGCAGGTTTTTTAAAAAATTTGAAAGAAAAGGGGTGAAAAAGTTGTATATAGTAGTGAGGGACCATGAGACTCCCCCTCTTTAAGTAAAAAGTAAAAAGTTAAAAGTTAAAAGTAAAAAGAAAAGGTGTCTTCTTTATAAGTAAAAAGTTAAAAGTAAAAAGGAAAAAGGTAAGGTTTCTTCTTTATGTACAGTTCAACCGAAAGGAAAGATCTTTATGAAAAACGACTTATGCGATAGAACTTTTGTTTTTGCCAAAAATGTTATTATCTTTTTGAAGCATTTGCCCTGCAAAAAAGAGGCAGATGTCATAAGATATCAATTAGCAAGATCAGCCACTTCTATCGGCGCCAATTATGAAGAATCCCAGGCCGCATTCAGCACAGAAGACTTTAAATTCAAGTTAAGCATTTGCTTTAAAGAAGCAAAAGAAACTAATTACTGGTTACGCCTTATTCAAGCAACAGAACTAGTTCTAAACAATGAAATACAACTATTGATCAAGGAATCCGAGGAACTAAAAAATATCTTCGGGAAGATCGTGAAAGGTCTTAATAAAGGAAGGGGAAAGCCTTAAGTTCCCACTCCGGCTTTCCCCTTCTACATTTATTTTTTACTTTT
>WJMG01000041.1 GCA_014728075.1 Candidatus Omnitrophota bacterium | reverse complement strand
GTCCGTTAAAGGTGGTCCGCCGCGAGTTTCCGAACGAGCCACACGCGAGTTCGGGTGTCTGAGCGCCGGAACATCTTTGACGGACGAGATCGTTCCACCGCTATTCTGTTCCTTTCGCCTCGCGCCCCGCGCCTCTTGCCTTACCTCACACATGGATGGTAGAATGTCCTGGAAAGACATTACGGGGTTAAGACAATGAAAACAACGGACCATAGATCTTTCTTCGCGTACTTTTTGTTCATGCCGGTGTCCTTATGGGTGTTTTTCTTACTGGCTGGATGCGGCTCGGACAGCGATACCGCTTCGGCATCCACCGAAACCGGGCCCGCCGTACAGGAAATCCTGGAACGGAACGAGAAGTTATTTTCCCCCGGGATAGAGGCCTCCGGGGCGGACGGAGAGATCTACGCGGAGGCTTATCACCAAAAGGGCCTGGCACTTCTTGACCGATACCGTAAAACAGGCTCTCTGAAAGACCTTTACACCGCGCTGAACAGCGCGGGGGAAGCGGTTTCACTTGCCCCGGAAGACGCCTCATACTGGGTAACGCTGGGGGACCTCCATTCCGAAATGGCGAAATACGGTCTCTTTCGCGCCGACGAACGCGCCCTCAGGTCTTACGAGGAGGCGCTTAAGCTTGCCCCCGAAAACTCATACGCGATGGTCATGGCCGGCATAAAATTGGCCCGGATGGGCGTTTACGACACCTCTCTGGACTATTTTGAAAGGGCTTTAAGTACCGACCCTTCCCTCGTCTCGAACAATATACTCCAGTGGATGACCCTCGGCTATATTTACGGGCACCGAACTTTGCGGGGAACTCTCTTTTACGAGGGCCTGCTTAAGGAACACCCGGAATTCTACTTCATAAGAGTATATAAAGCTTTACTGTACGCGGCTCATTTCGATAAACCTTCCGCGCTGAGAGAACTTGATTCCGTGATCGGCGACAAAGCCGCCGCGCCGGAGATCAGGTCCTTCGCGTCCGGTATCAAGAAAGACCTTACCGGAGAACCGCCGGGAGGGCGATAGTGAAGATGAAACTCCTGAAGAAAATATTATCGCTGTCTATGGCCGCCCTGTTACTCGTCTCCTCGCCAACAGTTCCTTTCGCGGACACTTCCGGAATGTCCACACGGGAACTTGCCCTGCGGGCGAAGCAGGCGGAAAAGATCTTCAATGAGCAGAAGGCCTTGAGGAACATAGAACTTAAGAAAATATTACAGGACGATTCCCTCTCCCGGGTGGAGAGGATGCGCGCTGTAAGGGACCTGCAGAACACTTTCAGAAAAAAAAGCAGGCTTCTCTACGCCGAATACCGGCTTCCTTTCCTTGAAAGGGTCCTGGAGGAGACCAACGCGACACTGCCGGAAGGCCAGAAAATAAAGAGAACCAAGGGCACCGATGTTTATTTGCGCGACGGCGACGGCAGGATAGTCAGGAGCCCCGAAGGCCGGCCGATGCTCAATCCCGCCCATCGCGGAATGGACGGAGGCGATCTCGACCTGGGAGGCTCCCCCAGGGCGGTAGAGGAACTTTCCTCTAACCTGGAGAAATACGATGTCGCGGTTACGAGCAACACGATGGACGCGCCCGGCTACAGGGATTACGGAAGCGTGGAAACTACGATAAACATCAAAGGCCAAACGGATATCCCAGGTAGCGAGGCCCACCACACACAGGTGCAGATGGATTCCTTCTCTAAAGAGACTTACACTTCCTTCGCCATGGCGGAAGACCAGCCGGGACGGGCCCTGGTAGAAGTGAACGATGACATAAAAAAAGGGATCAAGGGTTTTAATACTGATCCTCAAAAACTGCTCCGATCTTACGACGGCGACATGCAGGAAGCCATGCAGGGCATGAACAAAGCGGCGCTCAAATCCATAGATTCGGGCAATGTTACCGACGCCCAGCTCAAGAAGATACTGAAAGAGACGGGCCTGAAAAGGGATGTAAAAAAGTTCAAACAGCAGTTGCGCGCTATAAAAAAAGGCCACCTGGCATCCGAAATGGGCCTGGACGAAAAGAACATCAGGGCCTACCAGGAGGCCTGCAGGAAGACCACCGAACAGGCCCTGGAAAACGCGCAAAAAACGGCTGCCGCGGAGATGAAGGCGGCCCGCGGGGAAATAGACGAGCTCGAAAGACTGGCCGAATCCGACGATACCCCCCCGGCTGAAAGGGAAAAATACAGTAAAAAAGCGCGGGAGATGCGTCACCGGCTGAAAGATTCCGAAATACGCATAGAGCAAAGCACTCTCGCGAACCGGGAAAAACTGAGCGGCGGGAACTACGATACTTATTACGAAAAGAAACACGGTAAGACTCCCGCGTCGAAGACGGTCCCCTCCCCCGGCAAGCCCGGCGGCATCTCACGGATCGACGCCATAAAAGGCGGATTAAAACCCGACCTTCTGTCCATGGCCGGGTACGGACTCGCCGCGTATAATGTTTACGACAACATGGACCGCCTGGAAAAGGGTGAGATAACGGAATCCGACGCGGCCATAGGCATAACCAAGGAAGTCGTGGATGTTGGTTTCGGGATGGTGACCGATGTCGCCTCTTTCGCGGCTACGGGAAGCATAGGCGCCGGGGCTGCCGGTACCGTCGCAACTATAGGCGTACCTCTGGTGGTAATAGGCGCCTCGAGCTATTTCGTTGGGGAATCCGTTGAGGAAGGCCTTAAGACCCTCAACTCTTTCAGGAACGAAGAGATCCTGGAGAAGATATCCAGGTCGAAGACCCAGGAAAGCCTCAACAGGCTGCAGATCCGCGCGGAAGAACTCCTCAAAGCCGGAGAGGCTACGGGTGACTGGAGATATTTCGCGGAAGCCGAAAAGATAGTGGAGACCCTGGAGAGGCAATACAAGCTGACCGGGGACACCTGGTACCGCGACATAGCCGATACGGTCTATAAAAGGATCGGCGATGTACGAGGACGCCTTGAGGAAAAATACGGCTGTTCCATATACGCGGTCAAGCGCAGGATGGAAGAAGAGAACCAGCCTGAACTGGGTGAGTTGAAAGCCACGCTGGACACACCCGAGGGTCCGGCGCTGAAAGAAAAGGCCGAACCCGGCCAGACCCTCTGTTTCAAGGTAGGCCGTAAAGGGATCTGGAGCGAAGGGCATACCATAGAATGGTACATAAACGGCCGCCTTTATAAACAGGACCCCGCCTCTTCCCCTTCCGCCGGTATTTTCCGATTCCGACTGGAGGAAGTCTCGGAAGAAAAGTACACGGTTTCCGTAAGGTGCGTGGACAACACTACCGGGTCCGAGACAGGCAAAACCTCCGTTTCTTTCAAAACCGAGCGTGATCTTCCCGGGGAACTGGCCTCTTTCGATATAGAAGCCCGGCTCGGGGACTACGCAGGGGGGAAACTTTCGGGATACGCCAGCCGTGGAGACATCCTGGCTTTCGAAGCGGAAGTGCCACATCCGGAAACGGAAGAGCCGGTGGCGACGAACCTGTTGTGGCAATTGTACGGCCCGGGCAACAAACCCGTACAGGGCGCCCGGAAATCCACCCAGGCGTACGAAAAAGGCGGTACCAGGACATACCGGTTTAAAATGAAACTGGGCGGCCTTGAGGACGGCGAATATGTAATGGGGCTGATGCATTACCTGGCGGCGGAGCCGTCTATCAAAACGGAGAGCACTTACCCTTTCAGTGTATATAATTCCGTCAGGTTCACGAGCCTTATAGTCACCCCCGACCGGGACCGACTTGAGAACAGCCCCGTCATAAGGAACGACCAGGAACCGCATTTCCTAATGGGCTACGAACTCAAAGAAAGTATAGATGAAGTAAAGATAAACTGCGTCCTCACCGACAAAACTTCCCAGGAGGTGCTTTACCGCAACACCTTTACCAGGCAGAAAAAGAGCGCATCGGGCAGGGAGACTTTCGGGATCAAAGTACCCGAAGGACTTGTCCCCGTAGGCCACGAAGCGGTCTTCAGCGCGGAAATAATACCTCCTGACGGAAAAGCACAGGAAAAAAGCGCGCCTTTCTCGGTAAGGGCCTACGAACTGGACCTCTCCGTGCCTGACAGGCTCGAAACCGGAAAGAAGAAAAATTTCTCCATCGGCGTACCCGCGGAATTCGAACCTCCTTACCGGATAGATATAGAGACTGGGGAAGGGCTTATGATACACCGCGATCCGCGAAGCCTTAAAGGCACCGTTACAGGAATAGCCGGTTACGGGACCCGGGATAAAAGAAGTACTCTAAGGGTATCCGTCAGCGACTCCCGGGGTCGGAAAGGTAAAGCGTCGAAAACGGTCAGCATACGCCCAAAACCAAAGCCCGGACCGCCCCGGGATCCGGTCTACCGCGCGCCCGCGAGCACCGCGAAAAGCTACCCGATAGTCTGGATTCGGAAAGATGATCGGGGTAACGGCACGATCACGGTAAACGGCCGAAAAGTGACCGGCACCGTGGATATCCGGAACAATTCACGGAAAGGCAGCTGGGGAGCCCTGAAGATAAGAATAAACGGGACATATAATCCTTCGTCGGGGAGGATGAGCGGAAACATCTCGGGCGATTACACCTGGTGGGACAGCTGGACCAAAAAAAGCACGAAAGGGTCCTGCCGGGGCACTTTCTCCGGGAGCAAAAGCAGTTCGGGTTTCCGCGGCACCTGGAGATACCATATAACGGTGCCGAAGTTCAACCTGTCCAGGGATTACAGCGGAAGCTGGCACACCCGCTGAGTCCTATTCAAGTATGACGATACCTTCTCCCGTCTTTTCACCTGTGCCCGGGACCGAGGCCCCGGAACTCTCTTCCAGCTCGAATGCAGGGGCTTCCCCCGTTCCTTTTATGATCTTTCCTGTTTCAATATCGTGGAAATCCGAGGAAACGGGCAAAGAAAACTTGCTTGTCCACTCTTTCTCCAGTCCGGTAACATAAGAAAGTTTCTTTTTATCCTTGAGAAGCGGCTTTGCCCAGTGTTCTATGTAGTTAAAAAAGTTTTCCCCGTTCTTTTCTATCTTTCCTGCCTCGAAAAGCGTATTGTACGCTTCCTTTTCCCTTCCCATCTGCACAAGGGCGTTACTCTCAGCTATAGCGGCGAAATGTTTCACGAGATATTCCTTATCCGCCTCTACGCCGCCTTCGGCTAAAAGCTTTTCAAGCTTCCTCACGGCCTTAAGCGCCAGGACGGGCTGTCCGGCAAGATTTGCGCAGTGGGCGTAGTCACACAGAAAAGCGGGCTCGTCTTTTTCTTCATCCGGGACTTCCATGAGATATTCGCCCGTCCACGACATGGGAAGCCGCTTCTCATAGAAGTTATACCACATGCCGTCCAGGTAAAGCGCCCGGGCATCCGAGGCAAGAGCCTCCTCGAACAGGTTCCTGCTTATATCGATCATCCCGGCGTCATAAGCTTTGACCGCCTCGTTAACCGTCCTTTCCGTTTCCCTGTTGTAATTCAAGCTGTGCTTGTCCCGCCATTTTATCGCCGAGAGAACGAAAAGCCCGGTCTTTTCGTCAAGATCGGGAAGGTTTTTAAGGGCGAGTTTCGTGCGGGCCTCCGCGCCCAGGTAATAGAGCCCCGCCGCCTTGGCTTTGTTCTCCGGCACGGCGTTACCGTATCTGTACATGATGCCGAGGTTGTAAAAAGCGAACCCCTGGCCCTTCTTTGCCGCGCGGTAATAAAGTTCCACGGCTTTTTTCTCGTCTTTCTGAACGCCCTGTCCCACCGAATAAGCGTACCCCAGGTTGCCCATCGCAAGGCCGCTGCCGCTCTCAACTCCTTTCTTGTACCATTCGATTGACCGCTTGAGGTCTTTCCTTACGCCATTACCGTTAGCGTAAAAATATCCGAGATTACTTTGGGCGTTCCCGTCGCCTTTTTCGGCGGCGCGGCGTGTCCACTCGACCGCCTCCTTATAGTTCTTTTTCAATCCGTAGCCGTGAAAATACATGTACCCTATTGCCCTCTCGGCAGGAGCGTAAGAGCGGACGGCGGCCTTGCGGCACCATTTCAGCCCCTTTTTATAATCCGGCTCGCGGTCGGTCTTTTCCCCCTTGTCCAAAACAGCGTAATACTCCCCGAGCCGATATTGCGCGAAAACGCTGCCTTTTTCGGCAGCATCTTCCAGAAGCGTGAGCCCCGAGGGGATATCCTTCTTTACGGCTTCCCCCTCCAGATAAAGGTCTCCCAGAGCGTACATGGCGTAAGGATCTTTTACCGCGGCAAGTTCCTTGAGGCCCGGCACCGCCTCCTTCTCAAGTGAAAGCGCTTTTTCTTCATCTTCGGAGACTCCTTCGCCGGATGAGTATAACTGGGCCAAAAAGTAGAGCCCCAGAGAGTCCCCCTGACCGGCGGAAAGCTCAAGCCAGCTTTTGGCCACGGCATAGTCGCGGGCGTAAGGATAGGATGCCTGGCGGCAGGCCTGTCCCATGACCGCCCGGGAATAGGAATCCCCGTTATCGGCGGCCTTCCGGAACCATGCCATTGCCTCCTCCAGGTCCTTTTTGGACGCGTTTTCCCTAAACATGTATATCTTGCCAAGAGCTTTTTGTGAGGCCACATCACCGTTACCTGCAGCCTTTTTATACCATTCGACCGCCTTCTCCATATCCTGTTCCGTGCCCCTGCCCGTCTCGTACATGACCGCGAGGTTTCTCTGGGCTAGAGGATAATCCTGGCGCGCGGCTTTCTCATAGAACGAGACTCCTTTGGCCTCGTCCTGCTCGACGCCCTGGCCTTTCTCGTAAAGATACCCTGCCCAGGTCCGACCCACAGGGCTTTTTTCCCTCGCGGCTTTCGTGAACCATTTAAAGGCCTCGGCGTAGTCCTTTTCGGTGTTCTCACCGTAATAATACTTTCTGCCCAGGGACAGCATGGCGTCTACATCCCCGTCTTTGGCTTGTTCGATAAGAGTATCCTCCGCCTGCCGCGCTTCCGCGACAAATACGGGAAATAGACAAGATATCAAAAATATCAGAAGAATTTTTCTGCTCATTGTTTTTCCTCGGTGTTTTGGTAAGGTCAGGGAATATATATATTGTATAGGGCGTGAAGCGGTATTTCAATGTTATTTGTTGCCGGGTCAGGATCAAACCTTAAGGGATCACGGAGATGAGTTAGCTTGTAGTTCGCAGATCGAGGGCGCATTTATTTTTATGCGCTCCCCGATCAAACCCGTCTCCTCTCAAGTTCAGTGGAGTTTCGAGGACTTTGGCGGGTAGGACAATTCGCCTTTTTAAAAATAAAAGATGTCCTCCCGCATGGCCTAAGCGGGGATCAGACAAAAGTAAAAATACATGCTCCGTCGTCCGTTAAAGGTGTTCCGCCGCGAGTTTCCGGACGAGCCACACGCGAGTTCGGGTGTCTGAGCGCCGGAATACCTTTGACGGACGAGATCGTTCCACCGCTGTCCTGTTCCTTTCGCCTCGCGCCCCGCGCCTAAAGCTCGTTCCGGTTAAGCACGGCCTGAGTGATGACTCCTATGGAGAAAAAGATAAAAGTGAGGATAACGGGATAAGGGAACCAGGTCCATGAAAGTTCCGACAGAAGAAGCGCGCCGAGAAAAGAGGAAAGGACGATAAGGGCCCAGTCGAATACCAGGGCAAGGAATACGGCGCTGATGATCCCGCCCGCGAGGAAGATGGCGGGTTCGCCCGCAGGACCGATAAGCCCCAGGTAGTCTATGAGAAAACTACTTAAAGTGTACCCGCCGACAAGGAAACCGAATATCAGGATGGCGGCGCCCTGAAGAAAAACGGCAAGAACGGCGCCCAGTATACCCAGCCCCAGGGAAATAAGGATCAGCATCGCATTGGAATTTATGTCGAAAATGAACGGGGCGTACTCTATCCCGACAAGAAAACCCGAAAGAGCCACGAACAGCCAGAACAATTTCCGTCCGGCCACAAGAAGAAGAACACCTGCCAGAAGAACTGCTATGGGATATTCCGTCATTCCGCGCCTCCCTTTTGTGTTACGATCCGTTTATATTATTTTACAAATAAGTTGTGGGTTTGTCTATGGTTAGCGTACAGCGGGCAGGATGTAGGGCCCGGTCCACGGTCGACGGACCACGGACCCAAGGCACAAGGTACAAGGCACGGGAGATCTCTTTCAGCGGCAAGCGTTAAGGGATCACGGAGATGAGTTAGCTTGTAGTTCGCAGATCGAGGGCGCATTTATTTTTATGTACTCCCCGATAAAACCCGTCTCCTCTAAAATGCAGTGGAGTTTCGAGGACTTTGGCGGGTAGGATAATTTACCTTTTCAAAAATAAAAGATGTCCTCCCGCATAGTCTAAGCGGGGATCAGACAAAAGTAAAAACACATGGTCCGTCGTCCGTTAAAGGTGGTCCGCCGCGAGTTTCCGAACGAGCCTCACGCGAGTTCGGGTGTCTGAGCGCCGGAATACCTTTGACGGACGAGATCGTTCCACCGCTGTCCTGTTCCTTTCG
>WJMG01000040.1 GCA_014728075.1 Candidatus Omnitrophota bacterium | reverse complement strand
TCAAGAAGTAGCTGTGCGTATGGTAATAAATACAGTCTTCCGGCGCTTCTTCTATCATCTCAAGAAGATGAAGGGCGTTGTCCGCTTTCTGACCGAGAAGCTCTTTTATTTCCACGCAGCAGGAAAATACGAATTTTTCTTCCATCAGGATCTCCCGTTCTGTTTCTCTTTCCCGGAATACAAGGCATATATTATAACAGATTATGGTGTAATAGCAAAACCGCGGCAGGCTCTCTAGGGATCAGGAGAGAAGTTCGTCCAGTTTTTCCAGTATCTTTTCCGCTCCTTCGGTCTTATTGATGAACGCGTCTGCCTCTTTAGCGAAAACAGAGTGCTGATAACTGGTATATCCCGTGTATATGATTATTTTCGAGACAGGAGAAACGGACCTTATGGTATCGAAAATGCTTATCCCTCCCTTTTCGGGCATGACCAGGTCCAATATGACCGCTTCTATATCCTGGTTCTCCTTGAGCGTATCTATAAGAGCGAAACCGTCGTGCACCAGGCCGACCTCGTATCCTTCTTTCTCAAAAATAGTTTTCAGTATCTCGCACAGGTCCTTATTATCGTCCGCTATGACTATCTTCTTTTTTTCATTTTCCATTTGATCATCCTTTTTGACGGCTGAAAGGAAAAGAGATCCTGAAAACTGTCCCCTGTCCGAGTATACTGTCGAAATCGATCCTTCCGTCCTGGTTCTCCACTATCATCTTCGCGATAGGAAGCCCCAGGCCCGTGCCTTTAGGTTTACTGCTGTAAAGAGGCTCAAAGATCAGGTCCCTCTGGTCGGGAGGAATGCCCGGCCCGTCATCCTCTATTTCCATTATGGCCCTTCCCCCTTCGGCGAAAGTGCGCAGGGTAAGTGTCCCGTTCCCGTTCATCGCCATTATCGCGTTGTTAACTATATTGGTCAGGGCGTGAAGTATAAGATTCCCGTCAACCAGTATGTCAGGGACCTCTTCAAGTTCTTTTTTCACCACGACAAGCTCGGGGACCATAACGGTGGACAGCACATTCTCCACCAGGTCGTGAACATTCGTGTTGTTAAGGTCAGGGGCCTTGGTGCGGGCAAAGCCCATTATATCGTCTATGATCGCGTCTATCGCGTTAAGCTCCTTCTTGATGACATCAAGATATTTCCTGACCTTTTCGTCTTTATCGTCTTTCAGTTTAGTCTCTAGGAAATACGCTGAGTTCTTCAGCACGGCAAGCGGGTTCCTCAGTTCGTGTGTTACGCTGCCGGAGAGCTTGCCCAGAAAGGCGAGCCTTTCACTCCTGTGGAGCTTTTTGCTTATCGAAAGGAGTTCGTCCGTTCTTTGCTTTACCTTATCCTCGAGCTGGTCCCTGGCCTCCTTAAGCTGCGCGCTCATCCGGTTGAGATCCTCTATCATGAAGAACATGGATTTCTGGTTCTTCCTCAACTTTTCCACCTGGTCCGCCAGTTCCTGTTTTGACTTCTCTATCTCGTATTCTTTTTTAGCTATGTAACCCATCGTAGCGTTCTTTATGTACTTGTTCTCAGCCGCTTTTTTCCTGAGAACCGCTGTTATCTCCTCAAGCTGATGGGACTTATCCTGAAGCCTGCTCCTGGATTCGGAAAGCGCGATCTCTCTTTCTTCCTTCATCTTCGCCGATATACCCACACAGAAAGTAAGTATAAAGAACCAGGCGACTATCACGAACTGTGTAACGAAAAAATCGCGATCGTCGGCGTAAGGAGCTTTTTCAAGAGGGAACACGGCCTGCGGTATATATCCGAACCTTTCCAGGGTAACAAGAGCTGAATAGCCGGCGACCACCAGCAAAGTAACCGCCGCGCTCCTGGCCCTGCTGAGCAGTATCACCGCCAGAAGAAGGTCCATGACATAAAAACAGAAAGATATCCACCGGGCCCCTCCCAGGTAATGTACGGTGCAGGTGGCGAAAAATACCCCGAACAGATAATAACTGAGATAAATATTCTCCTGAAAGGCTCTTTTCTTGATGATACCGGACCTGAAAACGAAGATATACGCCAGGCAGACCATAAACCATCCCCCGAGCGCCGTATATAGCATTACGGAAATATCAAGAGCAAGGTAGAACTGCAGGAAAACCGCGATCAAAACAGCTATAGCTATAGAAAAGATCCTCATCCAGAAAGAGGATACATACAGCCTGTTATGGTATTCCTCCGTGCCCAGACCGCTCAGGTCATATTTGAAGAAGTTCAGGTACCTTATCATCTTTTATCCATCTCCTGCCTGGCCTTTAGCTGCTGTCGGACCTTGTCCAGTTCTTTTCTCAGGTCCTTTATCCTTTCCTCCCTTTTCTCCGCCGCCCGGCAGAATTCTTCCATCTCACGCTGGTTCTTTTCACGGTCCTCTTTTTCTTTCACCAGCTTGGAAATGTCCTTTATTATCACGACGACTATCCTTTTATCGTCCAGTTCAACTAAACTGAAGGTCATCATCACTTCCCGGTAATGCCCGTTATGGCAGACCATCACGGATTCCCCGCGGGACATACCCTGAAAAAGAAGGTCCTGGCGGGACTCCTCCAGCCTTTTCCTGTAAGAAGGATGTATGATCTCCTCGAAAGGTTTTCCGATAAGTTCATTTGCCGAATATCCGGTGGTAACCTCGGTTATGGGATTGATCTCCTCCATGATACCTGAATCGAAATCGTAAACTATGACCATATCCCCGGAGCTTTTGAAGAGTTTTTCGTATCTTTCCTGGGATTCTTTCATCTTCTCGTAGGAGACCTTTTCCTCCGTGATGTCCTCTATGAGCACATCAATGACCCTTTCCCTTGTCACCGGGTCAAGAGCAATGCGCGAATTATGTATAACCCATTTGTCCTTGCCCTTAAGGGTCTTGAAGTGGTATTCGATGTTCTTGAGAAATTTCTTTTCTTTGACCTTCTTTCTTATGCTGCCTTCCTCGTCGACATAAATGATCAGTTCACTCAGAGACCTTCCGATAATGTTTTCGGGCAGCTCATCGAGTTCAAGCACCTTGACAAAACCTTTATTTGCGTTTATCACTACCCCGTCACGGTACCTGTAACGGTAATAGCCGATATTAACATTATTTACCAGCTTCAGGAAAGACTTCCTCTCCCTGAGGCTACCGTAATGTTTCCTGACAAGGACAAGGAGAAAAAAAAGGGTAATAAGATTTGTGATCAATAAGAGCAGCATATTTGGATATGTATGTTTGGTTTTTTCTTATTTCATTATACATCAGCGGGTTATGGCTTTCAATTAAAGAATATTCGCGTTATTGGATCGTTCTCTTAACCCGGACCATTTTAAAAACTGTCCTAAATATAACTATTTTATTTCCTTAAAAGATCCCCCTGCCAAAAGATAAAGTATGATCAATATCACATTTCTTACTTTATAATAACATAACGAATTGTTAGGGGAATTTTTACGCAATATCGTTCATCAAAAGTTGCCTCAAGGCCTGAGGATGATATACTTTAAGTAGTTGACAGCGTGATGCGTTCTTTTGATATATCGGATATGGGTCTTTTCTAGCTTTTCTCGCCCCCTTAAAAAACGGAGAAGAAGGTAAAAGAAAAGCTAAATAAAAAAACAACCTGGTCAGGGTTGTTTTTTTATTTAGAGCATATTAACAGCGCAAAGCTCCCGGCTCTTAAGTCGCAGGAGGCTCGTTATCCTCGCAGAAGTCCCCGCAATGACGCTATTCAGGCGTAAGGCCCTGGGCCAGGGGCTATAGGCTCCTTCCGTCATTTCCGCATGCTATTAGCGGGAATCCAATAAAAGTAAAAATTGTCATCCCCCGAGACGGGTTTGATCGGGGATCATATAAAAACAGGTCTGTCATGCTCCCCGCGCCATGCTCTATGCCCTATGCGTACTCGCGGTCACTGGTGCTCTTGTGCACTGGTGCCCTGAAGCTCTGACACAAGTGAGGCGAAGCCGAGCGATGACACTTTGACACTTAACCAGTGCTCTGGCCTTTACCCTGCCGTGCTTCGTAACCTCTGGCCCCCGCCCCGACCTCTTTCGATCTTTTGAGCGCCATTTCCGTGAAAAGTGGGCCTATGAACTCAAAAAGCACCGTCGTGCCGAGAATAAGGTTAAGAAGGATCACCGAGATATCGGAGAAGACCTTATCCTGGTTTACTACAAGCGCAAGCCCGACTACAACTCCTCCCTGAGGGATCAGCCCGAAAGCGGTAAATTTCCTGACATTGTTTCCGGCCCCGGAAAGAAGAGCGCCCGTATAAGACCCGGCAAATTTACCCGCTATACGCAGCACCACGAAAATGAGTATTACAATAAGACTTTGCTGCAAAATAGCGAGCTCAAGATTAGCGCCGGCCACTACAAAAAACACCACAAAGACCATCTCCTCGAAATATTCACGGACCGACATGAAGAACTTTTCCGAATCCCGGGAAAAGTTAACCACCACGCATCCCAGGGTCATGGTGGCCAGAAGCTCGTCCAGGCTGAAAAGCTCGGCGGTCCCGAAACAGGCGAAAAGCGCCCCCATTATGAGGACTACGATCACTCCTTTGTCTTCGACCTTTCGTGCCGAGAACAAAAGGAAAAGCGCGAAAACAACCCCTGTAAGGATCGAAAGAACGATCGTCAGAACCGGTTGTATCAGCATGGCATTAACACCTCCTCCCGTTCCCCCGAGGAGTGAAGAACATACGGCTATGGCGACGCTGAAATTTATTATACCCAGGGCATCGTCAAACGCGCCTATTCCCAGGATAGTTGTAGTAACGGGGCCGTCAGCCTTGTACTCTTCCTTAACAGCAAGAGTGGGGGTGGGGTCAGTGGGCGATCCCAGAGAACCCGCCAGCAGGGCGAGCGGAAGCACATAATGAGGTTTTATATCCAGCCCGGCGTGCGCCCCCAGGAGCGGCAGAATAAGATATAGACCCGCCGCTATAGCGATAAAGGTCATGAACGATTCAAACAGGGTCATGGCCACTATACTGCTGCCAAGTTCTTTTATTTTTTTCACTTTCAGGGACCCGCCTATCGCGTAGGTGATTATGCAAAGGGCGAAATTGCTGAGAACCGTGGAATGGTCTATCAGTTTCGCGGGAAGTATACCCAGAAGCGAAGGCTCCAGCAATATACCTATGGCTATGTATCCGGTTACCTTGGGAAGTTTAAGGAAATTCGCGGCACGGCCCGCCAGGTACCCGGATATAAGGATCACCCCGAAAGTGAAAATGGCGTTGAAATGCATCGATAAGTCCCGGAACATGTTGCCTCCTATTCTCCGTCTTCGCGGAACTGTTCCCACAACCTGCGGAACCTCTGGCCGTAGATCATATCGTAGAGGTATTCCTTGTCCGGGAAAAGTTCGGCGCACATCTTTTTAAGTTTTTGCGATTCTATCTCTATATCTATCCTGGCGTATTCCGTGTGCAGGATAAGGTTGACTATTTTCTCGGCCTCCCGGCTCAAAAGCTGGACTTTCTCGTCCTCTTCGGCAGCTTCTATCTCGTGGCATAGTTTCGAGAGGAATTCCGTGCCTATCCCTTTAAGAGGTCCGGTATTCGCGGCTATCCACTCGAACCTCATCGCGTCATTGAGTTTCGGCCTGTTATTGAAGAACACATAAAGAGGGGCTCCGCCCAGTTCAGAGGACCGTTTTTCACAAAAATCCCTCAGTTTTTTCATATCGAGGCCCGTATGCCGTCCTCCCGGACCTTCCTTGTCCCGCAGCCTGAAGTATCCGATATCTCCTGCAAGAGCGGCATTATCAAAAGGGTCTACGCAATGGACGATCCCGGCCGCGGAAGAAATATCCTTTATCTCCTCCGCCGTCCAGGTCTTAGGGGGTATCCACGCGTATCTTCTGCTTTTATTCTTTATCTGCCGGAAAAAACCCTCCATGTTCTCAAAGTTCTCTTTTCTCGGAAGGAAAAGGTCCGGGCAATCGAAAACAACGACTTTAGCGCCTAAGATATCAGCAACCTCTTCCGTTCTTTTCCAGGCCTCCCTGACGGTCTTGGATGGTTTAAAAGATCCGGCACCGGGTTTCCGGTTTTCCTCGATCGGTTTTGACATTCGGTCATACCCCGAAAAACCGGCTTCGTGTGTTATGACCTGCCAGGCTTTCATCGTGAACTCGAAGTCATCCGGGGCTTCCGCGCGCAGTTTTTCCGCCGCGGCGGGGCCGGGAAGCTCTATAAAAGTATCCTGGAGTTCCACTATCCGGAACTTATTGAAATATTCTTCTTTTCCCGCGGGGAACCCGCTGCATCCTATTTTAAGGTTCATACGACCCTCATCCGGCTTTTGGCCTGCCGGGTTTTTTACTCTTCCTGTTTTTCTGCGCCGCGAGTTTGTCGGGAAGTGTTCCGCGTTTTTCGCGCTCGAGCCGCGGGACGCTCTTTTTCCGTCTCGTACCTGCCTCTCCCCTTCCCATCACGCCGCACCTTTATCGTCTATCAATTGCCTGAGTTTTCCGATATACCTGTCGTAACATATATCCATTATCCCGTCGGAGGACTTTTTTTCTTCCAGCAGAAGTTCGTAACATAATATCAGCAGATCCCCCACCTCAACGGCAAAATGCCCGTCCCCGGAAGAGTAAAGTTCCCTTATCTCTTCAGCGTGCTTATCGACCAGGTCCAGAAGCTTATCCGTATGGTTCCCGCCGTTCCCGTTATATTCCGCAGAAAGAGAGTGTATTTCCCTTAACCTGTCTTTCGCGTAATCTGTAAGTGAATCCGGCATCTTCCGTCCTCTTTCCCCGGGAGCCTCCCGCCCGCGGGAAAATAAAAGAGGTTAACCGCTAACCTCTTTTATTTTCCTGTACACTTCCATAAAATCATCCGTCAGGCAGTCATAGTCCACCAGCCCGGACAGTTCTTCGCTGGAAGAATTGAACCCGATAGAAAAACCCGCCATTTTCAGCATGGGGATATCGCCCTCCGAATCTCCAACCGCTATCATCTGAGAAGGTTTTAGCCCGAATTTTTTCAGTATCGATCTGACAGTTCTGCCCTTCGCTCCGTGGCTTATGTTGATCCTGACCCCTCCGGTAAGTTTACCCTTCCTTACATTAAGCCTGTTCCCGGCGACATAGTCGAATTTAAACTCGTTCTTGACCCGCTCGGTGATGAACTGCAGCCCCGTGGAAATAGCCGCTAGCTTATACCCGTCCTTTTTCAGCTTTTTCAGGGCCTTTGCCGCGTTCCTGGAATACCTTACCTTTTCAAAAACCTCGTAAAGCCTACGGACCTCCATACCTTTCCAGTGCGCTGCGTCAAGCTCACAGAACCTTCTATAGTTTATCTTACCCGCGAGAAACTGCTCCTGATATTTGCGGGCAAGCACATCCCAGAGGTCCAGTTCTTCATGTATATACCGCCAGCTTGAAATGTGCCTGGTTATCGTCCCGTCTATATCGAATACTATAAGTTTGTATTTCATATAATTGTCCTCCGGGCTCGAAGAGCACCGGTTTTACCTATCCGGGATAGGTACCTATCCCGGATAGGTTCCGGTCCCGGATAGAAAGTTCGGCTCTATACGCGAGTTCGGGTGTCTGAGCGCCGGAATACCTTTGACGGACGAGATCTTTTCACCGCTGTCCTGTTCCTTTCGCCTTCTTCGCCGCCAATTGCCCGCAGGCGGCCATTATATCCGCGCCTTTGGACTTTCTCACGGTTACCTTTATTTTCCTCTTTCTCAGCCTTCCCGTAAATTCCCTTATTCTTTTTGACGACGAAGATGTTTCAGCGTGCTCGTCCGACGCGGAACAGCCTATAAGGTTGACTTTGGCGTTCACGGATTCCGCTAAGGACGCCAGTTTGGACGCGTCTTCCGGAGAATCGTTCACATTCCTTATAAGAGTATATTCAAAAGTGATGATCCTCCCTGTTGCCCTGTGATACTCCCTGCAGCTTCTGATCAATCTTTTGAGGGGATATTTTCTGTTGGCCGGGACCAGCTCATCCCGTAAAGAATTATCCGCCGCGTGAAGCGAGACCGAAAGCTCCACCTGAAGCCCCAGGTCCCTAAGTTTATCTATACCCGGTATTATCCCGCAGGTAGATACCGTTATTCTCCTTGCCCCCAGGGCTATCCCCGCGGGATCGTTCATCACCCGGATGGCTTTCTCGACATTATGATAATTGTCAAACGGCTCTCCCATCCCCATGAAAACGATATTGGTGATCTTTTCCTTTCCCAGGCGGGCGGCCTCCAGCACCTGCCCGGTAATTTCTCCGGTCCTCAGGTCACGCCTGAAACCCGAAGCGCCGCTCGAACAGAAGGGACAGCCGTACTTGCACCCGACCTGTGAAGAGACGCAAAGGGTCCTTCTTTTAGCCTCGCTGATAAGAACACTTTCGACCAGGTTACCGTCTTCCAGCTCCCAGAGAAATTTTTCCGTACCGTCGGAAGAAATAAGCCTCTCCCCGCAGGATAACACGGAGATCCTGTAATATTTCGCGAAAAATGCCCTGGAAGAGGCGGGAAGGTCCGTCATCTCATCAAAACCCAGAGCCCCTTTTGAGTTCACCCACCTGAAAACCTGTTCAGCCCTGTGGGGCGGTTCTTTGCCGGAACTCAATTCCTTTCTAAGGCCGTCAAGAGTAAAATCCCTTATGTCTTTCTTCATGGATATATCAATGCGCGATTATGCCCAGAACATATCTTTTCGCGGGTTCGGCGTCCGGCTCCCACGGTCTTATATATTCAAAAACGATCGAAGTTTTCCCCTGTTTGACCGCAAGGTATCTATAGACCTGCTTCCCGCCTGCGCCTATAGCGTCGGATCTCCTTACATATCGATATTTGCCTTTCTGGCGGACAACGCCTTCAGGGTCACCTTGAGTTCTCCACATGTATCCTGTTGTGGGGTTTGCTTCCATTTCCACCCGCACGGTCTGACCGACCCAGAGACCGACCGTCTCGTTACCGTCAAGTTCGATATATCTCTCCGGCCTTTCCGCCGCGCATCCCGCCAAACCCGCGAAAATGATCGCGGAAATTGTCGCACGAACCATTCTCTTAACCATATGCCCTCCCCTTAAAATTCTTAAGCTTTCCGCGATAACGGACCATTCCCTCTTACATCATATAGCAAAATTTCACAAACATCAATTTCTTATAACTTCCGCCGAAACAGGGCCAGGCCCGCCAAAGCCGATAACGAAAACAGTGACAGTACCGCTCCGGGCAAAAGCCCCGGAGGAAAATAGGATATCTTGATCAGGTGTTTTCCTTTTTCCAGAAAGACACCCTTCAGGGTGTGGTCTACCGGAACAATATCGTACTTTCTGCCGTCCCGGATATTCTGAGCTGTCCAGCCCTCCGCATAAGCATCCGTCACAACAAGGAGCATCGGACCGCTGACATCAACTGAAACATCCATTCCGTTTATATCTCCGGATATTATCTCGAGCCGGCCGCGGGCGCCGGTGGAAATCCGCTTTTTTTCATCCGCCATATAGACCGCTTCCCTCCCCGGATCAAAATCCTCAGCCGTAAGTTCCCTCAGAACATCTTCGGCGGATGTAAGCCCCCTCCATCTGCTGACCAGAAAGGCCCTTGGGAAATGTAATGGTGTTCTGTATATACTAACGCCGCCGCCGTCATAGGCCTTCGCGAACTCAGCAATGCGTGAAGATGAAGGGACTACGATGTAACCGCACCTCAAAAGCGAATAGATCATGTTGTACCTCCGGATATCAAGGAACCCGTGCGGCTCCGAGAAGCCTTTCCCCTGCGTATAGAACATGAACTCTGCGTATCTTTTCAGAGGGGGAGCCTGTCCCCAGAGATAATCCAGTCCGTTCATCATACCATCGTTGCTTTTGCTCTTTGCCGGCCACAAGACCCTGAACTCTCCCGGATCTTTCCTGAAGAAGCGTTCCGCCCCGGGCGGCATGGTCCTGTACGCGTATTCGGTACTGATCCTGTACGAAAAAGCAAAAACAAGAAGTTCCGCGGCCGCTACGGCGCCTATGAGCGCCCTGGCCTTCTGCCTTGAGGAACAATAGAATAAAACCGCCGAAAAAAGAAGAAGCGCGGCGGCGGACCGCATCCCCCGGATGAAGGCGAAGCCCGCGGTATCCCTCAGAAAATCCGTCCCGGCAAAGACATTTGCCAGGCCTTCCTGCCTTTCGGAAACAGGAATGCTCTCCATCATGGACCGCCAGGCCGGGGTAAAATCCACCGAGCCGGGCACACGGACCAGGAACATGCTTCCCGCTAGCGCTATCGCGGCGGCGGCTGCGGCAAGAGCGCATTTTTTCAGGAACTTTTCATTGTGTTCGGTCCCGGACAGAAGGCTGTCCAGTCCCTTTACGGCAAGACCGGTAAGAAGAAGCCCGGCAAAAAATATGAATTTTGAACTTCCCCTGAAAAGGTCAAACCCGGGGACATACCCGTAAAGAAAACGGAAAAACGGGGTGTAGCTTCCCAGTGCCAGGAGAACGGTAAAAAGCACAACGGCCAGGTCCCGTTTTCCGCTGCCGCCTTTGATCACACCCGCCGCCGCCAGCACAAGCGCTCCCGTTCCTATAAAAACAGAGACCTCCCAGATAAACCATCTTCCCCAGTAGGGAGATTGCAGCAAATGCCCGAAAAAATCGGGTACGATAAGCGTAAAAAGATTCTCCGGGGGAAAAGAAAAAAGAGAAGCGAACTCGTAAGTGAGATGTCCTCCTCTTACGGTTTCCCGTGAAGCCAGAAAGGAAGGCAAAAGCTGCGCAGCTGCCGCTCCGGCCGCGCACATGTACATAAAAATGAACGCCCCGAATGCCCGGAAGGCCGCGGCCGGTCTTCTTCCCGGAAGGCGGGTTAACAGATAAACGAAGGAAATTACGCCTGTATAGAAAAGGAACTGCGCGTGGCCGGCAAATGCCTGCATGGCCCCGGCTAAGGCACCGATCATGATCCCCCGCCTGAACCTGCCCGACATCATAATATCGACCGCGAGGAAAACCAGCGGAGCCCAGACAACCGTTTCCAGATTAGATAAGGAACCGGTATGTACCATTAAGATCTGAGGGGAAGCGAACATGAATATGATCCCGCCAAAAAGCGACGGATAAAGACCTGCGGACCTTCCCCTGCTCCACAGGTACATATTGAACCCTCCGATGAAGAGATGGAAGATCATTCCGAAATTCAGGGCGGAAGCCTCACCGAGGACGAGATGCACCCAGTTGGGCAGATAGAAAACAGCTGCCTCTACATTAGCCAGGAACGGCACTCCGCAGGATACCGCGGGACACCAGAAGGGAAAAACACCCCGCGCTATGTTATCGAAAGCGAATATTCTGTAAGGAAGGAATATGCTGAAGACCTCGCTGCCTGCCCCAAACGGAAGCAGCGAATTAAAGTTCGGCAGTATATCGTAAAAATAGAGCAAGGCCGCGCCCATCAGTATACAGGGGGGGATCACTTCGAGTAATCTTCTTTTATTCAAAACGCCCCCTTGTTCCGTAATGTTATTAGACTGAATACCGCGCGGATCCCCGGTTCGATAATATTATATACTTTGCCTGATAAATAATATAGAGTCAAATCCTGCTGGAAATGATAAAAAAACGCCCCTGTAACAGGCCGCGTTAAGCGAACCTGAAACAGGGGCGTTCCGGTTGGCGGACCGGGAAAATGGGGTAACCCGGCCCTGCTAAATATCTCCTCCCATTTTTGAATCATTATTATACTACATTTATGTCTAAAACTATATTTTTATTTACCTAACAAGACTTTTGACCTCTTATCCCGGACAGGAAATTTCTAGAAATAGGCGGGAATAATATGTACAATATTGTCTGATCGAACTTCTTTTCGGGCCGGAGGATGAAATATGAAAAACAAATATATCGTTTTATTCGGGATACTCGCCCTGGGAGGGGTGCTTCTTTTCTCTAACCTGGGCGACCAGTATTTATGGCAGGATGAGGCGGAAACTGCCCAGCTGGCAAAAAACACACTTAAGTTCGGATTCCCCAGGGCCTGGGACGGGACGAACCTTGTAAATCCCAGGATAAGAACAGGATACGGGCCCGATCACGGCTGGCGCTACCATCCCTGGGGCCAGTTCTACCTTGCCGCCGCCTCTTTTTATTTTCTGGGCACAAGCACTTTCGCCGCCAGATTCCCTTTCGCTCTGCTGGGCCTCGTAAATATATTCCTGCTTTACCTGTTCGTATACCGTTCTACCGGAAAAAGAACGCCCGCTCTTATAGCCTCCTTCTTGATGGCCGTATCCGTTCCTTATCTGCTTCTTATGCGCCAGTGCAGGTATTACGCTCCGGCCGTTCTCCTTGTGCTTCTCGCTCTTATTCTGTACCTGGAATTTCTAAGAAAAAGATCAGGGTTTTTACTGGCCGGGCTCTCTGTCTCTCTCGTTCTCCTCGCGTACACCGTACACGGGATGTTCCTTCCCGTATCGGCGGCGCTTTTTCTTCATTTCACTATTTTCGCTTTTGACAAAAAGCTTCTTTTAAAAATGGTCCCGGCAGGCGTTATAGTCGTCCTGGCGGCCATTCCCTGGTTCATTTATTCCAACAGCGGGGCTCATGTCGGGGATATCTCCCCGGAAAGGCTTTTCAAGAACCTGGAATTCCAGATCAGGATGATAAATAAATATATTTTCCCGGCTTTTTTCTTCTTATCCGTTTATGTTTTCCGTATTTTGTGGAAACGCCGTTGGAAGATAAGACTCGGGGAACGCGAAAAGAACAGTTTAAGGCTGCTGGGCTGCGTTATCCTGGCCACCTTGTGCGCCTTCTGTTTCCCCGAAGAAAGGAACTTCCGCTACCTTGTCTTCTTTATCCCTCTTTTTTCTTTTATAGAAGGCCTTATCCTTCTCCGGCTTCTCAACTACAGCAGGACCCTGTTCGTTTCTTTCGTCCTGATATCCGTTTTCACGGGCATATTCAATATGGGGACCCCCAACTTCTTTTTACCCAAATATCTTTACGAGATAACACACGAGTATAAAGGACCCATAGAGGGTATCGTCAAATTCCTTGAAGAGAACGCCTCGGAAGGAGACGAAGTAAAGATCATATATGGAGACCTTCCCCTGATGTTCTATACGGACCTCAGGATAGACAACTCCCAGATATACGACGAGGAGCACATGCCCGAATGGATAATATTCCGCCGGGGATGGCACGAAAGGCTGGACAACAAATACTACACACGGGTAGCCGAAAGCTATAAAAAGCACATTATCGATTACCCGGATATAAAATGGGAAAACCGGCCGGGCGACCTTTCATATCACAGGTTCTCCACAGACACTAAAGCTCCCGGGGTTGTCATCTTCGAAAAGTTAGATTAGGCCCGGCGTTAGGTCACTGTTCTCTGTCACCGGGAAAATAACCGGATCCTTCGTTATCGTAACGGGCATCCAGGTCCCTTTTTCTCTGGATATATTCCGTCCTTGTGAGAGAGCCTTCTCTGTATTCCTTATTTATCTGCCTGAGCTGCGCGAGGTAAGACCGGGGCAGATCTTCCTGAACATTTTCTTCCGCGGCGGCGGTACCCGACAAAACCGCCAGCAACCAAAGCGATAAAGCGGCCCCGGCAATCCGATTTTTCTTCTTCACGAAAGCCCTGCCTTTTCCCTGTCGATCCGCGAGGCTACTTCCGGTTCCCTGTACCTGAGAAACACGGCCCCGGTCCCGTCGTGCCTCTTAGTGACATGCAACTCTATATCCGGGTATTCCGATGGTTCTTCCGAGTCGTACCACCTGTAAGTCACGGTAATAAATCCCCTGCCTTCTTTCTCTTTTCGGGCCGGAGGCGGGCCGTGCCTCGCCGTGAGCATGGAAACGGCCCTGGATTCGGCGTCGGATACCTCTTTTGTGTTACCTGTCATCGCGAGCCAGAGGTCGTATAATCCGTACTCCTCGCTGAAGACCAGCATCGCCTCACAGGGATACCCGAACATGGTATCCTTGTATTTTATCTCATTAAAAGGGGTAAGTTTATACGGTTTCCCGGAGGCCTCCAGAAGAGAGATAACTTCCTGCTTTGACTGGCCCCATTCACGATTCTCGAATTGGGCGGAATCAGACCGCGCCGGCAACACTACAGACGATACACTTAAAAAAATAATAAGGAGATAAAGGCGTCTCATGAGTTCAGGTTTTAAACAAGGAAGGCGCAACCTGCAAAAACTAAAGTGCGGTTACGCCTTCCATAACAATTGTTTTCAAGATTTATACCCTGGAAGCTCCCGGAGGACTGTAAGTCCATCCGTCTTCCGTACGGGTATAACAACTTCCGTCTTCTCCTACCCAGCCACGGCCCTCAATATATTCATAGCTGAGGGTCCTGATCTCATTCCCGTCGGTTTCGTAAACATGAGACCTGCTGAATTCACTTCTGACGGAGAGCCTTATGGTCTCTTCGCCTCCCGACGGCCCGGCGGCCGACGCGGTCGCGCAAACACTGAAAACCAGAACTATCGCGACTATAAGTCTCATATTCCCTCCCCCCAGAAAAAAGGCAGCAAACCCGAGAGGGATATGCTGCCCCGTTTTGATCTAAAACCACTTTACTCCCCCCGGAAAAACATCACATACAATATGTTGACATTTTTATTAAGTATACACTATATTTGGGATTTTTCAAGTGTTAATTCCCGATATCACTTCTATTCGCGCGGGCTTTGAATAAGAATGGACTGCCTCTATTCGGGAGAATAAAGCGTTTTCCCGCAAAAGGGGCATTGCGCCCGGCCGTTCTTTATCGATCTGCTCATTTCCGACCGGTTGATTTCCGCTTTACATCTGGGGCACCTGACATACCGGACGCTGGCCGAAGAAAATATATTATTCATCGCGTGTTCTCCCGCGCTGTATAAGGCCGGGTCAACTGCTTTCCCGCATCGCGAGCAACAGGCCTCGTGATATCCTGTGCCGATAATGTATTCGCCTCCGCAGGGGCATTCGGGTTTTTTTGCGAGGTATTGCGGGACAAGGTCCGTCCATTCCGGATCACGGCTCCCTTCAGACCCCGTTTCAAGGTACCAGAGTATCTTGGCGCTCTCTATCGCTTTTAGGTTCAACGCGCATTTATCAGCCGCCGGGGAAGCGGCGCCGGGCGCTGAAGCGTTCATTCCGGAAATATCTTTTTGTCGCGGACGGCTTTCCATTAAATTTGTGCCGTTTTCCCGGGCTCTCACCGCGCCGTCTTCCGGAAGCGGCGTTTTTTGCTTTCTTTCCGCCCCGGCCGTACCCGTTATTTCAGTGCTTTCTTCCGGACGGGACCGTTTGGCAAAATTCATCGGATCGTCCGGCGGGAATGGTTCTTTCTCCCGGGACGGCATGCGCCTGGCCGGGATGGGCTTTTCAGGAGGTGCTTCCGGGGAGACGGTCTTCCGCTTTCCGGTCACCGGCAGGATGACAGATCCGACGACTGAAGACAAATGCGAGAACCCTTTTCCGATCAGCGATACCGAAGGAACGAGTGCGAACCGGAAAACCAGGAGCAATAAAAGAAAGGAACAGGATATGACAAAAAAACGGCCGAAAACGGCTCCGGCCCTTCCCGCGGACTCCTCTTTTCGGCCTGCAGCGCCCCCGCAATACCTGCACTTACGGGCGTTATTCGCTATCGATCGTCCGCAATGGATACATTCCTTCAAGTCATTTCCTTCCCGCCCCCTATGATCGTTCCGAGCCGTTTCTGCACAACCGGGTTTATAGACTTCTTAATGTCTTCCGCCCTGTCGAGAAAACAAACTCCCAGCCACGCCAGCTCGAGCGCCGTTACCGTCAGTAAAAGCGCGACCCGGCTGCGGTATAATATGAGGCCCGCCAATATGCCCCCGTAAAATACCACCGAGGTAACACAGGCGGCTACATGAAGATCCGCCCTTACCGCTTCCCTGCCGTAAGAATTATTCCCGTTCCGGTCTTTCAGAAAAACCGCGCTTATGTAATTCAAACAGATGAAAGGTACGGCCAGGCCCGTCCCGGTCAAAACCGCTTTCAGCGAATCCATACGGTAGAAATAACCGTAATAAAAGATAAAAAGAATAAGGACTCCGGGCAGGAGGGCCGTTAAAAAGAGCGTGAAGGTCAAAAGCGGGTCCTTTCCCCCTATCTGCCTGGCAAGATCCCTTTTCATTTATCCCCTCCGGATTTGCGGAAACGCCGGTCGTCCTTAACGGTAAGTCCGGCCGGCAAAATACAGCATTTTTTATATTGTACCTTTAAACGGCACGCTTTTCAAGAAAGACGGAATGCGGCCTTTCAGCGTTTCGCTCTCCGCGGTGCATCTTATCGTTTTTCCGCGATAAAGTCCCCCATCACCAGAAGATCCAGCCCGCTGGACCTGAAACAGCTTACGGCGTCATGCGGAGAATTCACTATAGGTTCCCCTCTGAGGTTAAAAGAGGTATTAAGAAGCATGGGAACCCCTTTTACGCTTCGAAATCTGTCTATAAGGCGCCAGTAAGACGGGTTAGTCCTCCGGCTCACCGTCTGGACCCTGGCGGTCCCGTCAACATGAGTTACCGCGGGTATAGTGTTTTTCTTCTCCTTTTTGACCCGGGGGGCCAGGAGCATAAACGGAGATCTTACCTTGAGCTCAAAATAATCCTCCGCTTCTTCCTCCAGGACCGACGGCGCGAAAGGCCGGAAAGGCTCCCTGTGTTTTATTTTCCTGTTCAGAATATCTTTCATGGCCGGGTCGGTCGGGTCCGCCAGTATAGAGCGATTACCCAGTGCCCGCGGCCCGAGTTCGGTACGCCCCCGGAACCACCCGGCTATTTTCCCTTCAGACAGAGCAGCGGCTGTGCGCCGTATTATCTCCTCTTCAGGAAGCTCTTCGTAAGCGATATCGTTATTTACCAGAGCCCTGTATATTTCGGAGCGGCTGAACTCCGGCCCCAGGTAAGCGTGCTCCATCTCGTAGCGTCTGGGTTCCCCGTAAAGCACATTATCCGCGTAAAGCGCGGCGCCGAGGGCTCCGCCCGAATCCCCGGAGGCCGGCTGGACAAAAATGTCCTCAAATCCCGCTTCCGCAAGTATCCTGGCATTGGCCACACAGTTGAGGAATACGCCTCCGGCGGCGCAAAGCCTTCGGCAACCCGTTTTATTCCTTACGAATACCGCCATCTTGAGAAGAACTTCCTCAAGGAAAATCTGCAGGCTGGCGGCTATATCCTCGTGCCTTTTCTCTATTTCCCGCTCTCTCCTCCTGGCCGGGCCGAAAGTTCTCAGGAACTTCCGGGAAAACATCCTCGAGGCCCTGTTAAAACCGAAATAACTTTCATCCAGCTTGAAACTTCCGTCCTCCGCTATTTTCACTATCTCCCTGAACTTATCGAGATAAACGGGCTCCCCGTAACCGGCCAGCCCCATGACCTTTCCCTCTCCACCGTTGGCCTCGAATCCCAGATAAGAAGTAACAGCTGTATACAGAAGCCCCAGAGAATCCGGATACCTCAGCTCCCCGAATATCTCGACCTTTCCGCCGGCGCCTTTCCCTACCGTGGCCGTGGCCCATTCCCCTACACCGTCCACGGTCATTATGGCAGCTTCGTCGAAAGGCGAAGCAAGAAAAGCCGCGGCCGCGTGAGAAAGGTGGTGTTTTACGAAAAATATTTTCCCCGTGTAACCGATCTCCTTCTCGAGGATGATAGGCAGCGACAACCTGTCGCTCAACCAGTGGGGCATTGTGCGCATGAAATTCGTGAAGGAAAACGGATAAGACCTTATGTGTTCGGAAACTACACGCGCGAATTTAAGGAAAGGTTTTTCGTGGAACACGACGGCATCCAGGTCCTCAAAAGAGATCCCGCCCGCCTGGACACAATAGTTGACCGCGTTTATAGGAAAGGCGGAGGTGTTCTTTTCCCGGCTGAACCTCTCCTCCTGGACCGCGGCGGCTATCTTCCCGTCTTTCAGCAGCGAAGCGGCCGAATCATGGTAAAAACAGGAGATCCCCAGTAAATTCATGAATTATATTTCCTCAAATCTGTGTCCGAGCTTTGCGGCCCAGAAGTTAAGAAGCTCTTTGTCAAAATTTATGGCGAGGGATTCAAGGGCTTCATCCCTGGTCATAAGACCGGCCCTTATCATCTTGCTCATTTCGACATGATAATGAGTATAACCGTAATGTTTCATGGAATTATAAACGGATAAGAAATTCAATCCGCAATTAGTGCTTTTAGCGGGATAGCTGTTCTCCGGGGCTTTCCATCCAAGTTCTTTTGTTATCAGATCCGTATATTCTTCTTCGCTGTAGGGAAGGAACCAGTGCGGTGATATTTCCACCGTCCTGTGCCTTTTCCGGGCTTTCTTGATGACCTCTTCTATGCTTTTCGGAAAATCCCTGTATCCTGGGTTCTCGCGGGTATACTCTTTCAGGAACCTGCGGGTGGCTTCTCCCATCCCGGTGAATTCCCTCCGGTCCTTGCCGTACCTGTATTCCGCGACGCCCGCGCGCTCCGTGGACTGGCCTCTGGTCCATCCCGCTACTATTACCGGTATATCAAACCTTTCGGCCATTCTAAAAGTAAGGTCCATGTACCATATGGAACAAAGATGGCATAAGACCACCTCGGGATGCCTTTTTACCGCGTCGGCGAACATCTTTTTCATTTTATCCGTTTTGAACAGAAGATGGTCTGCCCCGAGCTTCTCCGAGGCGGACCTCGCGTTCTCAAGAGCCTCTTCCGTTTCGAAACCGTTATCGAAAGTGAACGCCAGGGGATTCAGCTTATACCTCTTTTTCATGAAATAAAGGGCCGCCGTTGAATCTTTCCCCCCCGAACACATCACCAGGCAATCGTATTCCCCCTTCGTCCTGTACTTTTTCAGAAGCGCCGTGAGATCGCTCTCGAGCGGAGGCCTCTGTTTCTTTTGCCGTCCTTTGTTCTTTTCATACTCGAGGCATAGATTACAGACGCCCTCTTCATTAAGCCGGATATCGGGTTTCGACTCGGGCATTACACATCTTTTACATATTTTCCTGTCTTGGAACATCTCCGCACCTCTAGACCCCGGCGTAGATAAAGGAAGTTATTACGGCCGGGCCGATATAGTAGACCAGGAACGCCAGAATGGCCAGGACTATGAGTATCGGAGCTATAAAAGCAAGCTTATGCTCCTTTATCAAATAACCCATTTCCTTGATCAGATAAGTGACCTTGTTCATTTTTACGATTGCCTTAAACTTTTTTCCGGATCCGGCCCGTACCCTCTCGCTTCTTCCCAGTAACTTTTCCGCCCGGAAAGATCTCGCCTGACCATCTCTCTTTTGAAGGCCCACGACAGCAGCCAGGCAAATCCGAAACCGAAAATGTATAATAGACCCAGCAGAACGAAAGCGATCCCTTGCTGTATTTTCCTGACCACTGGTTCGAGAATACGGTATATTTTCCTGAATATTTCCATGGCCGATAAGTTCCGCCTTTTGAAAAAAATTTACGCCCGACCCCTGGGCAATACGCTTACGGGCCGCCGCCTGTTCTGTAGTTTACCTCGGTCAAAAGTGCAATGCAAGAAAACCTTTATTTACCCGGATACAGGAACATGCGTATGGCCGCGAACATAAGGAACCCGGCAAAAACCCTGCGAAGCACCAGAGAGGAGATCCCCAGCGCGAACTTCGCCCCGAAAAACGCGCCTATAACAAAAGCGGCGCATATGATGGCAGCGGCCGTCACATCAAGTAAACCGTTATTGTAATACTCAATGGCCGCGAGAATTCCTATCGGCGGAAGCATGAGCGCAAGCGATGTGCCCTGGGCAAGATGCTGTTCGAACCCGCAGAAAAGAACAAGCGCGGGAATGATGAGGATAGCCCCGCCAATTCCCAGGAGACCGCTGAGACTGCCCGCGGCAAGACCTATCATTGTGTACACGAACACTTTATCCATGATATCCCCCTTTTCCATTGGAATAAGGCTTTAACGGTATTATAGCATATTTCGTTGCACCCTCCACCTTTTGAGGGAAGTGGCGGAAACAACCGGTTGCCTTGTCCCTGCTTCCCGGTTGTTTATCCGGCGGAGGAGGTAGGCCGATTCCGGCTATGATCCTCCTGCTCGTCGGATCATTTACCCCCTCTTCGGCATCATCCTTTGCCTTCGGCAAAGAACGCGATTCGGCGCTCTCTATATGGTCGATCGCGCGGTCTTTCATGTTTGCTGGAACTCGACGGATCCTACCGACATAAAGGGTAGGAAACCGAGGAGCAACGCGACGAGGTTCCCTGCCTCCTCCGCTAAATGCGAATGAAACGAGCATTTGATGCTTTTGCGAAGCAAAAGCATCACAGATAAACAAAAAAAACGGGACGACCCGTTTACGGTATCGTCCCGTTTGTTGTTTATCTGGCGGAGGAGGTAGGATTCGAACCCACGGACCCGTGAAGGTCAACGGTTTTCAAGACCGCCGCAATCGACCAACTCTGCCACTCCTCCGTTCTTCTTCGCTCTTCGATATGTCTGTTTGGCGGTAGCGCTTCGAAAACCTCTGCGCAACCCTCAGCGAAGCGGTACCCCCGGTCCCGCTTCAGCACCCAAAGATATCTGGCCGGGCTATTATTGTAACAAATTTAACCTGTTTTCTCTACCTCTTTGCCCTCACCTTTCGGAAAAGCTCCCGTTCCTCGATCACGCTATAAATGTTCTCCGCCATAAGACGGTACCCTCTTTCGTTGCAGTGTCCTTCGCCCGTCTGGTACCCGTCGGCGCCGGGGAACTCGAAATAATCGTCGCGTGAGACACCCTCTTCGATAAAATATTCCCGGAAAAGCCTTTCCTGATCGACAAAGGGCACCCCCAGTTCCAGAGCCGCCTCCCGTATAGCGCGGTTTATCCCCAGGCTGTATTTATCGTAAGCGTCGTTGGGGAAGGTCTGCATTACCACCTCTACGCCTTTTGCCCGGCACACTTTGACCATTTCCCTGAAATCCGACTTTATCCAGTCCCTGAAATCGGCGGCAGTAAGTTCCGGCACCCTGGAAAGCGCCATGCGCTGCACATCCCTCATCTCGCGGGAAAGCTGTCTTGCTTCCCGCGCTTTCTCTTCCTGGCCCGTACGCTCATAACTTATTGCCATCGTAAGATATCCTCCGTGCCATACACCTTTAACCGCGCTGTCCGGATCGACCTCCAGCGACCTCTCGAACCATTCGGCCGCTTTATCGTAAATACCCTGCCTGAAATACGCGTACCCTATCTGGCCGTAATTTACCGGGTTCCGGGGATCGATCTCCATCGCTTTCTCGAACCATCCTATAGCCTCGCTAAAGGTCCCTTTGCTCATGTTCACGAAACCCATACCGGTATAATTCGCGCCGTTGAACGGATCCCGTTCGATACCCTTCCCGAACTCTTCTTCCGCCTTAGCGAGGTTTTTCGTCCTGAGAAAATTTATCCCCCGGCTATGGCTCGTCATACTGGGCGGGAATCCCCCGTAGTTCCGGGTATCTTCATAGATCATGTTCTTTTCTCTTTCCCTTTCCTCCCTGTATATCCTTTGCCGTGAAACATCCGCTACATCACTGACCAGTATTCTGGCAAGCTTCAGGGTCTTTATATTGTCCTTGGTCTCGGAAATGTCTTCCGGAGTTTTTCTCCCCCGGCCTATATCGACCAGCCCCCAGTGATTCCATCCGTTGGCAACGCCGACAAGAATAATGACAATGTCGGGCTTTGTCTCCTCTATTTCCCGGGGAAGCCTTTCCAGGACCTGGGCTGTATTCTGGCTCACGACCGCGCGCCTGAAAACAGTAAAAGAGCTGCCCGGGTGTTCCTCCTCGAGGACTTCCTCAAGCTGTTCCGGATACCCTCTCCCCGACGGAGCGCCTACTCCAGCCGTCCACGAAGCCCCCACGCAGAGAATACTGAAATGGCCGGGCTCGTCTTCCACCACTTTTCTTTCAGGCGGCTCCGTTGTCTTCAGATAAACAGCACCCAGGATACGGAGGCCCGCCTCAAGAAGAATAAAAGCGGCTGCCGTACCCAGCAGCAGAGCGATTAATATACGCAAAGGCTTTTTCAGTCTCATTTTTCGGATATTACGGGTCCGTTCATAGGGTTACCAGAAAAGCTCCCCGTTGGCAATCATCACGGCTTTCGAATATATTTTTCTGTAGAGTTCCGCGGTATTGGTATACGCTCCCTCAAAAAATCCGCCGAGAGAAAGGTCAAAAACCGGAGAAAAGACCAGTATGACCACGAGCAGGTTAAGGGTGAATATGATTATAGAGGAAAAAATTATACCCGACTTCATGATATCCGGCTGCTTCAGCTTGAGGACTTCCGTTGTCATTACAAAATGAAAGGCCAGCGTAAAGCCTATAAGAAAAAGGAAAACAGCGGAGACCGCCGGACCTTCCCTGCCGAGAGACCTTAACACTACATATGCCACACCCGAAAGGAGCGTATAGATCGGCACGAAATACGGCGCCAGCTCTATGAAAAAATTCGTCTTGGAGGTTTCGACATTGCCCCCGGAAGGTGTTACATTAAAAGATACTACATGCCCTCCGCAGAGCCAGGCGGCAAGCACATGCACGGACTCGTGCCCGAGAACATACAGGTAGATGGGTTTAACGAGGAAAACATGAAGAAGAAGATACGCCAGGACGCCTCTTTCCAGGATGTGAAGCGTCCCGCTGAAAAGGCTTATTTCGCGTATTTCGGAATAAAAAGCCTGGCCGACACCAAGCGCCGCCGGTATCAAGAGTATCCCGAAGATGGTCCTGAAGAATTTTGCCATACTGGATTTCGCCCGTTACTCGGTTCCTATCGTGTCCGATCCGAAATACGGCCTGAGCGCCTCAGGGACTTTTATTGAACCGTCCTCGTTCTGGTGGTTTTCCATAACGGCTATAACAAGCCGGGGAAGGGCCACGCCGGAACCGTTCAGGGTATGCACGAAACGCGCTTTTTCGTTCCTGTCTTTCGGCTGGTATTTGATGTTCGCCCTCCGGGCCTGAAAATCGCTGAATACCGAACAACTGGAGACTTCAAGCCATTTATCAAGGCCGGGCGCCCATACCTCTATATCGTAACATTTGTGCGCGGCGAAGCTTATATCACCCGAACAAAGCGTAAGCACCCTGTAGGGGACCTCAAGCCGCTGCAATATATCTTCGGCGTCGCCGAGAAGCTTCTCCAGCTCCTCCATGGAAGATTCGGGTGTCGTGAATTTCACCATCTCCACCTTGTCGAACTGATGTACCCGGATTATGCCTCTTGTATCTTTACCGTAAGATCCGGCTTCTTTCCTGAAACAGGCGGTATATGCCGTGTAATACAGCGGTAGGTCTTCCTCTTTCAGGACCTCATCCATATGAATGTTCGTTACCGGTACCTCGGCCGTGGGGATAAGAAAGAATTCCTCATCCTTTATCTTATACAGATCTTCCTCGAACTTGGGCAGCTGCCCGGTCCCTCTCATCGCGTTCCTGTTCACTATTATAGGAGGAAAGACCTCGGTATAACCGTGTTCCCTGATATGAACATCCAGCATAAAATTGATGAGCGCCCTCTCCAGCTTTGCTCCCGCGCCCGTAAAAAGAGGAAAACCGGACCCCGCTATCTTGGCTCCCCGTTCGAGATCAAGCGTACGGGTTATCTGGCCTAGCTCTATGTGGTCCCTGGGTTTAAACGAAAAAGACGGTATCGATCCTTCTTCCTTCTCAAGCCGGTTATCCGTCTCGTCCTTACCGACCGGGACGCTTTCGTGGGGAATGTTCGGTATGGTATCCAGAAGACCGCCGAACCCCGCCTCTATCTCTTTGAGCTCGCGGTCCAGCTCGTTTATTTTCTCGTTAAGTTTTTTAACTTCTTCCTTGGCCGCTTCGGCGTTCTCACCTTTCTTGATCAGTTCACCTATGCTTTTGGAAGCCCTGTTCTTCTCGCTCTTGAGTTCTTCGACCTCCTGTATCTTGTTCCTCCTCGCTTCGTCCAGGGAAAGGAATTCATCGACAAGAGAGACATCGTCCCCTCTTATCTCAAGCGATCTTCTTACCGCATCCGGGTCCTCTCTTATAAATTTCGGGTCAAGCATAAATTACCTCTTTATTATTATCATTTTTATTTGTACCAATAATTATATATGGTCATCCCTTAATATGCAAATCGGGGCATGCGGCGGAAAGCACGAAACCTTCAAGGTAAAGGAATACATGAGGTGTAGAACAAGGATCGAGGATAAAATATCTTATTTCTTGCTCTCTATTTTGCGCTTGTTCTCATTAAGGTGAAATTTCCTGATACGGATATTCTTGGGGGTCACCTCAACAAGTTCATCGTCCTCGATGAACTCAAGAGCGAACTCAAGCGTCTTTTCCCGGGGAGTTATCAGCTGTATGGCCTCATCCGCCCCCGAAGAACGCATATTAGTGAGTTTTTTCCCTTTTAAAGCGTTCACCACCAGGTCCACGCCTTTATTGTTTACCCCGAGCACCATGCCTTCGTATATATCGTCTCCCGGGCTTACGAATATCTCCCCCCGGGCCTGAAGATTAAAAAGGGCATAGGCCACGGCCTGTCCTCCGGATTGTGAGATCAGAACCCCCCTCTGACGCGAGGGCATGTCCCCTTTATAGGTCTGGTACTCCAGGAAATTCTGGTACATGATGCCGCTGCCGCGGGTCATCACCAGAAAATCGCTCCTGAACCCGATAAGCGCTCTCGAAGCGATAATAAGCTCCATCCTCACGGTGCCGGAAGAGGTTGTCTCGAGGGACTTCATTTCGGCCCTGCGCTCGCCCAGGGCCTGCATGACGGTCCCCTGGTACTCGGCGTCCACTTCGATCACTACCTCTTCCACGGGCTCGAGAATATCGGTTCCGGCCTTTTTTAATATTACCGTAGGCCGGGACACCTCCAGCTCGTATCCTTCCCGGCGCATGGTCTCGATCAATATCGACAGATGCAGTTCTCCCCTGCCCGAGACCTTGAACCGTTCGCCCCCGTCAACCTCTTCCACTTTTATCCCGACATTTATCCTGGCTTCATGGGCAAGCCTTTCCCTGATGTGCCTGGAGGTCAAAAACCTTCCTCCGTCTTTACCGGCAAGGGGGCTGGTGTTATGCGAGAAATTCATTGATATAGTAGGCTCATCTATTTTAAGTGCGGGAAGGGCCTTCGGTTCGTTAACATCGGCCAGGGTCTCGCCTACCTGGGCGCTGCCTACCCCGGATATTGAAACTATGTCTCCTGCGACGGCTTTTGCGCTCTCGACCCTCGAAAGACCTTTGTATTTGAGTATTTTCGTGACTTTTTCCTTTTTCACCGAACCGTCGTGCTTGATAACCGCTATAGGGTCCCCGACCGATACCTCTCCGTGGAGTATGCGTCCTATAGCTATCAACCCGACATACGGATCGTGGTCCAGCATGGTGATGAGCATTTGCAGGGGCATCTCAGGGTCAGCGACCGGCGGCAGCACCCTGTGAAGGATAGTTTCCAGTAAAGGCCTTACGGACTCCCTGGGGTCCTCCAGGTCAAGCACCGCGTATCCGTCCTTCGCCGACGCGTAGACTATGGGAAAATCGAGCTGTTCTTCCGTAGCGTTCAGGTCGCAGAAAAGGTCAAAGGTCATATCCGCTACTTTGTCCGGCCGCGCGTTGGGGCGGTCCAGTTTATTAATTACAAGTATGGGTTTAAGATGAAGTTCCAGCGATTTTTTCAAGACGAATTTTGTCTGGGGCATTGGACCCTCGAAAGCGTCCACCAGAAGAAGCACCCCGTCCACCATCTTCAGTATCCTTTCCACTTCACTTCCGAAGTCGGCGTGCCCCGGGGTATCGACTATGTTCACCTGTACACCTTTATACTCAAGCGAAGCGTTCTTGGAAAGGATGGTTATGCCCCGCTCTTTTTCCAGAGGGTTAGAATCCATTATGGCGGTTTCTCCGTCTTTGAAATCATACGCCCCTGTATATTTAAGAAGCGCGTCCACCAGGGTGGTCTTCCCGTGGTCAACATGCGCTATTATAGCGATGTTCCTTATGTCTTTCCTTCTTTTCTGGTTCGGCATGACTTTCCTTTATTTATTGTCTTTTTATACCGGCCGCCACAACCGGCATGGTTTGTGCTCTAAACCACGGCCTGCACATTTAACTCCCGGCGCTCCGCTATCGCGCCGCGATACGCGCCCTTCGTGCTTTTTTTCGGGAGCGGAACAGCAGATCCGGAAATAGGGTGAGGACGCGCTTCCAGGCGGGAAATCAGGTCTTTAGCTCCGGCCTCAATTATTTCGATGATATTTTCGCGCAGTTCTTTGTCCGGTCCGACCTCGGAAAAAGCTTCCTGAACGGAAAACGGCAGAGAGAGCCCGGGAAAATATCCGCCCCGCTCTCACCAGCGGCGCGGCTTTCGTGCCGCCCTTCTCTTACCTCCGCGGCGGGTGCTGGAAAAAACCGTTCGGGTGACGAATTCCTCTTTCGGCAATTCCGGATGTTCCGAGATCGGAAGCACCGTGTTCATTATTTTCTCTATACTGCGTATATCTTTTCTCTGGTCGGGAGTAGCGAACGAAATAGCCCGGCCCTCGTGTCCGGCGCGCCCGGTCCTTCCTATTCTGTGAACATAATTTTCGGCATCGTCCGGAATATCGTAATTTATAACGGTCTCTATGCCCACCACATCTATACCCCTGGCCGCTATATCGGTAGCGACAAGTATCCTGTACCTGCCTTTCTTGAACCCGTCCAGCGCTTCCCTTCTCTGTTTGAGCGTCCTGTCCGAATGTATTTCCGCCGCGGAATGCCCCATTTGTGCCAGCATCTTCCTTATCCTCGTCGCGCCTCTTTTGGTCCGGGAGAACAGGAGTACCGATCCACGATATTGTTTGAGCAGTTCTCCAAGCAGTTTTTTCTTGGCTTCTTTTTTCACTATAAAGAGTTCCTGTACGATCTTTTCCGCCGCCGTCCCTGACGGAGCGACTTCCACATGTACGGGAAGTTTCATATGCGCGGCTCCTATTGAGACGATCTCTCCCGGAATGGTCGCTGAAAAAAGCATGGTCTGCCTCTTTTTGGGAATGAACTTGATTATGCGTTCTATATCCGGCTTAAACCCCATATCCAGCATCCTGTCAGCTTCGTCGAGGATAAGGATCTCCACCTCGTTTAACCGCAGCGTCTTCTGCTGCATGTGGTCAAGGAGGCGCCCGGGAGTAGCTATAATTATACGGGGTTTCTTCTTCAGGGCCTTTATCTGCGGCTGCATCGGGGCTCCGCCTATAATAACGACGCTGTTAAGCCCGAACCCCGGGGCTATCTTTCGGAAACTTTCCTCCACCTGGATCGCGAGTTCCCTTGTCGGCACAAGCACGAGGCACTTTCCGGCGCTCCGGGCAAGGCGCTGCACGACGGGTATAGCGAAGGCCATGGTCTTTCCCGTTCCCGTCTGCGCGACCCCGACAATATCGCTGCCGTCTATCGCGAGGGGAATGGCTTTATGCTGTATCGGTGTGGGGTTGGTGAATTTCAAATTGTCCAGTGCCTGGACTATTTTCGGCGCGATACCAAGCCCGTCAAAAGTAACCTCTGTTCTCACTTCTTTTTTCTTCATCTATTCGATCCTTTTTAATGTTTTCGTTCAGTCCGATGTTCTATTATACGCTAAAATCGACCGAAAAGCTTTATCCGTATCAGAAAACCCGTATGTTACTCCACCCCGGGCTGAGAATTTTGTTGTTCCCGGGGCATACGCAGAGGCATTATCGCGGAGGCCGCGCAAACGGACTTTTCCCGTACCTTCTCCTTTATCTATCATAAGCGGTACACGCCAGGCGTCCGGCTATGTTCTTATTCGCGGCCGGCCGGGACCTCAGGCTTGTCCGCCGAAGCTTCAGCGCGGCCGGGACCCGTGGCGAGGGGGAAGACCGCGCCCTCTCCCCGGGCGCCAAATCATCATCCCTTAACCACGCACAACGGCTTCATCCTGGCGACCTTTTTTGAGATACCCGCCCCTTGCACGATATCCACTACCTCCGAAACATCTTTATACGCCTCGGAAACTTCCTCCTGAAGCGTATCGCGTCCCACATATCGAACGAGGATCCCTTTTTCAGCCAGCTCCCCGGATATGTGCCGTCCGCGGGCAGATCTCCTGGCCGCGCTTCTCGACATCAGGCGGCCCGCTCCGTGACAGGTCGAATAAAAGGTCCCGGCGCCGCTTTCCGTTCCCGCGAGCAGAAACGAGCATCTTCCCATGTCACCGGGGATTATGACCGGCTGCCCCGTATCGCTGTATTTGTCGGGTACTTCATCTTTCCCGGGGGGAAAGGCCCTGGTAGCGCCCTTACGGTGTACACAGAGAAGCTTCTCTTCTCCGTCAACATTATGTTCTTCGAACCTGGCTATATTGTGGGCGACATCGTACACGAGCGCCATACCGAGGCTTTCCGCGCTCTCTCCGAAAACTTTCTCAAAAGAATCTCTCACGAGATGGGTTATCACCTGCCTGTTACACCAGGCGTAATTAGCCGCGCAGCGCATCGCGCCAAGGTAACTCCTGCCTTCGGGGCTCTCGACGGGAACACAGGCCAGCTGACGGTCAGGAACGGATATTCCGTATTTTGCCATTGCCTTCACCATCCGGGCAGCGTGATCGCTGCAGGTCTGGTGCCCGAAGCCCCTGGAACCGGTATGCACCATCACCGCTACCTGTCCCTCGAAAACCCCGAAAACCTCGGCTGCCTTACGGTCGTAAACACGGTCAACCACCTGCACTTCCAGGAAATGGTTGCCGGATCCCAGAGTACCGGACTGTTTTTTCCCGCGTTCGTAAGTCCTCGGCGAGACCCCTTCCGTATCCGCTCCTTCTATCGCTCCGTTCTCCTCGCAGAATTCCAGGTCCGAGCTCCATCCGTAACCCCGGGATACGGCCCACGCCGCTCCTTTCTTTAATATTTGATCCAGTTCCTTTTTCCCGGAGCTTATACCCCCTGTAGACCCTACCCCCGCGGGAACGCTTGAATACAAAGCGTTGACCAGTTTTTCCAGAGCATCTTCAACATCACTTGCCTTCAGCTCCGTCCTGATAAGCCGCACACCGCAGTTAATGTCGTACCCTACTCCTCCCGGGGTCACGACACCGCCCCGCTTTACATCCGTAGCGACCACGCCGCCGATAGGCAGTCCGTAGCCCCAGTGTATATCCGGCATTGCCAGCGACGCCCTTACGATACCGGGCAGATGGGCGGCATTGGCAACCTGTTCGGGGGCGTTGTCCTTGAGTATGCTCTTAAGCATCCTTTCGTCGGAATATATTATCCCGGGGACCTTCATGCCTTTTGAATAAGTTCGCGGGATCTTCCATCTGAACTCGTCTATATTCTCTAATTTGCCTGTAAATTCCTTGGTCATGAATACTCCTGCTGAGTGTGGTCTTCTTTAAAGAAGCGGCCGGGTCATGAATGTACAGGGTACAGCGTACAGGAGCCCGGCTCTTTTAACCCCTCACCCTTTCACCTTTTAACCTGCTAAAGTCCGCCGAACGCTGACACTCTGATGCTTTGACACTCTGACACTTAAGAAGGCTGAAAAGCCTAAAAAGCTAAACATCAAAAACAACCGTTACCTTATATCCTTTACCGTCCCGCTCGATCTTAACATCATGATATGTAGCGGCCTTTATCTCGGTGTTTATCTTCGCGGGTCTCCCCCCGCGGACGGCAGCTTTTAGACCTTTATCCCCCAGTTCCCTTATATCAAATCGCGAAAACACTATTTCATCCGAGGAAGACCTGTACAAAAGTTCGTTAAGCCAGGTTACGAGAAGGTCCTCCGCATCTACACCTTCCGCTTCTATCTCTACCTCTTTACGCAGCTCTACCTTCTCCAGGTCCGCGGTTATCATATCGAACATGGCGAAAGCCGCGTTAGCGAAAAGTTCCTCGAGGCTCCTGCCGTATATCTCGGCGCCCAGGTCCGCGGTATGCGCTATCTGTTTGTATCTTTTCATATTAATATTATAGTACTCATGAACAACCCCGTACAGGGATTATGAGAATTCCGCGGACGCCCGGCCCCTGCGCGCCCGGGATCTTATGCTATAATATATCCATGAAGATAGGTTACCCCTGCATAAACCGCGGTATCGGCTGCACGGCCAACCATACTTTCCGTCTGGCCTCTTACAGCGAGGAACGGTTAATGTCCACCGTTTCGGAAAATCTGGCCTGCCTGAAGAGTATACTAGAATACAATCTGGAAAAAGGGCTGCTCTTTTTCAGGATCAGTTCCGACATAGTCCCCTTTGCCTCACATCCGGTTTGCCGTTTCGACTGGGCGGGCCATTTCAAAAAAGACTTTAAAAATATAGGCTCTTTCATAAAAAAACACAAAATGCGCATCTCGATGCATCCCGATCAGTTCGTTCTGATAAATTCTCCGCGCGAAGATGTGGTCGAAAGAAGCATAGCCGAACTCGAATACCACAGGACTGTCCTTGAAACCATGGAGCTGCCCCGTTCCGCCAAGATACAGATACATGTAGGAGGCGTTTACGGAGATAAGCCCTCGGCTATAAACAGGTTCGCCGAAAGATACGCAAAATTGAGCGCTCCGTTACGGAAAAGGCTGGTCATAGAGAACGACGACCGTCTTTTCTCTCTCAAAGACTGTCTTGAGGTACATAAGATGACCGGCATTCCCGTGTTGTTCGACGCCTTTCACCACGAATGCCTGAATAACGGCGAACCCTTAACAAAAGCCGTCCTCTCGGCGGCTAAGACCTGGAAAAAAGGCGACGGATGCCTGATGATGGATTACTCCTCCCAGGAAAAAGGCAAGCGCGCGGGAAACCACACCCGGAGCATTGATACCCGTAAGTTCAGAAAATTCCTTAAAGAGGCCGGGAGCACTGAGATAGATGTCATGCTGGAAATAAAAGACAAGGAAAAAAGCGCTCTGAAAGCGCTTAAAATAATAAAGAACGGGTAGTCCCTTTCTTTTCGGGACTACCCGTTGCACGATATTATCTTTCTCTATTTACGCCTTGAGCTCTTTCGCCAGGATACCTATCGAATAAAGAGCGGCAAGCCCGACGAGAGAGTAGACGACTCTCGATATTACGGACATCGCGCCGAAAAGCGCGGCCACGAGGTCAAAATCCAGTATCCCCACAAGACCCCAGTTAAGTCCCCCTACAATTACCAGTATGAGTGCCAGAACATTAAGCGCTTTCATAGATAACCTCCCGGTTAATTTTGGGTAAAAGGCTTTCCGTTCCCGTAAAGTGTACACAAACCAACCGTTTTTGGCAAACTATATGTTCATTTTCCGCTTTCAGGCTTCGGGGGGTCGTGGGTGGACAGGTACCGCCCGGCCCCGTACCCGGGACAGAAGCAAAACGGTAGCCGGAGCTTCACGCGTCGAACGCTGAAACAGCCCTCAGCCCGTTGACCACTATGAATTTAACGGGTTTTATTTGCACAAGCGCGCAGTCGGGATCATTGATAAACTCCTCGAGAAAAGGCAATTTGGACAGATAAAGTTCCCTGAGAACAGCTTCTTGCTCTTTGCGGGCCACCGAGGCTTCTCCCAGCACAGTGACCGAAAAAGCGTTCTCAAAATCCCCGGCGCTTCCGGAAGCGCTGTTGACCAGCAGAGTAACCCGGGGATCTTCCATCAGATTGGAATATTTTCGGGTATTTTTAAGAGTGGCAAAGACTATCGCTCCAAGGTCCTCTGTGGGAACGAAACCCACTAAAGAAGTATACGGATATTCCTCTCCTCTGGTGGCCACCACCCCGAGCTTGCGAAGCGCAAAAAGCTCTCTTATCTTCATCCTTGCTTCGGTTTCTCTCATATCTCTCCCTGAGCCATCCTGACGGCCAGTTCAGCCACCCGGCGCGCGGCCTTCGGGCCTACGCCCGTAACGAACGGCCTTTCGGCGAGAGCATATCCCGGGTAAAAGAAACCCTTAACCTTGTCTTCAGATGTCATCACGGCCCCGTGTTCTTCCAGGGTCTTTTCATTGGAAAAAGGTATAGGAAGAAGATCCTCGTGCACCAGCCCCAGGAACAGCAAGAGCTTGTCAAGCCCCTCGGGGAAACCCGTAAGTTTCTTTCCTCCCGCGACGCCCGCCAGAGCGAAAGTGGATGTAGCGTGGCATACCCCCGAGAGAACACTCCCCTTCGCGTGCATTTTGCGGATCTTTTCGTGAAGGTCCCTGTTCACATTAAGATCGAAAAGGCATCCGTGCCCGCCGGCGAGGTACAGGACATCGAACCTGTGCGGGTCCATTCCCGCAACCGGCCTTTTCATTTCGAGCGTCTTCGCGGCCCTCTTTCCCGCCGGCGCGTCGAGAGCTATTTCTCCCGGGACCCCGAAACCCAGCCGGGAGAACACTCCTGTTTTACGGACGCTGTAAGGATCGGGGGAAGGAAACCCTCCCGCGGGGGTGAAAATTTCCACATCCGCTCCCAGGCGCGCGAATTCCAGGTAAGCTGCGGCGTACTCCTCCCAGTGAAACCCTTTTTCACTCAATATCACGGCTATATTCATGCGGATATTATAACACGATTACGCCTCTCTTGCTAAACCGCTTCCCGCGGAAATGAATAAACACTGAAGGTCCTTCCGCGATCAGACAGGTTCATCGGCGGAAGCGTCCCGGATTTACGCCGAGATCAGAAGCTTACGGGCAAGCTCGTTATATTCCCGGATCCTGCCGGGGGGAAGACGGTCGGCTTTCGGAAGGAGGATCTTGACATACCTGAGCGTGTTCAGGATCTGTTCGGGCCCTCCGAATATCTCCAGTTCCGATCCTATTATCGATGAATACTGGTCCTTGATGTAGTTGATTATCCTCGCGTACCCTGTCTTCAGGTCTTCCAGGGAAGCGTTTTCGTCTATGCTTGCCGAGGCGAAAGCGATGTTCAGCATGCCGGATAATCGGAGAACATATTCCTCGAGGTCGCCTTCCGGCACTTCCACCTCGATATGCCCTTCGCCCTTGAACGCCTCCCCTTCACAGTAAACCGCGATAATGGATTCCCGGGAACCGTTAGCGCTCGAACAGGGTTTCACTTTTATTCCGGCTCCGAACTTTTCCCTGAGGGTCTCAGCGTATGCCTTTATTACATCTATCTGCGAGGGGGTAAGCCGGCTTTCATCATACCTGAGCTCGTATACCCTTTCCTCTTCCCTGGCCCAGTCCATTACATCCATGGCCAGTATCCGGCTTTTGGTAAAATCGTAAAATGCGCCTTTTTTGGCTATCACCGCCAGGGAAGCGCCCTGGTCCCAGATCTCCGACCACATCTTCCTGACCCGGTCGTCGTCCAGGTATTTGTAAACGCTCATAAATGAACATTTGCGGGTATTATCCCATGTTATGACATCCGCGTATTTTTCCACCTTGTCCCGGTAAAGCATGACCAGACTGGTGAAGGTGTTCGCGTAAAAAGCGGCCTTTTCGTGCTCGCTTAAAAGCTGAACAGCGCTTTTTGCCATATCGTTGCTCTTCCGGATAATATCGGTAAGGCCTTTTCCGGCGAACCTGTCCTTTTCCTCGGTATGGGCCCCGAACAGGGACAATACTCCCGAACTTATTATTATGTCGTATTTCTCTTTGTTGGCAAAAGACCTCACATCGGTCTCTATTAATTCCACTCCCCTTTCCCGGGCCATATCCCCATAGGACCCGTTCATCGCCGCGGAGTTAAGGTCTATACCCGTGATATCTACCTCGGCGTGTCGCGCATCTTCGGATATAGCGGCCAGAAAAGCACAGTCTCCGCAGCCTACCTCAAGTATATTGCGTATCCGGTTCTCTTTAAGAAGGTTCTTAAATATCTCTTCCGGATCCTTCCCGGCGGTCTCTTCGGTCAATCCGAGCCGCAGAAAGATCTGCGCAATTATATCGGTATAAGAAGCATTTACTTCTATTCCCAGTTCTTCTTTGCGCCGCAGATAGGCACGGGCCATTCTGCCCGCCCGTTCCTTATCCGCTTCCGAGAACGAACCCGACATCTTTGCCATGACGAACCTCATCCCCCCGGATACTTCTTTATCGATCCTTTTCCGGCACAACACGGGGTCCCAGAATTCCGGGGTGAATATGTGCCCTCTTCCGGAAAACGCCCGGGGAGCAAGTTCGTTCAAAAGTTCTTTCGCGCTTAGCGGGATCTCGTCATCAAAAACCATTCCCTGTTCCAGAAGTATCAGCCATTCGAAAAGCCTCGCCACTTTATGGTTAACATAAAAATATATTTCCTGTATATCCCCCTCTTCCGCATCGTGCGATCCGGAGCTTAACACGATATCTTTGATCTTCTTATACCGTTCGGGGTCTTTTTCCTCGAGGATCTGCATCAGGGCCTCTATGTTCTCGTGAAGGATTATTCGCAGCAATCCTATCTCATCACCTTTGATCTCGCCGGAAACCAGGTATTTACCCGTGGACAGTATTATTCCGGAAGTATTGTTCCTTTTTAAAAGGTTCACCGCTTCGGGGGTGTCGGCGTATATTATTTCCGTGTCCGCGAGCGCGGCCAGCAGCTTCCTTTTTGTAACGGGGTTCTGGAATCCCGCCACAGGCGCAAGCCCGTAGGATAGTAGATGGGACATGAAGATACCCGCGACAAAGACGGATATTATCTTTGACAGAAAAAACTTTTTCATCATAATTTACCTTTATCGTATTTTAACACAAAGGCAAACCATGACAACTTTAATTATTCTAACTTTTTTATTTTTAATTGCGACGGGTAGCTCGAACACATATTACAGGGACTGCAATACCGCGGCCTCCGCTTCCATAAAGTCCCTTATCTCCTCATAATCTATTTTCCTCACATCCAGAAGGAACTGTCCGTCCAAAAGCATGTCCATGACCCTGGCCGGGTCGTTTCCCTGCTCGGCAAGTATACGGTCCAGCTTAAAGGGATCGCTTATCATATCGCGGACAAGCCTCAACACCCGGGGAGCCATGTCTTCGGCGGACCCGGGTGACCGTTCCATTTCCATAAGACCTAATCCCAGTATAGTAAGCCACACTACAGATATCTTATCGTCCATGTCTTCCGGAACAAAAGTTCCCGCCACGACACCGGATATCCTGTCCTTGTATCCATCCCCGGCCAGCTTATCCACTTTTTCCCTGAAGGATCTGACCTTCTCGTCATCTCTCTCGTTGGCATAGACCAGCAGCCTCGACCGGGGATCTTCCGCGAAGTTATCTGAAGCGATCGCTTTCTCCACGGCTTCGGACAGGGAAGCGTCGTCCTTCTCGACATAATATATCACATCGATGTTTATACCGTATTTACGGCGTATCGTCCGTTCTTCCTCGTTGGCTATTTTTTTATACTCCGAGCCGTCGAACAGCATCTGGTCCTCGGAGACCGGGATAAGGACAACGCTGGGATATTCTCCCGTACGCATGCCGGACAAAACCTGACGGGAGGAAACGGAAACGGTTTCGACGAACCGGGCGGCTTCGGGCATTATTTGCCTCCTCAATATCTCGATAAAAACATCCTGTCCGAGGCCGGGACTTATATCCTGATAAAGGTCCAGGAACCCGACATTATATTCCGCCATAAGGAAAACGGCGTAATTAACATCCCTCTCCTTCTGCTCTTTCTCGAAACGCGCCGCCATCGCCTCTATCTCCGCTCTTCCGGCCCCTTTCCCGGGCTCCGGTTCCGCCGCTTCGTGGGCCAGTTCGTGCGCGAGTCCGGTACGGAGGATCAGTTCTCTTACCCTGCCCGAGGTGTTTTCCATTATGGTCCTGTTGACCCCTATCACCCCGTTCCTTTTATGGTCCTCGAACTTCGAGGGGGACCTGTCAAGGATCGTGAAGACCAGGGTCTCAGGGATCCTGTCCCCGTCGGCGCCTTCTATCTTCAGGACATCTTCAAGCAGACCCTCTACATCCTCCGCCCTCAAATACTTCCTCCCCCTGAACCCTATCCCCTCTTCCGCTACTATGTTTATAGTTCTTCCCCGCACGGTCACCTCGAATTCGGAAACCTCCTTTGCTGAACGGAGCCATTCGGCAAACTCATCCGCGTCCTCCCGGCCGGCGATATTAAGGCGCCCCCATCCTTCTTTCTCGGAAGTTTCGCCGTAATGGGCATCATCGTCGGGAGGTATGGCCATGGTCTCCATGTTAGCCGGCCTCTCTTCAGGACTTTGGTAACGGAATGTAGCCACGGAGCGGGTTTCTTCTCCCAGAGTAACATCAGCACCGTCCAGCAGAGGGCCTATGGCCTTGTTGCCCTGAAGCTTACGCAGAAAAAACCTCTCTATGGTCTCCATGACCTCTTTTCGCGAAGATCTTCCTTCCCACTCATCCCATCGAAAATTTATGGAGATCTCTACCTCACCCGGCCCTTTGCCTTCTTCTATAAAAATAAAGCCCTGGTGGATCCCGGCCTTTCCTTCCTGCCCGGGGATAATTATATCCTCGTGCCTGGTATTCGGGTCGAAGCTGAACCCTATGGCCCGTCCTATGAAAGCGAACTTGACCATCCCGCCACCCTTGCCCTTCCCGGCGTCCCTGACGGCTTTTGCCAGACGGAGGCCCACTTCGTCAAGGATCTCCGCGGCTTCCTTTATCCTTTCGGGTTCGCCCTCCCCGCTTTCGTAATATCCTCCCATAAAGCCGAAAGGATCGGCTTCCAGAAGAGAATCGATCGAGCTTATATTATCCGCGAATTCTCCGGGAACAAGTTCCGCTTCCGATCTTTCTTCCGTCTCTTGCCCCGGCGCCTCAGTTTCCCCGTCATAGGCGGGTTTTTTCTCATAAGAGAGGTACTCCGTTTGTGTTCTCCTTCCGTCGACTATCTGCATGCCGTAAAGCAATTCCGCGACTTCGGGGAAATTTTCCATTATCCGGAAAAAGCTCTCATCGCCTCCGGAGAAACTGGCCTCTTTCTCCGCCTCGAGAGGGGCCCTGAATATCAGGCGGCCCGGAGATTCTCCTCCGGAGAACTGTATGATGCAGTCCAGCACCTTGTGCCCGGGACGATCCTCGGCGCTCAACCCGTTCTGTGTTTTTCTCTTTATCTCTTCGTGCAGGGTATCCGTACCGAATCCAAAAACGATACCCGCCCTGTTACTCACGATAAGCTTGACCGGAAGTCCTTTCTCTTTCGCCGAACGCAGGTTTTCCATAATGATGCCCATTTTCGCGTCCAGCTCTTTTCCGTCCCGGGGCAATAATACCGCGGGGCCCCTGCCTCCCTGAGGAATGACCGTTACCATATTCGCTTTATTTTCTACTGTGCCAAAGACCTTTTTTTTGACCTTTCTTCCGTCGTTTATTTCCGCTCCTTCCATCTCGACGGCGAGTTCCGGTATGCCGGTAACGGCTTTTTGGACAAACTTTGCTACGCTTTCCGGCACCTCCGGAGCCTTGAGGCCGGTCATGATACGCCTCAACCTTACCGCCGGGGAAAAGGGGTCGATAAAGCCCTGGACCGGCTTAGCGATGCCTATTCCGCCCGCGTCCGGGTCGGTGCTGTTAGCGTTGAACCGCAGAAGGTCTCCGTGCATGTTGCCCACCGATTCATGCAGTATGTTCTGGTCGGTGAACATGATAATACCTCTTTCGCTCATCACGAATTTTATGTCCGTTTTTTCGCTCCGGGCCTCTTCAAAAACTTCGGCGCACATGGAAGGCGTCATCTGTCTGATCTCCTCGTCGCGCCCGAGGAACCACACCTTGAAGTTCACCGGGATCTCGCCTATAGTGAGCATGGTTTCCAGTTTCCTTTCCCCCGCGGACCCCGTCTCCCCGAAAACAAAGGGTTCGGCTTCCGCCATGCCTTCCCGCCCGTGATAAAAAACCTCCGCCCCGTGCAATAGGGGCCCGAGCATCTCGTCTTCGCCCATAACCCGCCGGAAAGCTTCCGCCTGCTCTTCCACCGCCACGACAGCGGTCTTTACCTCCCCGTCCCGCGTCCTGGCAAAGCCTATGGTCCCGGGCACGGAACCTTTAACGGCCCCGGGATCGGCGGAAAAAACGATCCCGTCTTCCGTATCGGTATGAAAATACAGCGTGGCCTTCTGGCGGTTTTCGGCCCTGAGCATCATCGTAAGTATCAACTGTCTGTTCTCCATGCCCTCGGCCGTGCGCAAAAGCCTGGCAAAATCCCGTGACCGGGCAAGTTCGCTCATCTGCTCCTGTGAAAGCGATCCGTCTATGGTCTCCTGAAGTCCCTCATATATCTCTCCGGTCTCGCCGTTCATGCTGAGAACATCCCCTTCCCTGAGGGTATGTTCTCTGTTGTCTTTCGTATACGCTATCATGCCGTTCTCGATATCCGAACGAAAAGCTTCGTCCGCGAGTATCCCTACTACACATGTTTTGTTCATCTGCCTTGCCATTATAGCGGCATGGGATTCCGCGGCCCCTACCAGGGTAATAACACCGTCCGCCATGTTAAAGATATCGATGTCATCCGGGCTGGTAAATTTCGCGACATATATGATATCCCGCCTTTCAGCTTCGGGTTTTGAGTCTTCTTCCCTCCTCATCCTCTCCACAGCCTCTCGCGAAAAAGCTATCCTCCCGGATACGGCGCCGGGCACCACGGGATTTCCCTCCCCTATTCGGGACCGCGCGAGAGTTCGTTCATCCGCCGTAAAAGAAGAAGAACTGAGGTTCATGACCTCGGAATAGGCTCTTTCAAAAGCCTCCTCGGGAGTCAATATCCCTTTATTGACGAGGTTCCTTAGTATAAGTATTCCGGCCTTTCCTTTGGCTTTGATGTTCCTGGTCTGTAGAAGGAACAGCTCCCCGTTCTCCACGGTAAACTCTATGTCCTGCGGGTATCCGTAATGTTCCTCTAACGCGGCCGCTATGGCCTTGAGCCTCGCGAGTATATCTCTCGCCAGCTCCGCGTCGGTAAATCCTTTGCCCCGCTCGAAATCCGACATGGGCCATCCGGAATCGTCCCCCCTTACCAGCAGGTCACTGTCGCCTACTATATATTTAAGCGCCGGCTTGTCTTCTCCCGTTGTACCGTCCTGTCCGAAAAATATTCCGGAGCACGAGTTCGGGAATCTTTCCCCGGTCCCGTCTTTCATTTCCTGTATGACAACGGCCGTTCCCAGACCGTCCGGAATACCGAAAAGTCTTCTGTATTCCCGGGCCCTCGGGTTATCCCACGATTCGAAGACCCTCTGTACGGCGGCAAAGACCCCTTTTTCTCCCTGCAGGGCCTCCACCCATTTTTCGGTATCCATCATCCCGGGCATAGAAACCGGGGCCCCGCTTCTTACGGAAACGCTGAAAGAACCTTCTTCGGACGATCCGAAAACCTCCTCCAGGGATTTTTTTATATCCCGCTTCATCTCTTCGGTAAGTTTCCTGCCCGCTTCTCTCCACATCCTGTACATATTGGTCGAGAGTACGAACCCGTCGGGCACCGAAGCCCCGTTTTCCTCAACGAACCCGAGGGACATCATCTCTCCCAGGTTGGCGCCCTTTCCGCCGAGGCTGCCCTTGTTTTTGCTCCTGGCCTTATCGTCCCTCAACGGAACGATAATATCGGGAACCATCCCGACCTCGTCAAATTCCACAAGCTCCCCGCGGGGCCCGTAAAACTGGGAAACAACACCCCTGCCCTCTTCCTCCGCCGAGGCTATAAGCGCCTTGTAGAGTACAGGGTTCGACATCGAGAAAAGCTCAAAAGCCTCCTTTTCCCCGTGCTGGGTCATAAGTATTTCCCGGCCGGTATTTACCTCTTTGCCCCGGCGTATCCTGTAGACATCAGCCGACTCTTCTTCAAAGAGGCGGGTGTTCACTGTTAACCGGCCTTCCTGTCTTTTCTCGTCCAGTAAAGCTTTGACCCTGCTTTGGATATTTTGAGAAAATTCCCCCAACAAGCGGGACCGCTCTTCTCCCGGCAGATTGTGGGTTTCCGTAATAATGTCGGCAACTCCCTTTTTCATTATCTCCGCGAAGATCCCGACCGGCTTTCTTCCCTCGTAAACGAGAAGAAGGTCTTCCATCAGCGCTTCGTTAAGATAATTGAAAAGATTGAGATGTGGCTGTTCCTCAAAAGTGCCGACTATATTCTTATATTCCCTGCTTTCGGGCGGGACAAGCCCGTTCAGCGAAAAGACCTTCCCCGTTACGGGACAGACAAAAAGAAGGTCCGGCTCTCCGTCATTCTCCAGCGCTACGAAATTAGCCTGAAAGATAGTGTTTTCCTTGATATCTTCCCTGAAATTGGCAACCGCTTCCCTTACGCCCTCTTCTCCGGTATTCGCCAGACGCGGGATACCGTTACTGAAAGTCCCGGGCACACAGTTCTCTCTCGGTATGCCGTGAGCTGCGAGCTCCTGTATTATAT